>CAYUVP010000013.1:258-15340 GCA_964448195.1 uncultured Candidatus Peribacteria bacterium | reverse complement strand
GCAGACTTCAAACTCGTGTACGCCGGGAAAATGGTGAACTTGAATTGATTCATACCAATGATGCAACGGCTTTTGCATGTGGACGGGCACTAATTGCTATCATCGAAAATTATCAAAATGAAGACGGTACCGTGAGGGTCCCGGAGGTCCTTCAGTCATTCCTCGGTAAGAAAACTCTATAAAATTGACATAGTAAATATTGTACTATAATTAAATTACTATTCCGTAATTTTTATTATGAATGTACCAAAACTTCTTACAATTTCAGCTTCTATAACAGCTGGAGTAATTTCTCTTTCACTTTTGATTTCTCATGTTCGAGATAGACTTGCCAATACGATTACTTTCGACGGCACGCCTGAACAGGTTGAAGCAGCTATTCGTGCTCAATTTTCTGATCCACGTGTTCAAGAGGACGCAATTACGAGCATGCGACGTCGTCTTCGTAATGTAGAAGGTCGTTATGGTTATGATGCAATTGTTACTGAAGTACGTGGGGATTTTTTGCTTGTTCCAGAAAAAGAAAATTCCCTTATTCCATATGGATCAGATGGGAGTCATAGAGCAACTGTAGTTTCTGGTGATACTGTTGTTGATAATTCTGCATCTCTTTCAGTTTCTCCAGCTGTTTCATATAATACTCAGAGCAATACCAGGGTAGCTCAACAATAATTTTTGACAGAGCGGTTTTTCCAGAGGATCAATATATTTGATTTTACTTGAAAAAAGCGGTAAGATGGAGGGGAATAGATTTTTGATAAATTCTTATGCCCGATAACGTCATCCCACTCCCATCGCCAAATAAGCGAAAAATAATATTCGTCGCTCTTATATTCGTTTGTTTTTTGATTGTTCTCGCAGGCGTTCTCATGCTCTCTGGAGCGACAAAATCGGATAATGGAAAATGATTCAAACCAGAAACAAAAGAAGTGGTTATCTGGAGTGTCAATATGCCTTCGACACTTTTTGAGACACTTAATAAATGATATAATGACTTCGTTGATAGGAATGACATGAAGCTCAAGGTCCGTGACTTTTCATCGTATGAAGATCTTCTTGAGGTGTTTCCCCGTACAGTACAGACAAAATCTTCGCCTGATGTCATATTGATACCGAATCACGGAGGATATTTCTATGTAGACCCCTACGTGACTTCTCTTGGTGAAAATATCATTAATCTTTCAGATTTTGAAGATAGATTTCATCCTCTTTTTGTCGATGAACTCGTTTTTGAGGAAAAACAAAAAGTCGACGGCAAAGATAAAATTGTGAGATGATTGCGTGGTGTACCAGTTGGTTTTGAGCCGCTCGGTATATACTATAATCGCGATCTCATGCCAAAAGCACCAGATTTCTGGAAAGGCATCGAGGATCTCCTCTCTGATGATGCAAAGAAAGAAAAAATATCAGCTGTTTCTATGGGGTATGGTCGAGCAACACCACTCAGCGGCGATATACTTCCTCTCCTCACTATCCAATACAAAGGAGAACAATTCAATTCTTATAAGACACTTGATTCAGTTGAGTCACGCTCAATCGTTGATCGTCTCCTAGAATACCGTCGTGAACCGAATAATCTTGCTCAGCATGCTGATGCATTTGATGATACTCTGACTACGACAGATCTTTTTGTACGTGGGAAAGTAGCAACGCTTGTTGGTTATCCCTCTACAGAGAGAGATATTCTCCTCGCTCAGAAACGAGCAAAGAAAGATAAAGAGCTCGATGGAAAATTTGGTAAAAATCTCCGATGGGCAACTATACCTCAGGTAGAAGATGATGTAAAAAAACAGACAAATCTGGCACGTTTTATGTATTTCACGATGTCAAAATATGGTACGAATCGTAATAAAGCAAAACCAAGCAATGACCCAGTCATAAAATTTATGCAGTATCTCGCAACAGCGAAAGCGCAGGAGACTTTTTTCGAAAACTATGAATATTATCTCCCATCACAGATGGAGCTTCTCAAGTCTGAAAAAGATACTCAGATAGATAAAAAAACTGGTGACTTTAATATGACGGTGGGTGATTGGTATGTAGCAACACAAAAATTTATCCCCTATGACATGGGCATTCCTCATCTATTCTCTGGCATAGTAGCTCAAGCATTTGATGAACCGGGAGCGACATCCAGTATAATTGCTGGAAATATCCAAGACTTCATAGTATGCCATATCAAGCATCTCACTGATCCAGATACCTATAATCAGGCATGTGGATGCCGCAATGATGTTCAGTCAAATAATAATCACTATTGGCCAGTGTGTCAGTGGGGAGTCTAAGAATCAATAATAGTACTACTATGAAAAGTGTAGAGTAGTTGATTACTCTTGGTAATTCTTATACTCATTTTCATGAAAAAACTGATTCAAAAAATATTCTGCCTCCTTGCTCGTTTCTGTATTCTCCGGCATAAACCTTTTGTTATTGGTGTCACTGGATCCTTCGGGAAAACGACAGCACGTCATGTCGTAACAGAGATTCTCACTCGAGCCGGAAAAGATGTCTGGTCCCCAGAATGAAACTACAATGGCGAATGGGGTTTCGCATTTGCTGTTCTCCAGATACGCAGTGGTGGTCACAATGCTCTTGCGTGGATTCGTATGTTTTTCGCAGCACTTGTCACTCTCTCAAAATCACATTATCCGCAAATACTTGTCCTCGAATATGGCGTCGATCACCCAGGAGAGATGGATATACAGATAAATATAGTTGAGCCTGACATTGCCCTCTTTACGAAACTCTCTCCCTCTCATACGCAGTGATTTTGAAGTGTGGAATTATATTATGCTGAGAAAGAAAAGCTGCTCCGTAGAAAAAGAAAAAATACGTATGCTATTGCCAATGCTGATGATATTCATCAGGCCGAATTTCGAGCTCAACTCTGGTATGGTCGTGATGACAAAAAAAGTGATCTCATGATCACCAATATTCTCGAACATCCGGATGGAATTGAGATGGATTTTTCGGATGGTAATGAAAAATATCACATCGTTTCTCCTATTCTCTGAGTACATCATTCTGGTATTCTGGCTGGAGCATTTCTCGTAGCTCTTCAGTCATGAATACCTCCTCTCGATGTTGTGTCTTTTTTACGACATATTCATCTCCCGCATGCCAGATGAAATTTGCTCAAGTGACTCCATGATAGCATCGTCATAGATGGTACATATAATGGATGATTTGATCCAATAGTCGCTGGAGTCGAGATGCTTGCTCGCCTTGCAAAAACAGAATGACGAAAGACTATTGCACTTCTCTGAGATATGCGCGAGCTCGGAGCACTTGAGCGAGATCGACATGAAGAACTCTGGGAAAAACTCCGCACCTTCCCCATAGATCACTATATTTTTGTTGGTTCTGTTTCCCGTGAAATTATTAAACCACTTGTTGATAAACATTGGATGGAAAAAACTTTTTTCACTCTTGATTCACGAACAGCAGGAGAGTATATCCGTGAGCTTCTTGCGAATGATCCAGACAAATATCTCCTCTTTGCAAAATGAAGTCAGAATACTATTTATCTGGAAGAAGCTCTCAAATATTTTATTTTCCCAGAAGAATATCTCAAGCTCGTTCGCCAAGAAGATCTCTATATCAAAAAGAAAGGAGATTTTTATAAGATGCTACAGATACCGTAAAGAAATTGATTTATCTGCAATCCGGTCTTAACTGCATGCTAATTCACAACAAATAACGTCTGTTGGTTTCATGTTATTTTTGTTGACCGACTTTGATATTTAAATTGTCCTGCTCATTAGTATCGTCCACGTTAATCTGACAACTCGTAAATCCACCTCTATTGGTAGCACTGTTTATGTTCATAGCATGGCCTCAGACTGGACTTATAGCTATTAAAATACAGCTTTTTCCTTTGTATGCCCCCGGATTTGCACAGAAATTAGATGCGCTTATGGTTTGGCAGTTTTTAAATCCATTTGCTTCCATGGCTGTTGAAATACCTATTTTAGGCAATCCTGCAAGAGAGGCTACTCATAATTCACTTTTTGGTAGTAGATGTCATATAGCCGACAAACCATCTTGTGCTACTTTGTCAGCCATATCTATATTCCACTGATCTCAATCAGTGATACCTGAAAAACATCAACCATTTTTCATGCTTTTTAGAATAGATTTTACTCCGCATGTTCCTCATATTTGGCTCCTAAGAGCTTCATATTTTTTGAATTTCCGTCTTGATCCTTCTAATAATGTTATTGCGCCAGGTTCATTGTAAACATATGTAGATAGCTCTCTTACTCTGTATATATTATCATTTTGTTTGTATTGTATAGAATATTCGACTTTATCATCTACTGAGTTATCTGGCCAGAGTATGAGTCTGATAGAGCCTAATTTTTTACTACTGATAAGATTCTGCATTTCACTGACCCTTGTTTCAAAGAGAGTTTTATCTTCCGCGTTATCATAGATAAAATTGTATTTATTGAGTACATCAGGAGTGATATCGATGACTACTCAGTCAAAATCTGGTCCGTAGTTAGCATTCTCATCCCAATTCCCAAATGTTTCTTCATCTACTGGTTTTGGTTTTTGAGACTCGAGGTAGGACAGTGTATTTTCGAGTATTTGTTTATCTCCTTTTTTTAGATCCAAAGTATCTTTTTTATTTCAGAGTAATTGTGTCGCGTTCTCTTGGTCACCTTTTGTTTTATTGAGAATTATCAGTGCTTCTTCATGTTTCACTTTTTCCTGATTCATACGAATCAAGAGCGTATCCATGTTGAGTTTTTCATTGTTTGTTGCGAGGAGATTTTTCAATTCTGTAATCTGTGTTTGTGTTTTTGTATATGATAATCTTTCTGCAGCAGTCCTTCTCTTATTTTTACTGAGAACAATTTGTAAGTAATTGATTTGTGCTTGAATATTTGGACCGGGTACAATATTTTTATTTTTATCAGAGATCTTTTTGAGTCGTGCATACTCTTTTACGGAAGTGTTGTAGAGTCTCTGAGTAGCTATATATGTTGTATATTTTTTGTTAGAATTTATATCTGCTGCCAAGACACTTTGAGAAAGTTGTGATAACTCTGTTTCGAGAGTTGAAATATCTACTACGAGTATGTCTATTTCTCCTGCGAGTTTGGTTAATTCCAATTGTGTTTTGGTGGTAGTATGTTCGAGGATTGCTTTTGTGTTTTCGGGTGAATTGTAAAAATCATAGAGTTTTACTCGACAAACATCCGTCAATCATGGCACTTTCCCCAGAGCGATATCTGATATTTCCTGAACACATAGAGCGTCGAGAGTGGTTCCGAGAGGTTCGATTTTCTTTAATTCTTCACGACATATCTCTGATAGTGGCGTCTCTGCCGATAGGTTTGTGATTTCATCCAGACAGGTATTACTCAGAAAATGAAATACCTTTCCCTCAGTTTCCCCTATGACCTGAGAGGTGAGAGGTGCTGTATGATTTTGTGTATACCACAATCATATTCATCCACATAAGACAACGAGGACTATCGCTCCGATTAATACTCAACGTAATTTATTCATATTTTTCGTATAATATAGAGATAATTGTACGCCAAGATGATAATAAGTTTATTGTAATAATCCATATTATTTTATAATGGATATCTATGCTAAAACTTCTCATCATATTTATCTCGACTGTTGTGCTCTTTCTCGCGATAGATGCGGTGTGGATTTCACTCTTTGGTACTAAATGGTACGCCCAGTATCTCTCACATCTTACTTCTGGAAAAGTTGCCATCATTCCCGCACTACTCTTTTACACGATTTATATCGGCGGTATGATGTATTTTGTTATTCATCCAGCGCTACACAATTCCCTTTCTCTGTCAGAAGTATTTCTCCGCGGCGCTCTTCTCTGATTTTTTGCTTATAGCACCTATGATCTCACGAACCAAGTCTTTATGAAAAATTGGCCATGGTTTATCACAATTACTGATATTCTCTGGTGAGCGTTTATCACAGGGACGGTATCGACTTTGATTGTGAAGTTTTTCCGGTAATTTTTGTTTTACTGATAGTTTTGATTGCAAAAGTATCCAAAACAATTTAGGGGCGAAAAACTCGGACTATTTTCGTCTTCATTATCTTGACGGCAACGACCTTAAACAGTTTCGCCCCTAAAAACCCTTTTCCGTTTTTCATCACTTTTTGATTATTTATTTGTTTTTATGCTCGCAATTTTTTTCGCACTCTGTGTCACGCTTTTTTTCTGGATGACATCGTGGTACCTGATCTCTCTCTTTTTTCGTCGCACTGATCTCGTCGATATTGTGTGGTGACTGACGTATGGACTCATAGCGTTGATGCTCTTTGTATTTTTCTCTCCGTCTTTGCTCGCTCTTGTACCTCTCGTCTTCGTCGTACTCTGGTCTGTCCGTCTCGTCTCACATATCATCATCCGTCTCACGAGACATAGTGAAGATGCACGATATGCAGCGTTTCGTATTTCGTGGTGAAAATATTTTTTTCTAAAATCATATTTTTATATTTTTCTTTTACAGTGATTTTTTATTGCGATTATTTCTCTCCCACTTCTCTTTTTATTTACGAAAAATATTTCTCTCACTCCACAATTTATTATTGGCGCTCTACTCTGGATAATATGATTCCTCTGCGAATATATAGCTGATCGTCAGATGAATGAATTTCGTGCAAATAAAAATAATGCATGAAAAATAATCCAAACATGACTCTGGAAATATTCTCGTCATCCGAATTATTTTTGAGAACTCCTCATGTGGTGGAGTCTGTGGATCATGAGTGTCCAAAACTCTGCGAGCATGATAGGTATACTGAGTCCACTTTTGCTCTCGTATATCATCATATTTGTCACTGGTATACCGATGCTCGAAGCGTCTCTCGCGAAGAGAAAATGATTCGAAGCATACAAAAAATCAACAAGTATTCTCATTCCACTTCCGAGAAAAAAATAATTTTTTATAGAAAAAATTTTATATTTTTTTTATTATATTTTTTATTTCGTCTCTTGAAATATTTTTATTTTTCATATGCGCAAGCGGTTTTATCGATGTGTATGATGTGTATTTTATTTTTTGAAAAAACATCTTCCCCATTGTGATTATATATATACACACGATATTTCATTTTGAGAAGATAATAAACTATGCTAAACAAAAATATTGTGATACAATTTTTCTGTTCGATGTTTTATTTATTTATTTTCTTTTTCTATGGCTACTGCTAAGAAAAAAGCTCCAGCTAAAAAAGCTGCTGCACCAAAGAAAAAAGTTGTTGCTAAAAAAGCTGCTCCTAAAAAAGCTGCTCCTAAAAAAGCTCCAGCTAAGAAAGTTGTTGCTAAAAAGGCTCCTGCTAAAAAGGCTGCCCCAAAAAAAGCTCCAGCTAAGAAAGTTGCAAAGAAGAAATAATTATTTTATTTTTTCTCTCGAAAATCCTCTCATTCGTGGGAGGATTTTTTTGTTATATATTTTTATCTTTCTATACTTATCTCTCATATTTTTTCTTTTTTTATTATGAGTGTGAATGATTTTTTTATAAAGAATACGTGTAATATTTTTTGAAGAAACAATGGACTTGAGTCGTGGACTTGGGAGGAATACGACCTTCAAAAAAAGAACTTATGAGAAAAGCTGGTGTTGGTAGATATGATAGATCACCCATTAAAAGGGAGTATACCACTTACAGATGATTTATTTTCTTGAAAGTATCCAGAAGGTACTCTGTTTGCTCTGTATTGTCATAGTGGATGATCGAGCGGATACTTACAAATGAAATTAGTCCCTCAGATGCCACAATATAGATTTATCAACATACGCGGAGGTATCTTGAGCTTGTGACTTTTTCATCAATAATATTTACAACCTCAGTGCGTCTACTGGATCAAGCTTGGATGCACGCCATGTAGTATACCATCAGAAAAATATATCTATTTCAAAAAAAGTCTCTATACTTTTTTCATGACTCTCCACCCCAAAACTACGATAGGACACGTGCATCTCACGGTCGCTGATCTCGATCGTTCACTCGCGTTTTATCGTGACATCCTCTGATTCGAAGTGACGACGATCTACGGTGACTCTGCCGTCTTTCTCTCTGCCGGATGATATCACCATCATATCGGTCTGAATACCTGGAAGGGTGAAGGCGTGCCACCACCACCTCCTCACACAAGTGGACTCTATCATTTTGCGATTCTCTTTCCATCACGTCTCGAACTTGCGAAAGTATTGCAGCGACTCATCGATGCAGGATATCCTCTCGATGGCGCAAGTGATCATGGCGTCTCTGAGGCGCTCTATCTCCGTGATCCAGACAGTATCGGTGTTGAGCTCTACTGCGATCGTCCACAAGAAGAGTGGACATATATCGATGGGAAAATCGTCATGGTAACAGAAGCACTCGACCTCGATAATTTATTAGCAGAGCTCAGGAAGTAGAAAAAGTCTTGTTTGCGTTGTGAAAAGCGGGGAATGGATATAATCAACACAAACAAAAACTATGTTCGAACAAGCGTTTAAAAATATCGATGATACACTGCACAAGGATGCATGATGTGGAAGTGAACTCGACTATGTCGAACAAAGCTCGTGGATACTCTTTTTGAAGTACCTTGATGATTTTGAAACTGACCGCACAAAATCCGCCATTCTCGAAGGGAAAAAATACACTCCTCTCATTGCAGATGAATATAGATGGAATACTTGGGCGTGTCCAAAAAAAGATGGAAAACTCGACCACCACAAGGCTCTCTCTGGTGATGACCTTATCCGTTTTGTGAATGAAAAACTCTTTCCCTATCTCAAGCAATTCAAGCATGATGCAGAACACAGTGAAACGATTGAATACAAAATAGGAGAGATATTTAGTGAACTCAGAAATAGGATTCAGAGCGGGTACAATCTCCGCAACGTTCTCGATATCGTCGATGGTCTCAAATTCCAAACAAGTGAACAGAAACACGAGATGTCGCACCTCTATGAAGGACGAATACAGAAGATGGGAAATGCAGGACGCAATGGTGGTGAATACTACACACCTCGTCCACTCATCCGAACCATTGTGAATGTTGTCGCTCCCACTATCGGAGAAACAATCTACGATGGTGCGTGTGGTTCTGGATGATTCCTCGTCGAAGCGTTTGATTACCTCAAAACTACGTACGATAAACGGACAACAAAACAAGATGATATTCTCCAGAAGAAAACACTCTATGGCAAAGAAATAAAATCGCTCGCCTATATCATCGGTATCATGAATATGATTTTGCATGGTATCGAAGCGCCAAATATCCGTCATACAAATACACTCGCTGAGAATATCAACGACATCCAAGAAAAAGACCGCTACAATATCGTCCTTGCAAATCCTCCTTTTGGTTGAAAAATCCGCTCAGAAATACAGCAAAACTTCCCAATCAAAACAGGAGAGACAGCATTTCTTTTTCTCCAGCATTTTATTAAGATCATGAAGGCAGGAGGTCGAGCAGGTATCATCATCAAAAATACATTTCTCAGTAACACAGACAATGCTTCCGTAGCTCTACGAAAGCATGTCCTCGAATCATGCAATCTCCACACCATTCTCGACCTCCCAGGTGGGACATTTACAGGGGCTGGAGTAAAAACGGTGGTACTATTTTTTGAGAAGTGAGTACCAACAAAAAAAGTCTGGTACTACCAACTCAATCTCTCTCGTAATCTTGGTAAGACGAATGCTCTCAATGAGTCAGACCTTGCTGATTTTGTAAAACTGCAGAAGACAAAAGCCGACTCAGAAAATTCGTGGACACTTGATGTGAAAAATATTGATACAGCGACCTATGACCTCTCAGTGAAGAATCCGAATAAAAAAGATGAGGTGGTGATAAGGAGCCCAAAGGAGATAATTGAAGAAATTAAAATATTAGATGCTGAGTCGAGTAAGATTTTAAGTTCTATTTTAACTAAAATATCCTAATTCATGTTAACTAAGAGTAATAAAATCACAGTTTATTTAATAAAAAAGTGACTTACGAAAGATGAGGATATTTTGAAAGATATTACTTTATTGGGCAAGGAAAATACGAATGGTAAGATATTTTATTATAAAAAATCATTTCCAAAAATACCTCCGTGGATTAAGAATTTTTTTCTCAAAGAAAATATCCAAGATGCAAAAAGTTCTAGTACTAGTGGAGTTTATATTGCCAGAATCATGTATGGATCAGAAGAGAAAATTTTCGCAATCACTTTTGGTCATTGATGGCAATTGCTTAAAAATGATTGTGTAGTTGAACGATTTGGTTTAATTACTGCACTTAACACAATCAAACAGGAAACAAAAATAAAAAAAATTGATAAGAAAAATTTGAAAAATGGTCTTAAAGATGTTTCCGAACAACTAGGTAAAATTGGCACAATTCAGGATTTTTGATTCGATATAGAACAAGATATATTAAAATCTATAGTAGGCGAACCAAAAGATATTGAAAAATTTGGTAAAAATATTATAGGTAGAGATTCCCTGAGCTTATCTCTTAAAGTAGATATTACATCAATAGAGCCTTTGCTTTATGAATTGTATTCCCATTATTGAAACGATGATTACAAAGAGAATTTCGGATGGATTGACAGGATACAAGGGGTAAAAAATAATGTGCTCATAGAAGATTTAAATATTAAATTAGTTGATTCTATCAAAGAAAAATCTGAGAAAACATGGTCAGCAATACCAGAAAATATTGAGTGGGAAACATTAGACCATTTTTCTTATAAAAACAATTCTGATAGTGAGAAACATATTTCTTACACTGATATTATCCTTGAAGATTGGCTTAAATCTTTTCGAGATGATAATAATTTAGACATAAATATTAGTCTTCTTAAAAATTCGCACGTCTATTGTTTTGATACAAATGGACATGTCATAAAGAGCTGGTCTATTTTTAAGTGTTTGTATAGCGAGATAGATTATAAAAATAGTTTATATATCTTAGTTAATGGCGTTTGGTATGAGATAGAGAAAGAATATGCTGATAAAATTAATGAGTTATCTACTTTTGAAACGTCTCATTTTTCTTTACCTGATTGTGATGTTAAGCAAGAAAAAGAATATAATGAAAAAGTTGCAAAAAATGATCCTGATAATTTTCTATGTTTAGATGGTTGAGTTGATCCTGGTAATTTAATTAAGATGTCCGGTAGAGATAAGATTGAATTCTGTGACTTACTAAGAAAAGACAAATACATAATTCATGTTAAGCATTATGGTTCGAGTGCTGTGTTTAGTCATCTTTTTAATCAATGATTTGTTTCTGCAGAGCTTATGCTTAGGGATGCTTATTTTAGATGATTGGCAGAGAAAAAAATGACACCAGATTTCAAAATTATTAATCAAAGAAAAATACCTAATGCAAGTGAGTTTACCGTTGTATTTGGTGTAATCAGTAGCTCGAAAAAAGAACTTACATTACCGTTTTTTAGCAAAGTAACGTTTCAGAATATTAAAAAAACCTTGGAGCTTTATAAATACAATGTGATTTTAGTTAAAATCAACAATATATATAAATAGTTATGTTCACTTACCCCCTCAAAAAACTCTCTGAAATTTGCACTTTTTCTCGATGACTTACTTATTCCAAAAAAGATGAGGTCGAGTTTTCTTCAAATATTGTCCTGAGAGCAACAAATATAGATTTATCTAAAAATGCCTTGGATTTATCGGAGTTAAAATATATTAATGATAAAATAAAAATACCTGATAATAAAAAAGTAAAGAAATGATCCCTTATAGTTTGCACTGCGAGTTGAAGTAAGAGTCATCTATGAAAAGTTGCAATGATAGATAATGATTATGGTTATGCTTTCTGATGATTCATGGGAATGCTTACATCAAATAAAGAATTGAATGAAAAATATCTTTTCCATGCTCTCACATCTGATATTTATAAATCCTACATTGATAAACTTTCCGACGGAGTAAATATCAATAATTTAAAGTTTGATGATTTAGGTGATTTTCAAATCCCTCTCCCACCCCTCCCTGTCCAAGAGGAGATTGTTGCAAAACTCGATGCAGCGCTGGCATCTATCGACGAAGCAAAAACAAAAACTGAGCAAGCACTCGATGCGACTCGTGAGCTCTGGGAATCGACACTGGAGGAGGCGTTTCGCGGTGGTGATGGTTGGCACAATAAAAAATTGGAAGATGTTTGTGATAGGATTATGGATGGCACACATTTTTCACCTAAAAATTCAACCACAGGAGAGAGGCTTTATGTTTCTGCAAAAAATATTAAGTTACATTGAGTAGACTTTACTAAAGCAACTTATATTTCTGAAGAGGATCATAAGATAATCTACAAACGTTGCCCTGTGAAAAAATGAGATGTACTCTATATAAAAGATGGAGCTACAACAGGAATTGCCACAATCAACAATCTTGATGAAGAGTTTTCTCTACTATCAAGCGTTGCCGTTTTTCAAGTTACAAAAAAACTTCTTCTAGAGCAATTTTTAGTTTATTATCTGAATTCTTGATTTGGCAAAAAACACATGCTGTGAATGATAGACGGGACGGCTATTACTCGTCTCACTCTTACAAAACTAAACTCAGGTATTATTTCTCTTCCACCACTTTCCGAACAATCTCGTATTGTTGCACACCTCGATGCTGTCCGAGCGGAGACAGGTCGGCTCGCTTCGCTCTATGAGCAAAAGCTCGCAGATTTGGACGAGCTCAGACGGTCGGTCTTGCAGGAGGCGTTTGCGTAGGATTTTGATAGTTTGTCCTATTTTCACCTACTTAACAGGACAAACTAGTATACTTTGTATCATTTCACTTGCATAAACAGGACAAAGTGATATACTTTGTACTGTAATATCTCTTAAATAGGACAAACTATGATCAAGATTTCTCTCTGAACCCTGGTAACTCAAACCAAACCGACTGGCAATTATCAGGCATTTGTTCCCAGTGCTTTCCCACCTGATGGCTTTGGTTCTTTTTCGCCAAAAATACACCAGAAGAGCAATGTAGCCACCAGGCTGATTGGTAAGCTGGATGGTATTACAAAGCTGTTGCCTGACGCAGATTTTTTCCTCCTTATGTATCTCCGAAAAGATGCAGCATCTTCCAGTCAAATTGAGGGTACGCGTGCGACCATGATTGATGCTATCGAGGCAGAAGCTATGATCAGTACTGATGTACCGCCAGATGTTGATGATATTCTCCATTACATCAAAGCACTCAATTATGGTATGAAGAGGGTTACTGATGATAATTTTCCTGTTTCTCTTCGATTCATTCGTGAACTTCATAACGAACTCATGAAATGAGCTCGAGCAACACACTTTGCTGATCCTGGTAATTTTCGTACGACTCAAAACTGGATAGGTGGCTCTAGACCTGATAATGCGAGTTTTGTGCCTCCTCCTCCGCACGAACTCGGTCGTGTCTTGGGTGATTTAGAGAATTTTATGCACACAGAAGATGCACTTTCCCCAATAGTAAGAGCAGGTATTTTGCATGCTCAATTTGAGACAATACATCCTTTCCTTGATGGTAATGGTCGTACAGGTCGTATGCTTATCACTTTCTATCTCTGGAAAGAGGGATGCCTCGAAAAACCAGTACTTTTTCTGTCATCATACTTTAAAAGGCATCAACAACTATATTACGACAGATTATCTTCTTATCATGATGGCGATGTCGAATTATGGCTCGATTTTTTCCTCGATGGCGTCATCGAGATTGCTCAAGAGGGAATCGATACAGTGCAAAAAATAACCGACCTGAGAATTGAGGACAGTGAAAAAATACAATCTCTCGGCAAGAGAGCTGCAGAGAGTGCTATGCCTGTTTTGAGAAAACTCTACACTCAACCAATTGTGAATTCGAGTATTATTCAGTCATGGACTCAATATACTTGGAAAGGAGCGCAGAAAGTGATTGATAGATTTATTGCTCTTGGTATTTTAGTGCCAAAAGACCTCGATAAAAAATATGGTCAGTCATACATATACAAAAAATATGTCGATATTTTCTCGCAGAATTCATAAAATCACTACAATAAACACATGCGAAATGAATCAGAAACCAGAGCTGAACTAATAGATCCGCTTCTTGCACAAGCAAGTTGGGGAGTTTCTGAAGACTCAAAAATCCTACGAGAGTATCAAATCAATGATGGGCAGATTCAACCTGGAGGCGTACGGGGAAAACGAGATATTGCTGATTATATCCTGATCTACAAAGGTGAAAAAATCGGTGTTGTAGAAGCAAAAGCAGAATCGCTCGGAGTGTCTGAGTGAGTTATGCAAGCGAAGCTCTATGCAGAAAAACTGAAAATCCAATATACTTATGCGACTAACGGTCACGAGATATACGAGATTGATATGGCGAGTGGTGCTGAGCAAAAAATTGAGAGATTTCCAACGCCTGAAGAACTCTGGCACCGCGTCCATACTGATGAGAATAATTGGCGTGAAAAATTTCTTGCTGTACCATTTGAATCTGTCGGTGGCACACGAGGTGCGAGGTATTATCAGGAAATAGCAGTGCGCAATGTGATGAATAGTGTGGCACAAGAAAAAAATCGAATCCTCCTCACACTTGCCACAGGTACAGGAAAAACATTTATAGCATTTCAGATAGCCTGGAAGCTCTTTCAGTCTCGCTGGAATCTCGGACGTGACGGAGTCAGACAGCCTCGTATTCTCTTCCTCGCAGACCGAAATATATTAGCAGACCAAGCATACAATTCTTTTTCTGCTTTCCCTGAGGATGCTCTCGTGCGTATTAGCCCCGCTGATATACGGAAAAAATGAACTGTTCCAACCAATGGAAGCATTTTTTTTACGATATTTCAGACATTTATGAGTGGTCCACGAGATGCAGAGGGGAATGCGACGCCATATTTCGGCGATTATCCGACTGACTTCTTTGATTTTATTATCATCGATGAGTGTCATCGTGGTGGGGCAAAAGATGAGAGTTCTTGGAAAGGGATTTTGGAATACTTTTCCCCAGCAGTGCAGCTCGGTCTCACAGCGACTCCAAAGCGAAAAGATAATGTCGATACCTACGCATATTTTGGCGAGCCTGTATATGTTTATTCACTCAA
>CAYUVP010000013.1:0-218 GCA_964448195.1 uncultured Candidatus Peribacteria bacterium | reverse complement strand
TCCTGACACCATTCAAGGTGAAGCGAATTAGCACGACGATGGATGACTATGTCTATACATCCGATGATGAAGTCATAGAAGGAGAAGTGCAAGAAGGAAAAATATATGAAGAAGGTGATTTTAATCGTATTATCGAAATTGAGGCACGAGAAAAAAAGCGTGTTCAAATCAGGCTCATTGAGATTGACCCATCAGAAAAAACAATTGTTTTCTGCGCC
>CAYUVP010000012.1:0-16782 GCA_964448195.1 uncultured Candidatus Peribacteria bacterium | reverse complement strand
TAAGAGTTGCTTATATTGTTGAGGAGCTTGTGGGAGCGCATAAAATTTCCCAGGGTGGAGACGAGAAGGGATGAGGTAATCACGAGCACCTTCTGGAGAACTGACGGTGAAGAGGGGAGTCTGAACCTCGAGAAATCCGCCTTTTCTGAACCATTCACGAGCGTAGGCATTTACTTTTGCTCGGAACTCGATTTTCTTTCTCTGAATATCACGACGGAGGTCGAGATAGCGGTATTTGTAGCGGATATCCTCGCTTGATGTACTGTAGTCTGAGATTTCAAAAGGTGGTGTTTTTGCTTTATTCAAGATAGAGCATTCATTGACGAGTACTTCGATAGCACCAGTAAAGAGATCATTATTTGCCTGACCGTCTGGACGAGCACGGACGATTCACTCGATTTTTATCACCCATTCAGAGCGAGCTGCATCGACGATTTTTGTTGCTTCAGGGTGTAGTTGCGGATCAAATACGACCTGTGTTAGACCGTATCTATCGCGGAGATCGATAAAAATGATACCTCCGTGATCACGACGATTTGCGACCCAACCAGAGAGAGTAACCTTTTGTCCGATATGATGAGCAGTGAGCTGTCCGCAGGTGTGTGAGCGATGCATAGTATTCTATTACAAATTACGAAGTACGACTTGCTGATTTATAGTAAGCATTAGGAGAATTATGTCTTTTTTTGAGAAAAGTCATCTTTTTTGCTGGCCAAGAGTAGAAACTAAAAACTAAAAACTAAAAACTATTTGAGTCAAGAACATACTTTTTGTTTTTGATGTTGAAGGCTTGAGAGACAAAAAACTCTGTGATAGCATACATATATGAAACCGAGAAAAAAAACATCACTTAAGAATACTATTCAGTGGCTAGGACTCATCGTCTCATGATTATTTATCATGATTATTACGGCGTATGGATTTTCCCTGTCTCTCCATCCCAACTCTATGACGCTCGACAGCGCGCCAGAGGAGCCACTTGCGCTCGTAGGTGTCGCACTGGCAAATAATCTCGGTACAGATATCCCACGAAGTAATCAGATTCCTGTCAATCTCCCACAAGATGTAGCACCAGTACAGACTGCTCTCATGAAAGATGGCATAGTAGCAGAGAGTTTTTTTGATGAGCATTTTCGTCGTATTAGTGAAGTAGGAGAGGTGGTTTCCCTCGATGTCCCCAACTACATCAAAGTTCACAAAAATAATGCTGAAGCTCTCGAAGACTATATTCAAAAGCTCGATGGAAAGAGAGAGGAGGCAAAAACGGCAATTAACTCACTGACACAGTTGCGAGATTTTCATAATAATGCGGTTACTGCTTCACAAACAAATATCAAAAATACGCAGACTGCTATAGAACAGTCATTTATTCAAAAAAATAGTAGCGAAATTATGGATGGTCTTTCTCGTCTGGAAGAACTCAATATAGAATTACAAGAACATAGACATGTATCTATTTTTTCTGGACGTTTTCTCGCTGAATACACCACAATCATGAATACTGCTGAGAAAAAGCTCGCAGTCCTCCGTACAAATAAAGACGCACTCGTAAAATGAGTCACCGTGAATCTCCCAGCAGGGATAGATGTAGCTGCACTCAAAGATCTCAATCTCTTCTCTACCGATAGCAAATAATATGCATAAATTTCTCTCTTTTTTTAGACAAAAAATCTCCTGATTTTCCCTCGGTAAAATAATTGTTCTCTCTTTATTTTTTGGACATGTTTGTTTTGCGGGTGATAAAAATAGTGACACTGTAGAAGCGATTATCCAGATTTTGGATATAGTATTTTCGATGATATCTGCCCTCTTGACCCCAGCAGTTATTCTCGCTGGATGGCTCTTATCGCCTGATTGGACTATGGGTGACTTTTTCGGACTCAGGAAGTATTTTCTCCAGGTATGGATACTTGTCAGCAATCTCGTCTATATAGCATTTGCTCTTATCTTGCTTTTCCTCGCAGTGATGCAGATATTTGGAGGAGAAGGAACAGAATTTACTCTCAAAAATAAGCTCCCACAATTTCTCGTCGGTATACTCATGGTGCCATTTACTTGGCTGATTGTCAGTTGGACACTCTCCTTTGCGAATCAGGCAACCGCAGCAGTCCTCTCGATCCCTATGGGGGCTATTGGTGCGCTGGAGACAGGTTCGCCAGACGATAAAGATAAAGGCATGTTTCATGAAAAGGTTATACCGACAACTATCACAATGGACCTGACGAAAAATGGACAAAATAAAACTGAAGAGATAGATTGTAAAACAGTTACAGGTCCAGATGATAAAAAATGTATTTCAGCTGCTGAATTTGTCACAAAAAATCAATCTGGACCCTTTTTTATCATGATGGTGTATGCCTATGATATATTTCGTGTACAGAAGACTGCAATAGTGGAATTGACGAATAAATGTGACAAAAATTTAGATGCGAAGAATTGTATCAAAGAATTGACTGATGTTTTGATAAAATTTGGGACATCGCTGATTGTTACTTTCTTTTTTGGAATACTTACTATAGCTCTCTGCTGGGTTCTCTTGATGCGAGCATTTAAGCTCTGGATATATATCATGTTTTCTCCACTTTTTTGACTCGCCGTTTTTTCTGGAAATGGACTTTCTGGAGCATTTGAATCAGAATGAGGAGGAGGGGGAGGGCATGGCGATTCGGGCTTATCGTCTCTTGGATTCAAGCCCTTCTTTAAGCTCGCTATGGTCCCAGTGATGGTTTCTGCAGTCCTCTCTTTCGGGCTTCTCTTTATTGGAGCGATCGACCAGACATTTAGTTCTGCGAATATGACGGCTACAAATCAACAAACAAAGGAAATATGTACAGAAGAAAAATGATATATGGTGAAGTATTGTATCACGCCTCATGCCTCTACGAATGAAGAACCTGCTCAACAGTATTCTTCGAAATTGATTATAGGGACGAATAGAGAAGGATATGCTATTACATTTCAATTTGGAGACATGTTTTCAGGATTTGTAGGAGAAAATTGAAATAATTCTGTTGGGGGAATCGCATGAGGAGTGGTTGATAGTGTTGAGAGTATATTTGCTCATATTATCCTCACCCTGATAGCTCTCGTCATCATCTGGATGTGAGTGAAGACAGCAGTGAGCTACGACAAAGTCACTGAAGTTGCTTTTGCGCCTTTTGCTAAACTTGGAGATAGTGTCCAACATTTTGTGGCCCATCTCCCGAGCCATATACCACTACCACATCCTGCATTCCAGGCATTGACTCCGGGTGGTATGACAGCTGTTGCTGACTCTATACGCAATGCAGTAGATACCAGCCAATTTGAGAAAAACAAGAGCATGCGAGAGAAGTTTGCAAATCCTGGCTTGATAGGGCTTGAATCAGCTGCTAAATCAACTACCACATCTCTTAATGAATTTAATAACAGATTAAAAGATACTTCTGTTGCTAATCGTAATACATCTACCTGAATTAATGCACAAAAAATAAGACTTACAAGTATTGTCGAGTGATCTACAGTTCAGAACAAGAGTCAAATTATCAATGAAATTAAGTGAGCTAAAACATCAAGTGAACTGAATACAATAATTGAAAAACATGAACTCGTGAAAAATATAACAGACCCTGCTTCGCAAGAGAATTTCAGACTTGTCAAAGAGGGGGCACAGACAGCAAGCTCTGGCTGATCGACATGAGGTGTATTCTCTGGGGTAACTATGGATAATGATGGGAAAATTAGATGACTGAAACAAAATACCACTACTAGTACTATAGGCGCAAATGATCTAAGTCCTGCACAACAAACAGAACTAAGAATACCTAAAAATATAGAAGCTCTAAAAAACCCTCTCGTCAGTGAACAAAGAAAAAAACTAAAAGAATTGTGATTCAATATCCCGGACTCATTACCAGATGCAAAAGTGCAGGAATTGGCAAAAAATTTATTAAAGTAAAAAAAGATTATTTCTGAGCTTTAAAAGCTTCTGAAATAAAAATACTCTTATTGTTATTTGCATCGAGGAACTCTATCTTTTCTGCATGCAGTAGATGTCCTCTTTTCTCGTGGAGATGACTCAATTCAGAGAATCTGGTGACACTCGGTCAGCCATAACGTCTATCACCTATTAGAGGATGTCCTATATGAGCCATGTGGACTCGTATCTGATGTGTGCGACCAGTTCTTGGGTGGAGCTTGACCAGAGACCAATCATTTTTTATACCAGTCTTTATGACTGTATAGCTCGTTTCTGCTGACTGCCCATTCTGATCAACGACTACTTTTGCTTCATCTGTTCTCCCAGTGTCTTGCCGCAGAAGGGGTGCATTTATGACGCCAGTACGAGGTTCAGGAACTCCGGCCACGAGAGCGAGATAGGTCTTCTCGACTTTCCGAGTACGAAATTGTTCTGCCATATATTCGTAGGTAATGCGGTTGAGACAAGAGATGATAATACCAGATGTGTCTCGATCGATTCGGTGGGCAAGTGCTGGATGAGCAAATGTCCCCGATGGTTTCCATCATTTTGAGAGGAGATATTCTTCTATTTGTTCTATGAGTGATACTTCATCTGTTTTGTGATCGGGGCTGTGGACGATAAGTCCTGATGGTTTGTCATAGATGAGGAGATTATCACTTTCGAAGAGTATTCGAGTAGGGTCGAGTTTTTCTGCTATAAAACGCATTTTTTCTTCTTTTCTTTGCCAGAGTTTGAGAGTCTCCTCTGATATGTCTATCTCGAGGATATCGCCAGCTCGGAGCTTTGTATTTTCAGGGAGTTTTTTCCCGCTGATAGTGATTTTTTTGGTACGAAGTGCCTCATATATCTCTCCGAGCTTTGCTCCAGGAAAAATCTTTCGGAGATAGCGGTCGAGTCTCTGTCCGATATCATCGGGGGAAGGTTGAATCTGTTTCATCGGAAAAATAGGTTTTTTTGCAAATAGAACTTTGTTCTTATAGTAATGTAATAAATTAAACCGATTAAACAAATTAAACCGATTAAACTAGGTTCTCTATGTCACTTACTCGCAAAATTCTTCTTCTTGTTGCAGGCGTTGTAGCTCTTTTCCTCACACTCAACCTCACAGTGCTCCCGTTTGTGACACAACGGTATTTTTATGGATTTTTGACTCAATTTTATACTGAGACACGACAAAATCAGATAGATGCCGAGATACTCAGTCTCATAAAAGAATTTCCAGCCGAAGCTCCAGAGCTTCTAAAAAAATATAGAGAACTCGATTCAGATCTCGATAAGCTCGCCACAGGATTTGAGACATATATCGACACAAATCCAGTTTTTAGTCGTGATTCAGTTGGGAAATATCTGGAAAATTCTGGCGTCGAAAAAAAACAAGTCGAGGATGTCATAGGTCTCAATGCTATGTCAGCCTTTCTTCGTGCAGCGCCACTTTGATTTAGTTTTACTGATGGTACTGACCCAAAACGTCAATTTGTCAGCCAAGTACTCGTAGCCATGCTCGGTCTCAATATCATGTTTGTTTTAGTGATCGTGGGATTTGTTTTGTACTTTCTACGTCGTGCCTTTCAACCCATTTACGCTGTGACTGATACACTCGATAACTTCACAACAGGTTGAGGAAAAATGCTCGACTACGAACGCAATGATGAATTTCGACCACTTGTTGACTCCCTCAATAATCTCCGCATTCGTCTCGATCATCAGGAGATGATTCGTCAACAGTTTCTCGCAGATATGAGTCATGAGCTGAGGACTCCTATGACTGCTATTCGAGTATATCTGGAGTGAATCAAGGATGGTGTTATCCAACTTAATCCAAAAAATATTGATTCTCTCACAGGAGAATTAGCCAGACTCACAAGGATAGTGGAGAGTTTGATGCATTTCCAAACTTTCGAAAGTCGTCCTACTGTGTTTCAGTTTATGAAAATCAATCTGGTTGATGTATTTAAGATGATTCAAGAGACACATTCTGGCGAGCTCTCTCACCATAGACAATCTATGGTTTATAATTGACCAAAACGAGCAATTTTAGTCTTTGACCACGATATCCTCGTACAAATCTTTCATAATGTCGTAGCTAATTTTCTCCGCTACGCCTGACCTGATACACAATTGCGTGTCAATTTTTTGAAAGAAAATAATACTGATATACTTATTTTTCAAGATAATGGTCGAGGCGTATGATGAGAAGATTTGCCTTATTTGAAAGAAAAATTCTATCAAGCCGATAAATCAAAATCAGGGGACGTAAGAGATAGGGGATTAGGTATAGGTCTGTCCATTATCGATAAACTCGTGAGAGATGCAGGTTGATTGCTCGACTTGATAAGTGCACCTGGTCAGTGATTTACTGTGAGAATTGAATTACCACATCAGACAGCTGCAAAATAATAGAACGAAAGTAAACAAAAAATATTTGACTTCAATATTAGCACCTATATACTGTGCGTGCTAAAATTAATTTTTATTCTTATGTTTATGGCAAAAATTATCCCACTCCAAGACCGTATTGTTCTCCGAAAAATGGAGGCAAAAAAAGAAACAGCGAGCGGTATTATCCTCCCAAAAGAGCAGAATGATAGTCCAAATATGTTTACTGTTGAGTCAGTAGGTCCTCTGGTAGGAGAAAAACTCGGCTACGATCTCAAACCAGGTGATAAAGTACTCAAAGGCCAATATTCAGGTGATGATATAAAAATAGAGGGTGAAGAAAATCTCACTATTGTTGCGGCAGAGTATATACTGGCAAAAGTTGATTAATTCCATCATTATTCATTCTATAATTCTTAATTTTCAAAACTATGTCTAAAAAACAAGTCCTCTTCGGAGATGCAGGTCGTCTCAAAATGCTCGAGGGTGTCAAGAAGCTCCACGAAGCAGTATCAGCAACGCTCGGCCCAAAAGGTCGTAATGTTATTTTCCCAAAGAGCTATGGAGCTCCTCAAGTGACTAATGACGGAGTAACGATAGCAAAAGAATTTGATCTCGAAGATCCTATCGAAAATATGGGAGCTGAACTTATCAAGGATGTTGCCTCAAAGACAAATGATGCAGCGGGTGACGGTACGACAACTGCAACTGTCCTGACCTATGCTATGATTTCAGAGGGGCTTCGTGAGATTCGTTCGTGAATCAATGCTATCGAGCTCAAGAATGGTATGAAATTGGCAGCATCTGAAGTTTCAAAAGAACTCATGAAACAATCTCGCCCAGTCAAAACATCTGAAGAAATAGCTGCTATCGCAACTATATCTGCACAAAATGAAGAGGCAGGAAAAATCATCGCAGAAGCTATGGATAAAGTAAAGCGTGACGGAGTTATCACGGTTGAGGAGGGTAAAACTTTTGGTATGACTGTGACAGTGACAGAAGGTATGCAATTTAAAAACGGATATATAGCTCCCTACATGATTACCGATACAGAAAAAATGGAGGCTCGTTATGCTGATGTTCCAGTTCTTATCACTGATAAAAAAATTTCATCGACTAAGGATATTCTCAAAATACTCGAAGCACTTCTCCAATCAGGAAAACGAGAACTCGTTATCATAGCAGAAGACCTTGATTCGGAGGCGCTTACAACGGTTGTTCTCAATAAACTCAAGGGTGTGTTTTCTATTCTCGCTATTAAGGCGCCAGGATTTGGAGATCGCCGTAAAGAAAATCTCGCAGATATAGCGCTCCTCACTGGGGCAGCTGTTGTGTCAGAAGAAATCGGTATGAAACTCGAAACAGTTGGGCTCGAAGTTCTCGGGCGTATTGATTCAATTGTTTCTACTCGAGAGACGACAACTATTGTTTCAACACAAGCTGATAAAAAAGAAGTCGAATCTCGTGCAAATGAGATCCGTCGTATGATAGACAAGACAGATTCAGATTATGATCGAGAGAAGATGCAGGAGAGACTTGCTCGTCTCATTGGAGGAGTCGCAGTGATAAAAGTAGGTGCCGCAACAGAAGTGGAAATGAAAGAATTAAAACTTCGTCTCGAAGATGCGCTGAATTCTACTCGAGCGGCTGTCGAAGAGGGTATTGTTCCGGGTGGGGGAGTTGCTCTTCTTAAGGCTGCAAAGATTCTCGATACATTCAAGGCTCCAAATGCTGATCAGCAGATAGGCGTGGGCATTGTACAACGAGCATTGTGCTATCCAGCAAAGAAAATTGCTGAGAATGCAGGGCAAGAATGAGCCGTCGTAGTGAGCAAAGTTCTCGAGCATAAAGATTTTAGTTACGGGTATGATGCTGCGAAAAATGTTTTTGTAGACCTCGTTGAGTCAGGTATTATTGATCCAACTCGAGTGCCACGTATTGCTCTCGAAAATTCTGTATCTATCGCGGGTATGTTTCTCACGACAGAGGCAGTTATCTATGAACTCCCAGAAAAAGAAAAACCATCAATGCCACAGATGGGCGGTGGAGGTATGGGATGAATGGGCGGTATGGGCATGATGTAATATTTACCATTTTATATACTCAAAAACCTCTCCAAATTGGAGAGGTTTTTTATGTGTGAGAGTAAAATTTGTTTTTTTAGATTCGTGAGAAATAAAATTATAGAGTATCTAAAATAATTGAATTTTTGTATCTGTATAGTACAATCCATTCATGAAAAAAATATCTATATTTTCTGGCAGCGTGTTGTGAATTGTTGTCTTATTATTCCTCAGTTCTATTGTAGCGAGTGTCATATCTGGAAGCAAGGAAGACAATGCTATATTCCAACTACAAGATTGGTCGAGTATGTCTATTTTTGAATACAATAAGATTTCGCTTTCCGATATTGAAAAAGATTGAAATCGTACTATAAAGGTCGTTTATTGACCAATCTCTCCAGATGTAGTGTCACTTGTTGAGAAAAAACTGATTGGAACTTCTTATAAAAAAACAACTTCACAGGAAAACATTATTCATTATGAAATAAACTCTGATAGTGAAACTGCCTCGTCAGTTTTTGTTTTGATCGATAACAACAAATCCACTTTGACTATCGAAGGGGTTGGCAAGGTAGTGAGGAAATTCTAATTTTTTCCTTGCAGAATATGGTCTCAATATAATTCATCATACTAAAGGGTATCAGCACGCAAGAGAGGTTTTATTTTTTTTAATCCTCTTTTAATGAATCGTAGAGTTCTCTTACTCTAGCTCTCTCGCGTGGGTCTTCTCAAAGGTTGTTTCAAAAATCATACAAGATTAATCACAGTTGGTACATATCTTCAACTGATGCTCGAAAGATCTCTCCATCTTGAGCTCCGTTGATTTCCTGTAGGAGTCTTTCGTTTACCTGTGATATTTTTCTCATTAAATCGTAATATTCCTGCATTCTTTCATGTTGTGGGGATGTGCGATCATTGAAATCTGCGAATTCTTTTGTGACATCCAGGTAGGAATCAATTTGTTGCTGGATAGGTTTCAATAATTTGTCACCAATGTAATCTATTTTAAATTTGAACTCGATATCTGAATTGTTGATGAGTCATTTTATGACACTATATTGATTTTTGAAATCTTCTGGCACGTTATTCGGGCGGGGATATTCTCTTACTTCCGGCACATCTATAGATTCTCATGTTTCTGTAAATGGATTATCCTCAAGAGGTTCTCTGTGGGGGAAATTAATTCCTTCTGGATCGAACACCGTTTTTGAAGGTATTTCCTGACGATATCATAGCCTGTGTGAAGATATATCATGAGAGAGCACATTCGCTACTCTTGTCTGATTGTATTCTATTTCACGTGGTGTATCTCAAGTGAGTAAGAATGTTGTTGTAACTAGAGCACATTTTCGTGCAAGAGAAAGGTATATATTTTTCATTATTTTAAATGAGCGGAGAATTGATTTTTATGAGGGATATAGTCCCAGTTTTTTAACACACATTTCTTATACATATAATTTATGATTATGCAAATTTTCGTAATAATTCTCTCGCTCAATAAGGCGAACAATGTTCAAGAGATAAGACACTTTTCATTTTAACTATTTTGTCTAGAATCATGGTTAATACTTATGGACCAAAATATTTTGAGGATAGTTGTCTTTGGTTTGGTTACATTTTTTGTTGCCATGCTCATAACTCCGGGCTATATCAGACTCCTAAAACATTTCCGACTCGGTAAGCAAATTCGTACAGAGGCATCGAGTGGAGGTAAAGCGGTCATGTTTCATGCTCTTCATGTTCATAAGCAGGGAACTCCGTCTCTCTGAGGGGGGATAGTACTTATTATAACTGCCATAATGGTAATTCTCACTGTTGCGGTAAAGCCTCTCCAAGAACCACTTGGTTTTAGCCTTCATAATACCCTCTGGAATCGAAATGAAACGTATTTGCCTCTCTTTGCTCTTTTTTCCATGGGTATTCTTGGAGCTATCGATGACTATATGAATGTGAGAAATATCGGATGAAAAAAAGGCATGAGCGCTCGTATAAAGATGCTGGGGCTCACTATTTTTGCTTTTCTCTGAGCATATTGGTTTAGCGTCAAGCTCGGTCATGATAGTGTCACGATTCCTGGTTTTGGTTTAGTAAATATCGGGTGGTGATATGTCGCTCTGAGTATTTTTGTTATCACTGCCATGGCAAATAGTGTCAATATTACTGATGGTCTTGATGGTTTAGTAGGATGACTTTTGGCTCAGAATTATTTTTTGTATGCTTTTATTACATACAACGAAAACCTCTTCTTGCTCTCAACAGTTTGTATCGTTATCGCAGCATCTCTCGCAGCTTTTCTGTGGTTTAATATAAAACCAGCCCGATTTTACCTAGCAGATGTTGGAGCACTTGGACTCTGATGATGCCTCGCCGTTATAGCTCTCATGACAGATACTCTCGCCGTTTTAGTTATTGTATCGCTTGTCTATATATGGGAAGTGATTTCTGTTATCATACAAGTCCTCAGTAAAAAATTCCGTCATGGGAAAAAAGTGTTTCTCATTGCACCATATCATCATCATCTCGAGGCTTCATGAATGGCCGAAGAAACAATTGTGATGAGATTTTGGCTTATCTGAATGCTCTTATCCGCGGTTGGTCTTATTTTCTATCTGATACCACCTATATGGTAGCACGATCATACATTCTCGATACTCGTGCAGTTCAGCGAAATAGTCCTCTTGTGCTCTCAGCTCTGCTTACTGCTATTGTGAAAAAACATCTCTCAAGCGAATGAAGGGAAGACTTGGCAGCACTGATATCGACGGTGACATTTTTTAGAGATATAGTAACGGTGGTAACGAGTAAGCCTATTATCAATTTTGAGCTCCGTATGTATGAAGGATCCCTCAAGGATATTCTTACAAAGACATTGTCTCAGCATGGTTTTGAGGCCTCTATTCACCTCCTATTTAGATAATGTCCAACACACCATATACTCGAAAATATATCAGTATTTTTCTGATAATTAGTATATGTATTTTATTTTTCTTGAGTATTGATGTAGGGGAATATAGGCGACATAGGAGTAGTCCTCAGCCTATTGTTACCGGAGATCAAAATTTTATTACTGATGTAACTATTAAAAAGGGGCCACTTTCAGAATCATGGGTTATACAGATGATAGATGATGCACAAAAAAACGTCCAAATTAGTGTTTATAGTTTTACTCTCCCCGTTCTAAGAGAAGCTTTATCAAGAGCTCATAAGAGATGAGTAAAAGTGGAGGTTATGGTAGAAAAGAGTCCATTTGGTGCTACCTCTATAAATAGAGAGACAGTTCAATTTTTCAGAAAAAATAACATAAGTTTTCATGAGAGTACAGAGAGTCAATTTGCATTTATGCATGCCAAATATATGATCATCGATGACGTGTGGATAATTGAGACAGCAAATTGGACCCGCTCGAGTTTTTCCTCTAATAGAGAATTTTTTGTAATAGGAAAAGATACATCTATCTTGAGCAACTTGGAAAAAATATTCAAAGATGATTTTTCGTGAAAAAGATGATCATCAGATGATGTGCGTCTCTTAGCTGGACCTACAAATGCTCGGGAGAGACTCCTAGATTTCCTGTGAAAAACATCAAAGACTATTCGCATATATGCTCCGAGCTTCTCTGATGAAGATATGATTCATGAGTTATCTCGGCTTTGTCATGAAGGACGAAATATACAACTCCTCCTAGCTCTGTACGACGATGAAATTCAAAAAAATGAGTATGGTAACTGTATTCAGGTCAGATATATGAAAAAACCACTCCATGCAAAAGTGCTCATACGAGATGGAGATTCGGCATTTATAGGAAGTTTCAACTATACAAAAAACTCTCTTGAACGTAATCGTGAAATTGGTATCTTTGTTTCATGAAGAGAGATCTGAGATGTTTCAAAAGCATTTGAATCAGATTGGCAGCAGGCAGAGTTTGCTCTCCGATAATTTTTCCTTACTATGTTTCTATGTTTAAACGTGCTCTTCCTATTTTTGTGACATTCATACTTTGAATGAGCCTCTTAGGGTGGTGGGTAAATCAATGGCCCGATAAGATCCCATTGGAGGGGTCAAAGCCTGACGCACTTTGGAGAAGTGTTACAAAAACTCAGTCAGGTTGGTCTATAAAACCATTTCAACCTGAGACAAAAACTTTTGTGAGCTATCAAAAAGGGGGCCTTCTTTTGTACGGCATCTGACCTATTCCTTCGATTAATTTTTGAGAAAATCCTTCTCTATCTATACCTGAGGGTGGACAGTGGATTATCAAAATATTATCTTCTGAATTTAATATCCAAGTAAAAAGTTCCGCTTTTAATGGTATAATTGCAGGGGAGTGAACTGTTTTTATAGACACAAAAGAAAAATTAACTGTGAATTTTGATAGTGACATGACTGAGAACACCAAAGAAAAAATTCTCCCCTCATTTCTCAAAATAAAAGATCATCAAACTTTCTTTGATATCCTAGAGCAGAAAGATGTAATACCTACTGATCTCTGGTCTCTCTATACTTCACTTCTGCGTCGTGATAAGATACATGCACTTGGTAATACTACAAAGAAATCCCTTGTAAGCCTCATCGAGGCTCTTATTGCTCGAGAGCCATCAACTTCTTCTGAAAAACTCCATTATGACTTGAGAGCCAAAAATAGTCTTGAGGAAATAATGACACTGATAAATAAAATTGAAAAGAATGATTTTTGTGGTCCGGAGCCAGAGTTATGTTTTACTCTTCTTCATGAAGCTGTGAATAAAAATATAGAAACTTTCCCCGAAGTATTTTTGCCAGTAAAAAAGTGAGTTCAATCGTGGCTTCAGCTCGATTCTCAAGCAACTCAATGAGTAACTTCATGGAAAAATATATTTCATACGTATCACAATGATCTTCTCAACAATAACCCTCTTGCTCGTGTCGTGAGAGATAAATCAATTCTTGAGATGGTTCAATCGGGGAGTACTACTTCTCAGTATGAGATATGGCAGTATCTCACACGTATGTTGGCTGATCAAAAACTCTGAAGTATTTATTCTCTACAGATAACGAGAGAAATGATACGGATAGGGGAATCTCTCATGGCGTCAAAGGATATCTCAGAGACACAGAGAGCCACTCTTACTACGACCGCAATTGAGTCACTCAAGAATCTCAGAAATCTCCTTGAGAACGCTTATTTTAAAAAACAGGAATACTGGTTCGTACTCAGGACAGATCTCATAGATAGTGCCGGAAAGGCGATTCAAAATGATAATTTTATAAGAGATCTTCAGGGCCTCGTAGATGAGATAAATCGATCTACTCTTCTCAAATGAAAAACATCAAAAAATGAGTCAGAAGATGATTTAGCCCTTATTCGTGGGCAACTTGTTTGGTTTAAGTGTATTTTTACTCGCAATGCAGAATACGTTCTGAACCCGCGAGTTTGTCGCGTCACCGTTTCCTCATAAATTTAGATGACAGGGGAGTTTTTTTGCTTATACTCCCCCTATTGTTTCTTATTCTTTTTCTATGACAAAAAAAATTCGTATTACATGGGTTCAAGTAATGGCTCTGTTAGCGCTTTTTGGTATACTCCTTTGAGTTGTTGGTACTGCATGGATGTCATTTTTACCGAGTGAACCTACTTCTGTGAATGTGTCTGGCGAAGTCTCTCAATAAACATAGTCAATGCTTCAAAAATTCGGTCGATTATTTCTATTTTTTCTGATTGGTTTCTTACCATGGTCAGTGATTGTTTCTGTTTTTGGTACAGAAAAATTGGGAATATCTTTTTTTCATTTCTCCAAAGAAATTATCCTTGGAATTATTTTGCTGCTAGGCGTTGTAGATATGTGGCGGAGAGGTTTTCGGATAAAGCTCGATATTCTCGATATATCTATACTTCTCTACATATTTACCCTTATAGCTATTAGCTTTGTGCAGGGTATTTCGACGCGAGGAATAATATATGGACTTCGCTATGATGCAGAATTTTTATTCGTGTTTTTATTTTTTCGTCGCATAGTATCCTTTTGGGGTATCAGCTTTAGAGAAATCGCTCGTGTGTTTCTCATTTCTGGTGGTCTCATGTTTGCCTTGAGCCTAGCAGTCCGATATATTTTTGGAGAAACTTTTCTTTTGATTTTTTGATTTGGCGGTCACATAAGTGTCTGGGAAGAGTTCGGTCCGCCACCAATTTATCATAGTATACCTCAGACATGAATTGTGAGATTTCAATGAATGCTCGAAGGTCCGAATCAAATGGCATTTTTTATTTTGGTTTATATTGGTACTTTTTTAACTTTTATAAGAAAAAATAAGAAATATTTATTTTTTAATGCAGTTGTTGTATCGATGCTCATATACCTGCTCATACAGACGTACAGCCGCAGTGGATTTTTGTGATTATTGGTTGGTTTTGCTTCGAGTTTTTTTGTCCTATTTTTCATGAGAAAAGGAAATAAATTTTATCATATATTTTCCCGTCTCTCTTGGAAGAAAAATGTTTTTATTGCTCTTGCTTTACTCTTATTTTCTTCCTTTTTCGTTTACCAGTTTGGTTCTAGAGGTAACCAAGCTCTTGTCAGATCTGCTTCAACATCCGCTCATTTTCAACGTATGCATATAGGTTATTCTCGATTTTTGGAACAACCATGGTGACATGGTCTTGCACAAGCAGGACCTGCGAGCCGATCAGTTCACGATGTCAGTATTAAGCCTATTTCATTTGAGAGTCTTGATCCTGAGATGTCGCACCTATCAGCCACCTTTCTTGCTAAAGATCCTAATTTTGTTTTTAATTCAGAACATTATTATATCCCCGAAAGTTGGTATATACAACAGCTCATAGAGTCATGACTCATCGGTTTTCTTTTGTTTGCTTGCACTATCATTATATTTATACGTCGATTGTGTTCTACCCCCTATATGTTAGTAGCATTTATCGGAGTTTTGGTTATGAATGTATTTCTTCATTCGTTTGAATCGATGCATACATCGATGATTCTTTTCTTGCTCGTTGCATCTTTATTGCCCCCTCTATCTAGTATCAAGAAAGATTATGCAAAAACCTAGAACTTTTGTTTTCTTTTCTCGCATAGAGAGGGAGAAGGGCGTTCATATCTTAATAGATACAATTATATCACTCTGGAAAATTGGATTCTGGGATACACACCGTATATTTATATGTTGAAGAGGAAATTTAGAATGAGAACTTTTGTTAAGTTTGGCTAAGTACAATATTGTAGATATATCATGAAATAAACAGGTAAGTGAAAAAATATGACAGAATGGTATATACTTTTTAGGTTGGAAAAATGGTGAACAGATGGAGAGTATTTTCCCGCTCTGCGATATACATCTCATGCCTTCTCAGTTTCTTGAAACCTTTGGCCTTTCTGCTCTCCAGATGTGCTCTCGATGAATAGCTACTGTTGGGTTTTCCGATGGTGGTCTCTCACAGTTTCTAGTCCCGGATCTGATTTTAGAGAAAAACTCAAAGGATGAAAATAATCTCGTCTCTTTAATGCAAGATTTAGTTTTGAAAGAAGAGAGTTATTTTGAGAATTTGAGGATATCTGTTTCCCATATTGCAGAGAAGTATAATTCAGGGGCCTTTGTGGATGTTTTTCGTGAGCAATTTCCTTGATGTTCTCGTGTATTGTTTTTTTCTGATTACTTATCTCTCATTTGAGGTCTTGAAAAAACTACACAGATATTTTCTAAGACCCTGAAAAATTACTGAATAGAGAACTCTATATTTGGACAAGAATTATGAAATAACACAAACACGTTATCTCGTCTCAAGCATCTCATAGGGAGCCCTATAAATTTCAGATGAGCTATCAGTATCAAAAAGGCTATCTTGCTGAATCAGCCAGATCTCATCTGGGTTCAGGGCATGCATAGAGTATGGGGATTTCTGTGAGTAAGAGCTATTATTAATAGTAAAATACAAACTGTTGCCATGCACCATGATTTTGGAATTATCAGCCCCTTTGCGCGTGATGTAGAATCTCTCAGAGATATACCCACAAAGTGGACACTATTTGAGTTTTATAGAGTTTTAAAAAAACGTACACTCTTCTGATATATATATCTGCCCTATAAGTTCTTGCTCCTCAGTCTCTATAGATATGAGATAAGAAAAATAGGTATTCATTTAGTGCCATCTGGTTTTATGATAGAGCCTTTTGCTAGATTGCTGGGCATAGAAAAGAGCAAGATAAGAGTGATGCCGCTTTTTCTGGATACTGCTTCCTAACGAGGACGGTTTTTTTGTTTTTATGGGTTGGTTTCTGGTTGTAATATTTTCCTTGCCTTTTTATTTTTTCGGTTATACTCACGCATACTGTTGCATATGTGGGTTCTTAGCTCAGTCGGTAGAGCAACGGACTCTTAATCCGGCGGTCCTGG
>CAYUVP010000011.1:0-18266 GCA_964448195.1 uncultured Candidatus Peribacteria bacterium | reverse complement strand
TTATTCACATCTATTGTATCTTTTCTCGTCCGAAGAGATCCTTTTATGCCAGTATCTCTCTGAGTGAGAACACAGGCAACATCAACATCACAGAGACCACTCAAATACCCTATGATGTGAGTTCTCAGATGTACATTATCATTCGTCTCCTGAAAAAAGAGACACGCCATGCGTCATTTTTGTACAATTGATATCAATCCATCTCCGAGACTATGGAGATATTCGAGGGTATTGTTACCAAAAACCTCGTTAGCTATACGTCCTTGGTCAGCACCTTTACTCATCAAAAACGCTGCAGTCTCAAAGGTTCTCTGATTCGTATTACGATGAATGAATCAGCCTGTATCAGTATATATACCTAGGAGGAGTGCTGTTGCAGCATCCGGAGATATCTGCCATTCCAGTTCCCGAGCAATATCTGTGAGTATGAGGGTTGTCGATGGAGATTCTACATCTCGATGCCCCTCTATACTTCATGGTAAAAATTCGTGGTGATCGATAGATATGATGGTTTGTTTTGGATAATCGTTCTCTGGGAGCGATGTCCGTGATAAAAGTGATGTATCCAATAGAAGAACCAGTTCAGCTTCAACCGGAATCGTAGGACTGGTTTCCGTCAGTATCCAATTTACATGTAAATCAGGATGCTTTTCTCAAGGCAAAACCACGGTAACAGAAAGATGTGCATAATTATCCTGTAAAAGGTGTTGGAGACCCGACAGAGAACCATAAGCATCACCATCTGGGCTCCTATGAGCTATGAGAGCAATATGAGTGATGGAATGAAGTTTTTTATCGAGGTTTTGAGAAAAAAGAGTGAGCAAAGGCATACTCAAACTATACGAAAAAGCGGTAGAAAGGCAAAATAAAGAGGCTCTAAGAGCCTCTTTATTTTTATTTTGTACTTTTAATCTCGTCTATACATCTGTTCTTTTTCTTTTTTATTCTTTGCAACAAAGTACCAACCTACATTGAGAAGTGCCAAAGTACCAAGGAGTATCCAGAGAAGATTATGAGAATTCTCTTCTGGAACAACTCATCCTCCGATATCTTGTGGTATCTCCGTTGTTGGAGTATCTTGCACTTTTGTCTCTTCTGGAACAACTCATCCTCCGATATCAAGTGTTGTATCACGTGGATCAAATGATGTTCCTGATGTACCGCCATTATTGGTTGGAGAATTTTGAATAGCATCACTATTTGTTGTATCTCCTGGTGTATTTTCTGGATTGTTGACTGTACTATTAGTGTCATCAATAGCATCTGGAAGAGGGGCACTTACAGATGGTGTATTATTTGCATTTTCAACAGGTGGAGTGAGTGGTGGTGTAGGGTCTGTAGGAGTCGTGTTTGATCCGGGAATAATAGGAGATTGAGGAATAGTATTAGGTGTCACATTATTGATAATAATTATACCTTGTCCTGATCCTCCTGTATTATTCTCTCCTCTTTCCGCATAGTAGAGACTGTGATTTCATGGTGCAGAGAGATTCCCCGACAAATCAGTCTGCGTCACAACCAGCGTCAAATCCTGATTAATAGCTGTTGGTAACCAGGTTACATCAGTTGAAAAGGAATCTGAAATACATAGTGTATTTACTGGTGAAACAGCAATAAATGGGTTATTCAAGGAAACTGTTGTTCCAGTCTCACATGTTCATGTAACATTCGTTGTTGGTGTCTGTAAAACTTCTAACTGGGTTGGCGTCAAAATAACTGGATTTCCGGGTGCTATTGTATCAATAGTCACACTTGTTTCATCTGTCGTCGCAGTAATCTGTGTTGCATCATTTCCAGCTACATCTTCAAAATCAATAGCAATAGTAGCAATACCTTGTGTCTCAGCAGCTGTGAGAGTATACGTGGCAGTATAGTAATTACCTTCTACATTTGTAACTGTAGCGGATTTTCCAGCAATAGTAGCTGATACCAAATTAACTGATTCTGAGGTTGTAAATGAAAGTGTGATAGTGTCTCATTCTTTTGCCAGGGTGGAATCACTATTGCTCGACGTAATCGAAATATTTGAAGCTGTTGGAGCTATAGTATCTTGTACAGTGACATTGAAAGATGTATTTGAAATATTTGGACCTGGGTCAAGTACTGAATCCTGGGCGTGGCATAAAACGGCTGTTGTTCCGTAAGAAAAAAGAGCTCATGAAAGAGGACCACAAAGGACTGAAACTTCACCGTCAACATCGTCTGTAGCTGTAGGGGTTGTATAATTAACTACCGCAGAACTATTTCCAACTTGTTCCACAACAATATCATCTGGTACACCGGAAAACACTGGTCCCGTAACATCTGATACATTCACAACACGATTGACAGTCGTCGCGGCATTGCCATGAGTATCTGTAGCATTATACCTTACCATGTACGATCCCGGAATAGCCTGATTAATAGAACTCGAATCTATGATAGCTGAAAGCCCCGTATCTACTGCGTCAAATACTGTTGCACCTTGTTCAACATAAGCACTGCCTCCAACTGTAAGAGCTACAGATGATCAATGAAGTGTAATATCTGGAGCTGTTGTATCTTGGACTGTTACCGTGAAAATCCCGTTTGTGATATTGCCTGCTGTGTCAGTTGTAGAACAGTTTACTGTTGTCAAACCAACTGGAAAAATAGAGCCAGAACTCGGGGTACAAGTGACTGTAGGACTTGCTGGAAGTGTATCTACGGCAGTGACAGTATATGTGATCGCGTTTCCGGCTGAGCTTGTTGCTTCTTGCGTAATATTTGATGGGAGGTTGAGGGTAGGAGCTACTGTGTCTGGAGTATAATTAACAATTATTTTAATGGAGTCAATGGTAGCTGTTCTGTCCAGAATAGCATTTGTAGTGACAGAAAATGCTACTCAAAAATTGCCATTATTTATGTCAGCAGGTGTCAGAGTAGTCCCCCAAAGGTCCGATGATCAACCATACGTAACTGTGTTAAACGTGGTACCCCATGTAGTACCTGTGGCAGCTTTATTATTACCAATTATACTTCATGCTTTGATGAGCTTAACGGTACTATCTCTCACGCCAAGACTAAGAGTGTTTGCAGATCATTTTCTATTCACTTGTACTGTGACACCATTGATTGTAGCACCATCTGGCACACTAAATCCATAATTTTTTGCCTGAATATAGTGGCTTGTCTCTCCGAAACTCAAAGTAACATTTGAATAAGGTGAACCCTCTGATGTTATATTATCTGTGGTTCACCATGTTTTTGTACCAACACCAGATACATCGATTGCAGTTCCAGCATTTTTTGGTCCATTTGTATCAGCAAAAGCTGCTGGACTGATAAGAGGAAATATAATTGTTATGACAGATACGGTGGCAATGATTTTTTTCAACTTCTCAGATAACGCAGTGACCATATAAAAAAATGATAAAATAGAAAAATTTTGAACAAAATTATTTATAACTAGTTTTTTATTTATTACAATTACCATAATATTGACCATTTATAATAATATATTTTAAAATATATAAATAAATGTCTTAGCGAAAATTAGTTTATAGAAAAACTATTTTTTATTAACGGATAATGCGTACTTCTGGGGTGAGACTTATATGAAATTGTTCCTGTACTTTGCCTCGAACCAGCTCTACAAGCTCCAATAGATCTACCCAAGTAGCTGTACCATCAGACATCAAAAAGTTAGCGTGCTTCTCGGAAAAATATGCGCCACCATGATGATATCACTTAAGCCCCACTTGTTCTATGAGTAATCCCGCAGATTGTTCTCGACTTGGATTTTTAAAAAATGAGCCACAAGAGAATCATTCTGGTTGAAATCGTTCTCTCCACACAAGGGGTTCTTCATTTGAGTGATATTTCTCTCGAAGATAAGCAACATCAAAATGAATCACCATGATAAACCAATCTGGATGATTCTTACACTCTGACCAGCGATAATCAAAATTCATCTCTGCTCCTGTTTTGGTAAAGATCTCGCCAGTTTTCATATCGAGTATTTCTAGGGAAGTAACGTACGGTCATATTTCAAGACCGAAACAACCCGCATTTCCAAAAACTGCACCTCAGACAGAACCAGGAAGACCGAGAAATCTATCCCAGAGACTAATTCCATGATTGGAATTCAATGTTTCTGCTAGCTCCCAAATAAGCTGCCCTGATCTCACAGAGAGATGTAGATTACTATCAAGACTATATCATTCTGATTTATTATAAATAACAAGTCCTGGAAATTCATCAAAAGCCAGGAGATTGTTCTTTCATCCAGCGATAATCAAAATTGGGATTTTCATTTCGTGAGCAAATTGTGTTGCTGCCCGTATTTCAATTATATTATCTCCATCAAACGTCATAAAATACCTCGCCATCGCGGGAGTTTGATAACCAGAGAGATGTGATATGTCTACATGTTGCTCCATTACTTTTTTTTAGTTTTGAGAGATTTTTTATGTTCTAAAAACTGCTGGAGACATTCAGCGGTGTACGATTCTTTTATTTTCAGGAGTCAATCACGTGGTCACTGATAGAGGAGTCTGCCTCAACGTTCGCCACCTTCTGGGCCCATGTCTATAATGTAGTGAGCATTAGCAATAACATCAAGATGGTGTTCTATGATGAGAACAGTGTTTTTTTTCTCCACCAATGTAGACACGATCGACATAAGTTTCTGAATATCGGAAAAATGAAGTCCTGTGGTTGGTTCATCCATAATATAGAGAGTCTTGCCAGTTGATTTACGAGCAAGCTCGGTAGCAAGTTTTACTCTCTGAGATTCACCACCAGATAGAGTCAGAGCTGATTGACCAAGAGTAATATATCAGAGCCCCACCTCTAAAATAGTTTGAAGTTTATGTTTGATTTTCGGAAATTTATCGAAAAAAGTCACAGCATCTTCGACAGTCATAGCGAGAACATCAGAGATGGATTTATCATGAAAATGGACTTCCCTCACGAGATGATTGTAGCGCGTACCACCACAAGACTCACAGGTTACATGCACGTCAGGAAGAAAATGCATCTGAATTTTTCGGACACCATCACCTTCGCAAGCATCACAGCGTCATTGTTTTGTATTGAAGCTAAAATGTCATGGCCCATATCACCGTGCTCGTGCTTCAAGTGTTTGAGCAAAAACATCCCTAACATCAGTAAAAACTCAAGTATAGGTAGCGGGATTCGAACGCGGGGTTTTACCAATTGGCATTTGATCGATAATAACTACTTTATCGAGCTCTTCATGCCCGGTAATTCCTTTTAATGATCCATGAGCATCTCGTGTTCCATGGAGGATATTTCGCATCACAGGGGCCAATGTACGATTGATGAGAGAGGATTTCCCCGAACCACTGACGCCTGTTACGACTGTGAGAGCCTCAAGTGGGATATCTACCGATACATGCTGGAGATTATTCTCGGTTGCATCCTTCATTCGGAGGAATTTAACACTCTTTTTAGTCAGTTCTGGTATCCGAATCTCTTCTTCTCCTCGGAGAAATTTTGCCGTACAAGTCTCGGATTTTAAAAGTTCTTTATAAGTACCTTGGAAAACAACATTTCCCCCATGAACTCCTGCGCCTGGACCAATGTCAATAATCTGATCAGCAGTTCACATTATATCCTCATCATGTTCAACGACAATCACGGTATTACCAAGACCGACAAGCTCTCGTAGATTATCTATCAATAATCGACTATCTCGAGGATGAAGCCCTATCGATGGTTCATCGAGAACATAAGTAATTCCTTCAAGTCTCGTCCCCACTTGTGTAGCAAGACGAATTCGTTGTGATTCTCAGCCAGAAAGAGTATTGGATCTCCGAGCAAGTGTCATATATCAGAGCCCCACTCCTTTGAGAAACTTCAACCTATCACGGACGTTCTTGAGAACATTTCCTGCAATTTTGATTTCCTCGGTATTAAATTCTATCTTTTCAAAAAAATCTATAGATTGCTCGACTGAGAGTTCTGCAACTTGTCAGATATGGTAATTCTTCTCTGGTGAACTCTTTGTTTTTTTGTCTCATATTGTTTTCACAACAACACTACGAGCCGCTTCTCAAACACGATATCCATGACATGTCGAACATGTCGAAGATACTACAAATGGATCTATTTTTTCATGGAGAGATTCGCTTGTATCTGGATCATGGTAGACACGATTGAGATAAGGTATAATTCCTGGGTACTTTGCATTCCATGGTTTTTGCATCTGTGGTGTTGAGAGCGACAATTTGTCTTCTGAACCATTGAGAAGTATGTTTTTTTGTTTGTCTTTGAGATTTTTATAGGGCATTTTTGTATCGATTTTGTGATGTTTACATGCACCTTGAAGAACAAAATAATAATATGAGTCTGGTGTCCAAGGCATTACACAGCCTTCTTCTATTGTTTTTTCAGGATCTATAACGGATGCTTCCGTAAAATCCAAGAGTGAACCAAGGCCATGACATGTCGAACAAGCACCTTTAGGTGAATTAAATGAGAAATGTGATAAAGTCAATTCTTCTGGAACATATCAACAAAGTGGACAACGAAATGCTCGAGAAAAAATCTTCATTTCTTCTTTTTTCGTTTTTAAATTCTTGTCATCAGCATCAAAATGATAAATTCAGACAACCTCTTCTCCGTGCTCAAAAGCCGTGGAGATTGACTGGGAAATACGATCTATCTGGGTAGAATCAGCACTATCGAGTTCGACACGATCGACAATAATCCAAGGATCAATTATCTTTTCCGGAAGATCGTCAGAGAGATTGTAGACACGATTGTCTACTAAATATCTGACGAATCATTTCTGACCAACAAAATCTCTCAACTCAATCGTTGTTTCAAATGATTTACGTACCTGAGCACATATACCGATACGAATACCACTATCCTGTTTACCAAGGTAGTCCATGATATCTTTGTGTGTTTTTTTCATCATCGGCTCACCATCATGTGGGCATATGCGAGTCCCGAGACTCAGAAAAAAAAGACGATAAAAATCATAAATCTCGGTAATCGTGCCCACTGTTGAACGTGGATTATGTGCCACTGTCTTCTGTTCAATACTAATAGTCGGTGTGAGTCCTCGTATTTCACGGACTTTTGCCTCCTCTGACATGCCTCAGATAAACATACGCGCATAGGTAGAGAGAGACTCTAGATAACGCCTCTGCCCTTCGTTACAGAGTGTCGTAAAAGCAAGGGAAGATTTACCCGATCAACTCACACCGGTCAGTACGGTAAGAGAGTTTTTAGTAAATGAGATATCCACATCACGGAGATTGTGGGTAGTAACTCAGAAAAGATCGATAGTATTGGACATAATTTGACGATACGGCAGTATACGAAGAACAGGGCTTTTCTCAAATTTTTTCCATCTATCCCTCTTAATTAGACACTTTGAACAAGTACCTGCTCTACTTTCCCCTTCGTTCTAGAGACTTGCTGACGTACACTGCCAGAATTACGAACCTGTTCTCCGTTATGGAATTCGAAATTAAGAACATTTGATATCTTCTTTGCATTGATTCTCGTTCACAACCGATATTCTGGCATATCTATGAGCTCCAAAAGTCTGCTCGTCTCATCATCTTCGTAAATATGAGCTCAGGATTTTAAGGCTCACATCTTACCAGCATTGCTGTTTTGAGCTGAATTCTGACCATGTATTCATATTCATAATTGGGTTTGTGTTCTTGCACCTTTTCATTTTTGTGTCAGAATAAAATATTCATCGGATGGTATGTTTCAAATCAAAACCAATCTAATAGCATTCGTGGCAACTCATAAATTGTGCCCCGGTAGAAATAATCTGGCAATATGTCTCATACTTTCGCCATTTCGAAACAATTCTAAAATTTCAGGTACATCCTTTTCTTGGACAGAAAGAGTAACCCTTTCTTGGACAGAAATTAGGGCAGGTATTTCTTCGGGAGACATCATAAAATAAAGATACTCTATATTTATTGTTTTTGCAACATTAAACCTTCTCGCTTGCTAGGAAATATCACACGACTTCTTTGACTCCTGCCTTTTTGAGAAGTTTGCCCAGCGTATGAGCGGTATAACCAGTGGTAATTAGATCATCTATGAGAAGAATTTTTTTATTATGGAAATCAATACCGGCCTTGAGAAAAAATTCATCCCTCACCTTTGATCTTTCTCATTTTTTACGACGGGACTGATGACTTGAGAAGAATTTTTTCCGAAAAGGACACAAAATGAATGCCTCTGTTTTTCAGAGAAATTGTGAGAGAATTTTTGCATGATTAGGTCAACGGAAAATCCGATCTCGTAGGCTAATAGGGGGATAGACGATAATATCTGGGCAGTATGGGTATTCCTCTTGCAATTGGGCAAAGAGGCCTCTAAAGTAGACATTGTCGACATGGTTCTGGACAAACTTGAAACGGTGAATTTTTCTCTGCATCTCTTTATCATAGTAACTACCCACAACTACTTGGCTAAGAGAAAAATCTGGTATATATTTTTTATAGTGCTGAGTTTTTAACATTGGTATGTCGATGAAAAATCTCATACGCTCCGTACCACAGGAATGACTGAAAGAAAAATAAAATAGAGAGAGCAAAGAGGTTGTTTTCCTGGAAGATAAGTACGATATCAGCACCGCAAAGAAAAATAACAGAACTGCCCGCTAATATGAGCTCTTCGGTCATGCCACGGAAAAAGCGTGCAAATAAGATTAAGCCACCAGAAAAAACAAATAAACATCAGGTAATAAGCCAGAACAATGGAGGAATTATTTCAAAAGTCAAAAAACTATATAGCGCTGCCAGGACAGCAACCATACCTGTAAAGAATATAGGATTTTTCTCATCGGTACGATACACCCAGAGCCAGAGCCCCCACAGAAGGAGTAATGAAAACACTATAATAATCCTATCGTCCATAAACCCCCAAAAAAGACTCCAAAAAAGATAGAAAAATATAGCCCAGGAAAGAGCCAAAATACAGTTAGAAAAATGCCACAACAAGATAGGAACATGTTTCCGAATAAAAGCTTTTTTTATAAAAGAGGGGAAAAATACATACAGCCCTGAAAGAGCCAAAAGAATACTAAAAACATTTAATGCAAGACCGGCGGAAAAAAAGGAAAGAAACCCAACAACAGTCGACATTCCAGAAAATATAAAAACATAGACGCTAATTATGTGTATATTAGTTGGTGCATTCCTATCAAGAACCAATACTATAGAGAGCCCCAAGACACTGAGAAAAAGATTCACCAGTATAAGCGGTTCCAACACATAAAAACCAAAAAGTATAGAAAAAAGAACCAAAACCCCTAAAACACAGCCCACCAAGAGTGTATGGGTACGAAAAAGTATGAAAACATTGGGATTTTTCGGGTAGAAAAGCAAATAAATACCATAAATAACACCTGTGAGAAAAAAGACACAATAATGAAAAAGATGAAGATCAACAGGAACCCCAAGTATGTTTGATATTCAAAGAGAGACACCTACCAAAGCAGTGTAAAAAAGAATTCAAGAACTCACATAGATAGATTGTTCTAGAGTTTTATCTTCTGAGGTCTTCATTTTGAGAAACGCGGGTCTTTTTATGATATCGAGGGGGGCAATAATTTTTGACAAAAAAATCAAGAAAATCACAATAATAAGTATAAGCTCGGCATATCTGTGGAAAAAAAAGAAAATTCCAGCAAAAACAGCATGTATAAGTGTTGTCAGAAAAAACATGCAAAAATTATACAGTCTCGCTCGGAATTACAAGAGACAAAGAAATGACACTCAAAAAAACTCTTAAAATCATGTCAGATACAAATAAATTATCATTACCATAAAATACATAAATCACCATATATCAGAAGAGAACAAATAACAGCATGAGCTGTAGAAAAAATCAGGTTCGGTAAGTAGACTTAACTATTTTATCTAAATAGAGCTTCTGTCTGAAAAAGACATAAAAAAATCATAACCTTGTTGATGGATCAGAGAATTGAGCCAACGTTATATTTTGGTATTTTTTTTGCAAAAGAATATGGACGTGCTTGTTTTTTTGTATATTTTCTATGCTAACTTTCTGTGTTGATTCCTGTATTGTTTTCTGTGTATTTTTAGGAGTGTCTTTAAGGTTATTATTCGGATAAAATAAATCCTTTATTAGACAAAAAACTAACTGCAATTTATTAAGACTATTGATAAAAAAGTTTGGAATGATATAAATCCCCAGATCTTTTGAAATTATTTTGAGTTTTAAAAATATATCTTTTTTACCTCTATTCTCGGATATAAGTTTTTTTAGTAAAGTGGTGAGTGTTTCTTGAATGGTTGAATCATTGTTTATGAATTCAAGTTTTTTTAACTCTATTAAAATAGTCTCTTTGTTGTCTATCTCTTCTGTTCCAATTATTTTTTTAAGATCTTCAATGGCGGTTTTAGTTTTTTTTAGTTTTTTATTAGAAGTATCTGTTGTTGTTTTGATAACAATGTTTTTTTCTTGAAAGGTGCTTGTGAGTTCTTGAAAAATCTTATCTTGTTGGTTGGTATCTGTTACGGTACTTGGGTAAAGTTTTGTAAGGGTATAGCTATATTGTTTTTTCAATATTTCATATGCTGTAAATATATCTTCTGCTTGTATTTTTCCTTCGATAAATTTCTTGTCTGTTTTTTTTCCTTCGAAAATGAATATTTTTCATGTATCTATTTGTACTTCTTCTATTGAGAGAACTATATATCACTCGTTTGATAGTTTTTGTTGAACCATTTTCTCATTTTCTCATTCTATTATGAAAGAGAGTTTGTTTGAATCTTTTAAACTATGTATCTTGTAAGAAGTCATACTTGGAAATATATTACCTTATTTTGAGAGAGAATGCAACTATTATTTTAAACAAATAAAAAAACTTAAACACCGAATACAAAGAGAAAGCTTCACTATTTTTACATACTACATTTTGTGTAAAAAAGATTGGTAAAAAAGAACTATTTTATCATAATGTCATTTCTATGAAGATAAAAACTACAACAATTTTTTTTACAAAACTTTTCCTTTGTATTTCCTCTACATTTTTAATTGGCTATTATTTTTGACATTCTTTTACAAAAATACCCACAGAAGACTCTTTTTCTACGTTTTCTGATATAAAAAAAATCGTAGATATCTACCAGCCAACCCCTTCTGTAAATAAGATTTTGGACAACCTTAAACATGCCTATGTTGACTCATATGGTGATAAATATACACAATATTTCTCTCCGGAAGAGGTGCTTTCTTTCCAGACTATGATTGATGGTGATTTTGAGTGAATAGGAGCCTACGTTGAGGACGATGCGAACGGTATTTATATATCTGGCGTTTTGCCTGGTTCACCTGCACAGGAAGCGTGACTCCTGCCAGGAGACCTTATACAGATGATAGATAATGAGACGACAAATGCCAAGACAGCGCACGAAGCTGTCAAAAAAATACGCGGAAAAGCCGGCACTCCTGTTGTTTTGGAAGTGTTTTCTACGATTATGGGTACCAAAAAACAGGTCACACTTCTTCGAAGACACCTAGAAATACCAATTATTAAAGACTCGATACAAGAAAACGTCCTCGTTATACAACTTTTTTCTTTTAACGATCATTCTAGAGATGATGTTCAAAACGTCTTACAAAAATGGTTGATGAACTCTACAGTCTGCAGTTGATGTTTGATCACTTTTTCTCGATAAGTGAAAAATCATAGCCTCCGTAAAGGGTGCAGAAGATTCTCTTTATACTTCCCACGGAGATGATGACTTTAAATTACCACTCTTTGTTCTTATAAATGGTCAAACAGCATCAGCTGCTGAAATACTCACAGCAGCTCTTCATTTTCACCTCAACGCACCGGTTTTTGGCTCACAAAGTTACGGTAAATGATCTGTTCAACAGCTTTTTTCTCTTCCAGATGGTGGAGAAGTTAAGGTGACAATAGCACACTGGTATACTCCAGATAATCAAATTTTAGATGGTGTTGGGATAAAACCAACTCAGGTTATGTTACCCACTATAGAGGATATTACCACAGCCCGCGACGGTCAACTTTATCAAACAATTACTACCATCAATGCTCTTTCAACTCAAAAGTAATTATAAACCAACAGGCGATCAGCCCGAGGCTATCAAGTCACTTGTAAAAAGTGTGGAATCAGGCAGTCGTTTCCAGACTCTTCAAGGAGTTACGGGTTCGGGGAAGACTTTTACTATGGCGAATATTATTCAGCAAGTTCAAAGACCAACTCTTATTATAGCTCACAATAAAACTCTTGCCGCTCAGCTTTGTCAAGAATTCCGAGAATTTTTTCCGGACAATGCGGTTCATTACTTTGTCAGTTATTATGACTATTATCAGCCCGAAGCATATATCCAAAAAACAGATACTTATATAGAAAAAGACTCTTCTATTAATGATGAGATAGATAGACTCCGACATGCTGCAACAGAAGCACTTCTTACCCGAAAAGATGTCATTATTGTTGCTTCTGTGAGCTGTATTTATGGTATTGGCAATAAAGAAGAATATGTCTGAGGTGTTCTTCATTTATGAAAATGACAGAAACATGTCCTAAAGAACCTCATTAATCAATTGGTGGGTCTCCAGTTTGACAGGTCAACACAAGATTTTAAACAATGAATGTTTCGTGTCTTAGGAGATACTCTCCAGATTTTTCCAGCGAGTAAAGAACACTACTACAGTATTGAATTTTTTGGTACAGAGATCGAACAAATACGTATGGTAGAGCCTATTTCTGGTCGTATCATAGAAACTGTAGCCGAAATGATGATCTTTCCAGCGTCGCATACTGTCACAAGTGTTGAACATGTCAAAACTATAACCCCCATAATACAGGCCGAGCTAGCAGATAGACTTCTGTACTTCCAAGAAAAAGGTAATGTGGTTGCAGCAGAACGTATAAAAACTCGTGTTGAATATGATCTTGAAATGATGAATGAGGTCGGCTACGTCAAAGGTATAGAAAATTATTCTCGACATCTCGATGGGAGGCAGCCGGGTGACCCACCCATGACACTTATTGATTACTTTCCGGAAAATTTTCTCACTTTCATTGATGAATCGCACATTACTCTATCACAAGTACGAGGAATGTTTGCTGGTGATAAATCACGCAAAGATATGCTTGTAGAAAATGGTTTTCGACTCCCGAGTGCTTATGATAACAGACCTCTCTATTTTCATGAGTTTGAGGCCAAGATAAAACAGTTCGTTTGTGTATCAGCAACACCGGGTGATTCTGTTATAGAGCGTGGTGGACCTCTTGTGGAACAAATAATTCGTCCGACAGGACTCCTCGATCCAGAGATTGCGATTGAGCCTATGGATGACCTTGTGGAGAGCTTGTTGTTAAATATCCGCACTGCCATGAAGAGAGGAGAAAGATCTCTCATAACAACCATTACAAAAAAATCGAGTGAAGATTTGGCTGCTTTTCTCAAGGAGAGGGGTGTGTCCACTCATTATCTTCATTCGGAAATCGACACTATAGAGCGATTGAGGATTTTGAAAGATCTTCGTATAGGTAAAGTTGATGTTATTGTTGGGGTTAACCTTCTTCGAGAAGGCTTAGATCTTCCAGAAGTTTCATTTATTGGTATTGTTGATGCTCACAAACAGTGATTTCTTCGTTCGACACAATCCTTGATCCAAATTGTTGGTCGTGCAGCGAGAAATTCCAATGGGCATGTTATTTTTTACTCATATGAGTGAATTATTTCACGATCAATGCAAGAAACTATGGATATCACTGCTCACCGTCGAAAAATTCAGATAGCCTATAACGAAAAACATGGACTTCAACCAACGACCATTATTTCTTCTATCAAAGATCTTGGGTTCAAGGAAAAGAAAGAAAAAACACAAATTCCAAAATGAATAGATAAGGATAATTATATTCGTAAACTTGAGCTGGAAATGGATATCGCTGCGGCAAGGTTAGACTTTGAGAAAGCTGCTGAGTTGAGAGATGCCATTTTGGAGCTGGGCTAGTCCTCGTATTTGCAAATCGGATAAAATTATTGTATACTCTTTTTATGTTCAATGTTTCTTCTTATTTGTTTTGAGATAGCCCAATGATTGGCGCTATTCAGATTTTGCTCTTTTGATTTATTGTTTCTGTTATCCTCTATTTTTCTATTGGTTGGTTTTTTAAGCTGACTGGTATAGAAAAATTTCTCCATAGATTTCTAGGTCATGCAACTCGTATTGGAAATGATCCGCTCCCTAAAGCTGTTGGTAAATATATAGCTATTTTTGTGTTTCTCCTTTTCTTGCGGAGTGCTGTTGAGAAAGCAGGATACACTGAAGTGGAAAAGTATCTCAACAGTGTTGTAGATTATCTGCCATACCTTTTTCTTGCTGTCTTTGTCACATTTCTGGGTATTCAGACATCACGAACGATGTATAGTATCGTTTTTAATGCTGTAAATTTTGAGAATCCAAAAACGGCAGTGATCATTGGGAATATTACGGTTGTTTTCTTTTTATTTTTTATCTTTGCTATAGTTATAAATCTGATAAATACTTGACCAATAGAGATCATACCAGAGTACCTTGTTCGATCTATATTAATAGGTTTTGTATCGGCAGCTAGTTTGGCATTTGGTTTGGCATTTGGTTTGTGAGGGAAGGAATCTGCATCTGAAATTATTCGTGAATATCTCGATAAAAAAGACTCAGAGGATAAAAACTTGAAAAACTAAAAAAGTTCTTATAGTACATCCATGCCCAGGTGGTGAAATTGGTAGACACGCAGCCTTGAGGTGGCTGTGCCGCAAGGTGTGGAGGTTCGAGTCCTCTCTTGGGCACCATTGTAAAATTAATTAACACTCTTCGTTGAGTGTTTTTTTATGGAGAAAGGAGGGGGACTTCTCTCGAACCCACGGTTCGAACTCGATATGCCTGCTGGTATATCTCCCTCATTAGACACCATTGTAAGATCCAAATAGTACGAAAGTACTATTTTTTGATGAGAGAATTCCCTTTATAGCATTGACCCTAGATACTTTTTCGGTAGTCTTCTTTTATGCAGAAGAAATATAAAACACCGTTTACCAAGACTATTTTTGAGAAAAACATTGATAGCATTACTGTGCCATCTGATATATCAGAATACATTGGTATGGGTTCGCGGGTAGCTCGGTATAAATTTCAGGATGCAAATTATGATCATATTTTTTATGATTTTGTTGATGAACATACTAAACGTATGATCCTCTATGCTGAGCAATTACCACTTTGAAAAAAAGACATGTCTGATTTACTCAGAACTTTATGGATTCATGATATTCCTGAAATCATTGATTCTCAAACAAGCCAGTCTGATATAACTTCTACGGATAAAATCCGTTATCCCCATCTAGCTCTTGCGTCTAAAGAACGAGAAGACGCTATCGTGGATAAAATTTTCTCTGAGGAAGATAAAAAGTTTTATCATGCTTTTGAGCCAGCAAAAAAGATGCTTTTTAGCGGTCAAATAGATTTTAACATGGTTTCACCAGTAGCAATGATAGCTCGTGTTCTTGATAATTTTATTGATGGTACTAATAGTTTCCACGGTTTTGTTACCGATTATCTTCTGAGTAGTGCATATAATGATAATCTTCCGCTCCCTCAGAAAGATTCTTTTGAGTATTGTTTTCATAGAGGCATAGATGTTTATAGAAATGTTTCTCAGTGGAATCATCCTGAGTACCAAGATGCTCAAAAAATCATCCTGAACATTCTGCATTATGATTTTTTTGGTTATGTTGACGATGTCTGGACGTCTCTGCACCTTTCTCGACTCCCTGGGCATGCTCTTGAAGAATATAGATCATATAATTCACAGCACCCGTTAAGAAACTAATATTGACATATATAATTTAATATGCTAAATTATGCTAAATATTTAAAAGCATGATTATTTTAGATACATTGTCTGCTCGTTTTTCCCGTCATCACATCAAGCAATTTGGGAGGTATACTTTTGCGGGTGTATTGATGCTTCTAGCAAACCTCCTTTTAGTGTGGTTTTTTACAAGATTTTTTGGTCTTCATTATCTTTTTTCTTGTGCTATTGCTTTTATAGTAGAGTCATTTATATGATTTTATGTTAACCGAAAATGGACTTTTAAATCCCAGGTACACTTTAAAAAAGGATATATGAGATTTTTTATTGTTGCCATGTATAGTCTTCTTGCCATCCTCTTTATTACGTATGCATTGATACATTATTTGGCCTTTGATTATATTGGTGCAAGAACTATTTCATCGGTTGTGGCGGGTGTTATTTGATACATTATTGATCTCAGAGTTACTTTTCGAGTTTAGTTTTGTTCATTGTTTTTATGTTTACGGCTAGTGATATTTTGATACAATGAATGTATGTTTTCTTGTACCAATTGTCATCACACTCAAATTAAATGGTCTGGTCAGTGTCCTCAATGTGGACAATGGAATACGCTTCTCGAGCAAGAGAGTATAAAAAGTGTCTGACGTATCAAGGTAAGTGGTAAGAAGGGTGAGGTTGTTCACCTCAATCCACGATCGACATCTCATACTCGTATTCCTGTCGAAAGTGTCGAACTTTCTTCTGTTCTGTGATGATGATTGGTACGGGGAAGTCTGACACTTCTCTCCGGCGAACCGGGTATAGGTAAGTCGACACTTACGCTGCAACTCGCAGAATGGTGTGCTTCCGAAGATACACCTGTGCTCTATGTTTCTGCAGAAGAAGGCGAAGAACAAATTGCCTGACGTGCTCACCGTCTCGGGGTGGAAAATACTCATATTCACTTTTTTCACGGAGAAGTGGTAGAGGATATCATTGCTACTCTTCAATCTACCCCTTATCCGATTGTCATTATAGACTCTGTCAGTGTCATGTATTCTCATTCTCAAGGAGGGGCAAGTGGTGGTATGGCACAAATCCGCTCCATTGCTGAGACATTTATGCATTTTGCGAAAATGACGAATACTGCTGTTATACTTATAGGACACGTGACAAAAGACGGTGATTTAGCTGGACCAAAAACTCTGGAACATCTTGTTGATACAGTTTTATTCCTCGAGTGAGATAGATATCAGACCTATAGAATACTTCGTGCAATGAAAAACCGTTTTTGACCCACAGATGCTATCGGACTTTTTGAGATGTGAGAGTCTGGACTTCTTGATCTGAAAAATCCGGCTGAAGGCATACTCAAGACGGCATCACAGGTATGAGCAGCATTGACGATTGCTCTGGAAGGTAATAGGCCAGTCATTATGGAAATAGAAGCATTGACACATTCGACACGATTCCCCTATCCAAAACGTTCTGCAAGAGGCATTTCAACACAAAAAATAGAGCTTCTTTTGGCGACTATCGCCAAATTTTGAAGAATCAATATGGACTCCGACGATGTCTATGTAAATGTTTCTCATGGACTCTCTGTCGGTGAACCTGCTGTTGATTTAGCTATTGTTGCCGCACTCCTCTCTTCGGATCAAAAAAAGCCACTCGATCATGCTCTTTTTCTCGGAGAAATATCTCTCACCGGAGTTATCAAGCCTGTTGCACAACTCGAAAAACGTCTCGAAGAAGCAAAAAAGCTTGGTTTTACGACTATCCACATACCTGCCGTACAATCAAAATATCAAACAATAAAAGGTTTAATTATTGTTACACATTCCTCGCTATCATCGCTTGTGGATTGGGTTAAGAGTCATTAGATTGACATTATAGTCTCTATTTATAGACTTTTGGTCTATGAATTCATTTCGTTTTACTGTTTTGACAACATTATTCTGTGTTGTTCTTATTATATCCAATATTGCCTCGACAAAAATGGCTCAATTTGGAGGTTTCACCATGGATGCAGGCACAATACTCTTTCCGCTGTCCTATATTTTTTGAGATGTCTTTGCCGAAGTGTATGGGTGGAAAGTATCTCGTCGTGTTATTCTCCTTGGGTTTGCCTGTATTGTCCTTAATGCTGTTATTCTCTATATAGTTCAGATGCTTCCTTCGGCAGATTTCTGGACCAATCAATCAAGCTATGAATCTATCCTCGGACTAGTTCCTCGTATAACTCTAGGAAGTATATTTGGATATCTCGCAGGAACATTTTCAAATGCCTGGTCTCTCCTTGCCATTCGTAAAATTACTGGATCAAAATGACTCTGGATCAGAACCATTGGTTCGACACTTGTTGGACAGACATGTGATAGTGTTGTGTTCTCTCTTATTGCCTTCTATGGTACTATGGCGAATGTCGATCTTGTCCGCCTTGTCGTGTCTATTATCATC
>CAYUVP010000010.1:11401-18352 GCA_964448195.1 uncultured Candidatus Peribacteria bacterium | reverse complement strand
CACTTATCTCAGAAATATACCAAAGCTGCAAGAGAACAGTTTTTTGGTGAAATAATATGCTCTAATTGCTCTGCTGCTCAAGCATCATATTTTCATGTTTCACCAAGTACATGCCCAATTTGTTGCCTGATAAAATCACAATGGTTAAATGCCATGATGTGATCATGAGGTGACTCAGCCATTTCATTTAAAAATGCTCATCATCGCTCTGTTGCACTTCCCAGTGATTCATAGAGCATTTCTCATTCAATTCTTCTCAAAACTTCTTCCCAAGATAGACCTTCTGGTGGATCCTGATGTACAGATACATCTTTTACCCAGGCGATAAATTTTTGTTGATGTTCGAGAAACATTGTTCGCATTTTTGAGGGAAGAGGCAGTGGTAGATAACCATCAATTTCAGCCGTTCTGTTGTCTACATGAATTCTCGCCTCTCATCTATCTCATTTCCAAGGAAGGACAAGCGTATCATCATTACTCATATCAAGTATGTCATTGGGATTTCCATAGTCGAACAATTTCCCCAAAGATCTTATAAGAGTTTGTCTCGTTCTCCGAAAAGGTGAAACAATAATCTGTGTTGGTAGATCTTGGCTATTTCTTTCCCAAGCTGATTCAAGGCTCATTCATAGACTATCGGCTTGATGTTCTCATTCTGGATTTATATACGGGCCGTGTTCTCAAGTTTCTCTGTGTATCTGGATTAATCTCACAATGATATCGAGCAGTATTTGAAAATCGTCTTTTTCACGAGGATTTCTCATCAGGTCTAGTCAAGCAATCCTATTAGCAGCATTTGCAAAAGTTTTACCATGTCGTATGTGAATAAGGGTTTTCTGTCATAGAGATTCTTCATGTTCTCTTCATAGAGCATGAGAGAGCCAGCGCGGCATATGTGAAAATTGAGTAGGAAGAGGGGAACTACCTTTTATCACTAAAGTGCTTTCCTCAGTAGAAAAATGAGACTGAGATAAAGAGTTATGATTCATAGAAAAAATTTAAAAACTATAATAGAGGTTAATTCTTATCTGCTCCTTGGGGCCAAATAATTAAATAAGACAGAGTTTCTACTAACTCATCCTCCCTCAGGAGAGAATGATTCTCGCGAGGTGTCTATTTTTTTTTAGGTATCTAAATAGTTATCGGATGAGTTTCGGATTATTCCATGTTTCAGAGTGCGCGAGCTACTCGATCTTCTATTGACCGCATGAGGAGAGACTCGATCTTATTATTTCAGCCTCTATTCATACCATCAAATGAATTAGAGCCATCAAAAGTTTCTTTGTATGTTCGCATAAGAGTTTGAATAAAAAATAGAGAGTAAGGCACCGAAACTAATCGTACGAAGTGTTAGGGAGGTTCGAGTGGAAAATAGGGTACAAAAAAGCGCTCAATTGAGCGCTTGGTGATAGATATGAAATGCGTGACGAGCCGCAAGATGTTATGCGGTCTTCCCGGTCAGTGTCATCCAGGTGATCAAAGGGGCTTTTGATTCATCTTGGTCAGTATTTTAGAATGTTTTATTATTCTGTCAAATTATTTTTTAATTTACCATCTTTTCCCTCCAGTTCCAGGATTTTTCTGAGCAGGCTTTTGTGACTCCTGAAATTTGTTTCTCGGCGGACGTTGTTGTTGAACTTTTTTGACGACTGTATGATTCATGAGAGGGAATGGATGATTGTCGACGACGGGAATAGTTTTTCCGATGAGTTTCTGGATATCACCGAGGTATTCTTTTTCTTCTGCATCACAGAAGGCTATCGCGATTCACTTCGCCCCTGCTCGTCCTGTTCGACCGATTCTATGTACATATGATTCAGGGATATTTGGAAGCTCGAAATTTACCACGTGGGTCAGCTCATCTATATCGATACCACGAGCTGCTATGTCTGTCGCGACGAGGACACGAGTGGTTTTTGATTTAAAATTTGAGAGCGCCAATTGGCGAGCATTTTGTGATTTATTGCCGTGTATAGCCTGAGCATTGATACCTATTTTTACTAAATCTTTCACTACTTTATCTGCGCCGTGCTTTGTACGAGTGAAGACGAGAATCCGTTCGATAGCTTTGTCTTTCAGTACTTCGGTGAGCAGATGTTTTTTATTCTCTTTGTCGACGAAATAGACCACTTGGTTGATTGTATTCGCTGTGCTCGAAACTGGTGTGACTTCGACTTTTGCAGGATTGGTAAGAATACTTTTTGAGAGCTCCACGATAGCAGCAGGCATGGTCGCTGAGAAAAAGAGTGATTGACGTTGAGTAGGGAGTTTTGCAATAACTTTTTTTACATCGTGCACAAATCCCATATCGAGCATACGATCAGCTTCATCTAATACGAAGAATTGAATGTGTCTCAGATCTACATATCACTGATTCATCAGATCAAGGAGTCGCCCAGGAGTTGCTATCAAAATATCAAAACCATGTTTGAGCGCCTCCACCTGCGCTCACTGTCCGACGCCACCAAAAATAACTTTGTTATAGAGTTTTGTGTTCTTTCCATAATTGGTAAAACTCTCACCGATTTGTATGGCGAGTTCGCGAGTGGGTGTGAGAATAAGTGTCCGTATGAGTCTCTTGCCCGCAGGGAGTCTGCGATCTTCATCGAGGAGTTGGATAATTGGGAGAGCAAATGCTGCGGTTTTCCCTGTACCAGTCTGTGCAACACCGAGGAGATCTCTTCGCTGCAAGAGAAGAGGAATAGCTTGCGCTTGGATGGGGGTTGGTGTTGTATAGCCTTCTGATTTTAATGCATCGAGTATTGCAGGAGAGAGACCGAGTTCGAGAAATGACATGCAGACAATTTAGGTGATAGAGGTGAATGCTGAGAGGATAGTAATTCTTTATGTATAAATCACAAAAGATAATGTCTCAATAAATTGAGTTATTTTTTTATAGAGTATCGAGCGCATCTAGAATTGCAGCATCTATATCACTATCGAATTTTCTTGCAAAGAGTTTATGCGCTGGTTGATTCTTGAGTATATTTATATCTCAAGATGTGAAGGTCAGAGGTGAATAAATTCCTCTTCTATGCCAATCGATATGATGTATATCCTCACAAATTGCAGCCATGTTATCTTTATACATATTGATAACTATTGATTGAAAGAAAATTTCATCCGGGCAGCTAGAATCTTTGTGATAGGTGAAGTACTCAGGGCGTTTTTCTATATAAGAAATTATTTTTTGTACAGTTTCTAGACTGAGTGCCCACCATTGAGATCATCCATAAGACTTTATATAGTTTGGTATTCTTCGTTTTTTGAATAATTTCAAGAGGAAACCCCATTTTCTATATTTGATACATCTACAAATATTTCTAAAATTATCTCTTGTATAAAAAGAAGCCTCAAAGAGTGAAGGGCAAGATACATTGTGATATCGTTTCTCAGAAAGTGCACATTTATATTTTGTCAGTCTCCTAAGGCCTTCTTCTTGCCATATTTGGTCAGGCATGGAATGACAATCGATAAATTCTTTTCCTCTATTTTTAGTAAAGAATGATTGTATATGGGTATTGCTCTTTATCGGATAATCTTGTCCGCTCAAGAGGACTACGTAGCCTGTCCGTTCATCTGTGATTATCTTGCGCATAACAGTCAGAGTAGCTTGGACGATACTGAAATCTCCCCAGATCAGTAACTCTCTATCATTATCTGGCATGAAAAAGACATTTTTTATTTGAGAGAATTTTTCCAAAAAAGGAGAAATGTCAGTCTTTTTATCAACATGTATGTAGAAATAACAATCTTTGTGTGAGAGTTTTTGTACGAGTCTTTTGACTTGTTCTGGATTTTTATGTGCCAATATGATGTAGCTGATGGTCATTTATTTTTGCTATAAATATATGATTTATGAGTATATATCCCATAAATTATATTGACTTAGACATATCTCACAGTCCAATTATTTCAAGAGAACTATTTTCTGAAAACTATGAGAGAGACATGTTTGAATCCAGGCGAGCGAGAAATTCTCTCTCTCCTGAATCTTGACCGTTGAATCATTTTTTTCCTATTTCAAATCCTTTCTGTACATCTGCAGGATTTGTATTACCCCACATTCGTGTTTGCCACAGTGCTTCGAGAAATATATTTTCTGCCGGTTTTCGTTCACCAGGACGAATCTGCAGTATCCTTATGCCTTCGACAACATTCTCTTCTGAGAGATGTTTATGCCATTTTTGGGCAATATCGAGAGTATTGATGTAATTGATGTCTTTTTCCCATTGACGTTCGGGGTCTGTTACTATCGCAGCTAAATCTCTTTCAGGTCACATTCTTTCCTTTTGTCTTTCAAGTCTCACTGTGCCTTCTTTTATCACGAGTTCTGGCAAATTACTCCATCGGGATGAAACATCCATTGTTGTTATAGCTCTATCTCAAGTTTCATCTTGTAAATGAGCATGTCTAGGGTTACGCAATGAAGCCTGATGTGATACAAATCATAATCTGTTTAATGCAGAAGCTCACCAAGGCGCAAGGGGCATAAATAATATATTACAAAATATTTTCATAAAAAGTATAATAACTTTTCGTTATCATACAACTTATTTTTTATGAGGAGTTATTCAATTGTTATATCGTATCATTGTAGCAGTCACGCAATGCCTGACTGAGCAAATTTTGCTTTCTTGATTTTATTTGTCTCAGGATTGATGATATAGTGATAAGACGTCCGAAAATCTGCTTTTTCGAGAATCGTTCTCTCAAAAAGCGCCTGAGAAAAATCACATTCATGAAATACTGATTCACCGAGGTCTGTCTCTACAAATGATGCCTCATGGAGAGAGCATTCTGTGAACTTCGTCTTTCGCATCTTGAGTCGATGAAACGATGAGAGATCGAGGATACATTTTTCAAACGAGACAGAAAAGAGAAAACTATCACAATTTCCAAATCCTATTCCCATGAGTTTACAATCTCGGAATCTCACATCACGGAGCGCTGCATTTGTCACGATGACATTGCTCATATTGCAATTCACAAATTCGCATTCAGAAAATTTCACATTGGAGAGGTTCGCTCCTACAAAATTGCACTGAGAAAAAACACACGATTCATATTCTTGCCCGAGAGTCTCTTTCGTGAAGTCGATTTTTTCAAATGTTTGTTTTTCAGAGACGTTCATTTTAAGAATGTTCATGGAAAAATGGTTCAAAATATGGCTCTACAGGTAAAGCCATAATTTCTTCTTTTGTTGCCCAGCGATGTTCGAGATGTTCATCACTGAGTTGTAGCTCTCAGCCAATAATGTTTGTCGAATATATCGTAAATTGATGAGTATATTCTCAGACTCCATCTAGATCAAATTGATAAACCCCAATAGCTGCCAGGGCACGGACATCGAGATTTGTTTCTTCTTTCACCTCTCGAACTATGCCCTCAAATGGGTCTTCGCCAGGTTCCAATTTTCCGCCAGGGAAGTCCCAGTGAAGTGGAAAATATTTTGCATTTTCTGAGCGCAAGCCTATGAGATATTTATCTCCTTGTTTGATAACTGCTTTTTGGATGAGTTTCATATTTTAAAATTTTATTTCTTCTTCGGCCAGCCCCAATTCCAGTGTGGTGTTTCACCTTTTTTATAACAAATACGAATCAGGGTAATTGTGAGGAGGAAAATCGGAAGTAAAAATGTAGACATCACTTCACGTGTCGGAGAAGTCTCATCAATTGTGAGAGAAAAACCAACTACGAGAACAATATAAATTGCTATCACGAGCCAACCCTGCCACGTCACAGGCGTCCATCACCAACCAAATGGTTTTGCTTTGAACCAATATCCTTTTGGATTATCGTTGATGTAGTCGCGGTATTTTTGGAACATAAGTTTTAATTATTGAACACTGCTACGAATTTTTTTGGTGGTCATACAGTAAAAATTACTTTATTATACTATTTAGTTCTGCAATAAAAGCATTAACTTCTTCTTTACTGTCCTTCTTCCATCTATTAAATAATCTATTATTTCCTTTCCCAAAATATTTCTGATTCGATTCATCGTTAAACCATCTCTTATGGTTTTTGTCTGAGAAATTTCCAAAGCAAGTTTGATGAGTGAAATTATTCCCTTGATCCCAAAAAATATCATTGTCATCTAAAGAATGTATGAAATCAAAAAAAACTTTTTCAGGTTTATATTTTCCTGGTAAAAATGCTATTTTTGAATTCTTCTGTTTTTTGTGATTTATTCTTGCATCACCATCTAATAGAAAGTTTGTTTCTTTGAATATTGGATGTTTTGAATTTGCCATTTCAATTAATGTTCCGTCAGGAAAAGGACCTTTAATTATTTGTATTTCATTTTTTAAATTCGTGCCATTTATAAGATTTCTAGCCCAATATTCAGCGACTTTGTCTTCACAAATAAAATGCTTTTTTTCTATTTTTTTACTTGCACCTGTCTGGACCTTGATTATATTTTTTAAGAGCTCAATATTAGGATTAATATCATTTATCACATTTTTATTGTTCCATTTTAATAAGTTAATTTTAGTTTCTTCTCCGCTCTTTTCTGAGAGATGCTCTAAGATTTCAATTGAATGCGTTGTGAATACAATTTGTACATTTAATGACTTAGCGAGTAGAAATAGCTTATCAATCAATTTAATTTGAGATCCTGCATATAGAGTGGCATCTATTTCATCAATTAATAAAATCCCACCCCTGTAAGTGTCTCACAATTCAGTTTTTAAATTACCAAAAGAAAGAATGGCAGCAATTATTTGTCCTAAGTTATCTTGCCCAGCTGAATTACCTAGATGTCCATAATCACTTGTTTTTATCGCAAACATTTTCTTGTTAGTTGATTTGACAAATTCTGTCTCTACAACATCTCTAGTTAAATATAAAATTTCTTTAGTCAGTTTCGCAAATTGTGATTTGTCATTGCTAGTTAGCTGAAAATCTTGTAAGGTTATACTTTTCTCAGTTGCTAATGGTATAAGT
>CAYUVP010000010.1:0-11391 GCA_964448195.1 uncultured Candidatus Peribacteria bacterium | reverse complement strand
CCTAGATATATAACAGGATAGTCTAGTGCAATTCCGCGTCCATCAAAATCTACCCTGTATCTGTTCTCTGTTTCAATTAACCTTGTTGTCATTTTTTTTGAACCTGCAATGGAGAGTTCTTTTTCGGAAGAGGGTTCTTCATAATGTATTGAAACGTTGTATGACTTCTTAAAGTCCTGATCAGGGCAAAATCTAAATATATCTGAGTATTTAGATTTAAAATGTGTATCGAGTAATGTTTTATATTTTAGTTTTGAGTCTGATGCTTGAGCTATCCAGCCAAGTAAGGTTGATTTACCAGTACCATTCTGCCCAGCTATAGCAGTCATTACGCTACCTATCTCAATTATTTGATTGGTAATGTGTCGAAAATTATGTACCTCTAATTTTATAAATTTCATATTTTATGATTTTAGTACCTGAATGATTGGAATAAATATTTTTATTATACAGCTTTTTTACTTCCCACAACACTCCTTACATCCACACCATTTCACGAGAGGAGTCTCGGAACATTTACATTTCTTTGCGGTGCAAATATATCTTCAAAATAGTACTATCGCATGATGCATAGTGCGTTTCTGATCTTCGCTCAAGAGTTTTTCGAGTTTTTTATCCGTCTCTTCTGGTGTTTTAGTTTTTACAATTCCCATTCGATTCATCACGCGATGGATATGTGTATCGACTCCGATAAAGGGCATATCGTAGAGATGAGAGAGGACGACTTTTGCTGTTTTTACTCCGACTCAGGGGAGTGTGCGGATGGTTTCGAGCGTGTGAGGGGTTTTTCCTCCGTGTTCGTGCGCGAGTTTCTCTGCGGTCATGAAGAGGTGTTTCGTTTTCACTCTGTAATAATTCACGCCTCGGAGCATAACTTCGACTTTTTCTGGTTCGAGCTTCAGGAGGTCTGCTGGAGTTTTTACGATTTCAAAAAGTTTTTTTGTTGCTTTATTCACCCCCTTATCCGTCATCTGTGCGGAGAGCATGACTGCCGCGAGGAGCTGAAATGGAGTCTCGAAATCGAGCTCTATGGTTTTCGTTGGGTAGAGTTTAAAAATTTCATTGAGGATTTCATCGCGTTCTGTTTTTGTCCGGAGCTTCATGGGATTATTATATCTAAAATACCAGAAAGACACGGAGTCATTTTGTACTTTTTATGAAAAAAGTACCAAAATCATTTAGGGGAGCCAAAACTCGCTCTCCAGTTCGGCAAGTTATTTTCTGTATTCACGACGTTCAGACAGTCTCCAATATGCCATTCAAGGCATATTTCCGCCCTAAAAACCTGATTCTACTTGTTCAGTTTTTGTGGAGTTTAATTAGTTCACACTTTCTTAACAGAAAATCATTGCAAAAAACCTGCTTTGTCCTATTCTCATTGCATCGCATGAAGAAATTTTTGAAACAGCTTTTTCCACGCCATAAGTGGTGGAGTTTTACTCTGATAGGAGTGATTTTTTTTGTATTGCTTCATGTCGGCGTATTTTATTGGCACCAACATCTTGTTCATCGCTATGATGCACTCCACAATCAGGCAGTCTTTGAAGGGACTATTTTGCAGGTTCCAATGCAATTCCAAGAGGCACAAAGTGCTGCACAGAAGAGAAATATCCTGACTCGTCCTGATATTCTCATCCATGAGTCATCTATTCTCCAGTGAGGTATTCGGTCGTTGGAAATCCAATATCGCAATGAATTTAGGCGACTTCACGATATAATTGCTGAGAGTATCAGGACGCTCAGGGCTATTGTTCAAGAGAGCCAAGAATATGTATTTACTAGCCGTGACGATATCCTACATTTATCTCATGTCTTGGAGTCGGAGTTGGTTTCTGGCAAATACGTTCGATTGAGAGATCTCAATACACTGAAAAATATATCGCAGAGCAGTGTCACAAAAGCTCAGAGTGAATTTGAATTTGTGCGAAAAAAAGTCATCCTCCAGGATATTCTTGCTCTGAAGCATGAGATAGTCTTTCTCGATTCTTATTATCGTGTTACGGCATGAAATAAGCTTGTCTTTAGTACGAAAACTCTACAGAAAAACTTTACTCAAATATTTACAAAAGATGTCCTACAATCAACTCCTGCCCAAGGGCTCGGTACTCTGGAGGAGGAATTCTCGAAAACTCTCGAACCCTATCGTGCAGAATCATATAAGAATCGTGCAGAGGCAAAGATAAAACGAGCAGCATGGGTCGAATCTGAGATGAAAAAATGGATTGAAACAGTACCACCAGAAGCACCAAAAGGTAATATATATTCTCAAATATATGTTTCACTTAAACAACAAAAAATGTATGTATATGAGGATGGTGAACTGATTCTCTCTACACCCATTACCAGCGGTCGTCGTGATTTTGAGACTATTCGATGAACATTTAAGATTTATTCAAAAGAACGAAATCATCTTATGAAATCACCTTTTCCAGATGAGGAATATGAGCTATGGGTAGACTATTGGCTCCCTTTTTCAGGTGCTTATGGTATCCACGATGCATGTAATTCGACAGACTGCTGGAGGACACGATTCGGGTGAGCGAGTTATGTCTATAACGGAAGTCATGGATGCGTAAACACGCCCTATAATGCTGTGAAATTTATCTACAACTGGGCACATGTAGGGACGACAGTATATGTTGATTAGTAAGTGGAGAGAAGTCTCTCTCAGGAAAAAATCTAGAGTCCAGCGATGAGCAGCTCTTGTTCGAGAATAAGCGAGAGATCAATAGTGCCGTCACGCATATTGATATAGCTTATATCATCAGTGTCTTCGGTAGTTTTCTTTATGTGAAATTCTCGAGTAACGCCATCTATCTCGATATCTCTATTCTCGATACCCTCAGAAGGTATAGAAATCACTGTAGAGAGATGACTCAGGAGGCAATCGAGACCATGATCTTGGCGGATGATTTTGATATTCATCTGTAATTCTTTTTCACATAATAAATCTTCCCATGTTTCCATTGGAATTTCTTGTGAAAAATAAAATTCCTCCATATTTCCAACAGGGGAGGCGAGGAGTGCAGAGATGTCTATGGTAAACAGTGACATGATTAAAAGAAATACTTAATCTTATCACTTGCAGGATGGTTTCGTAGTTTTTGGAGTGTTTTTGCCTCTATCTGTCGGACACGTTCACGAGTCACGCCGAATTCTTTGCCGACTTCTTCGAGCGTGTGGACTTCACCACCATCGAGGCCAAAACGCATGATGACGATTTTTCGTTCTCGCGGTGTGAGAAAATCGAGCATATCATAGAGATTGGTCTTCACCATATGCATATTTGCAGCATTGTCGGGTCTCTCATATTTATCATCCTGTATGAAATCACCGAGAGTTGTATCTTCTTCTTTCCCTACCGGTGTATCAATAGAGAGGATATCCTGACTGATACGCATAATCTGACGAACTTTCCTGACATCCATCTCGAGTTCTGTTGCGAGTTCTTCGATAAGTGGTTCACGATTTAATTCTTGAGTCATCATTCGATACGTATAGTTGAACCGATTGATGGTTTCTGTCATATGTACTGGTACACGGATTGTTCTCGATTGGTCCGCAATAGCACGAGTCACTCATTGACGGATCCACCATGTAGCATAGGTAGAGAATTTGAATCCTTTTTCTGGGTCAAATTTATCAACAGCACGGAAGAGACCCACATTCCCTTCCTGAATTAAATCAAGAAGCCCCAATCCACGACCCATATATTTTTTTGCAATCGAGACAACGAGACGAAGATTTGATTCAGCAAGTTTTTTTCGTGCAGATTGGTCTCATTTTTTTATGAGACGACCGAGTCGTACTTCTTCATCACCATTGATGAGAGGATATCGACCGATTTCATTGAGATACATCCGAATCGAATCATCAGAGATTTCAGAGAGATCGATGAGTTCTTGTTTGTCTTCTTTAGTACTTTCAAAGAGATTTTCCCGATCGAGATTATCCACGAGTTCTATCTCAAGCTGCATCAGAACGTTATAAATCCGATCAAGCAGCTCTATGTCTTCTTCAGCTTTTGGGAGAACAGCCATGAGTTCGTCCTGACTAATCTTTCATTCTACTTTTCATTTTTTGAGTAATTCTTTGACGGGATCTGCGAGGTCTTTTACGAGTTCTTCGGGAAGTGTGGCATCAATAAAGGTATTAAAGCCTTTGCCTGCACGACGTCCATCTTTTTCACGGTCTACATTCATACGAGCGCCTTGAGATTTTGGTCCTTTTTCACGGAAGAATATTTCATCTTCTTCTATTTCAGAAAATTCTTCCTTGTCTTCCATTTCCAAACCGTCATCATCATCATCGAATCATTGATTATTTTTATGAGGCATCTCCCAATCACTGCCCTCATCTTCCTCATTTGATTTATGATTGATGTAGGGTTTTTTTGTTGTAGTTTTTTTTGAATCATCGATGATGAGCGCATCGAGTTGTATTTCTTCGACGACGATTGGTTTTATTTTTTTCTCTGGAGTTTTTTTAGCAGACATAGATGATATGTATTATATGAGATGATTTTCTCGGGCGAGAGTGAGCAGAGTTTTTAGTTTTGAAATATCACTGGAATAAATCTTCTGCAGTTTACGAAAATATGTCTGATTTGTTCCCCGTATGAGTTCCATGAGTTCATGGACGAGGGTTTCTTCTGTTTTATCTTGAGAGAATTCTTCAAATCGTAGAGAATAGGCTTTTTCCACTTCACTTTCAAGCGTACCAAAAACAGCTTGTTTTACTGAGTTCATAGCTTCATCAGCAAGAACATCTTCCTGGAAGAGGCATTCGCGGAGAAAAATCTCCTTGCCCTCTCTGAGACCGATAATATAGGTCGCGAGATAGTCAGATCCGGTAGTTGCCTGTGATGAAGATACGCTAATAGATGGCCTCTTCTGACCACGAACTGCTCTATTGTATTCAGAGTAGAGAGTTTGCAAGCTGATATCGAGTTTTTTTGCAGTTAGTCCGAGAGTCTGATCTACTTCTATAGCACCTCTTCGTACGGTCAGCAAGTGTTTTATGATATCTGCTATGAGGCTTTTTTTGCCCTGAGTCGTATTTATATCATATTTTGCACTTGCTTCTTCTATCATGAACTCTACAGCTGGTCTTGCCAGTTTTACTGCCTGCTCGAAATCTCATCCCGCTTTTATGAATTCATCCGGATCTTTAGTTGCTCAGATATCTACAACATAGAGATCAATCTCATCGCTTTGGAGCCGTTCTATTCTGTCAAAAATAGATTTCTTCCCTGCTGAATCTCGATCAAAACAGAGATAAACTTGATTCGTCAATCTGCGGAGTTGGTTCAGGGGAGTATACTCGAGAGAGCCAACTCACATCTGTTCGTCATTAAAGGCTGTTCCGCTCGATCATATAACATATTCTATACCAGCCTGATGCAAACTGATGACATCCATTTGCCCTTCGACAATGACGACTTTCTTTTCTCGTGCGATGGCTTGTTTTGCAAAATTGAGTCAGAAAAGTACATTACTTTTATGAAAAATAATTGTCTCTGGGGAATTCACGTATTTTGCCTCATCACCTCATATTTTTAGAGTACGACCCGAGAAAGCGATAACATCCCCACGATAATTTCTGATAGGGAAGTTTACTCTTCAAAAAAATCTATCCTTGTATTGAGAAACAAATATACCACTATCCATCAAAATTTTTTCAGAGAATCACTTTTTTTTCATTACTTCAAACATTTCACGAGGATCACTACTATATCCGATTCACCATTGTTCGATAGTTTCTTTCGTGAGTCATCGTTTTGTGAGATAGTTTCGTGCTTCGAGCCCTTCTGGTCACTGGAGTTCCTTTTGATACCAGAGAGATACCTCATGGTAGAGTTTCATCAGGGCTCATTTTTCATCATTTCGTGCGTCTTGTAGGGTATCTGTTTTGAGCTCGACGCCTGCTCTTTTTGCAAGTATCTGGAGTGCTTCTCGGAATTCTATTTTTTCGAGCAACATGAGCATAGTCAGTGGCCCCCCGCCTTGATTTGTGGCGAAACAGTAGGCGATTTGTTTGGCTGGTGAGACGACAAAAGAAGCTGTTTTTTCAGGCTTAAAAGGGGAGAGTCACTTCCAATTCGCTCCAGATTTTTTCAGGGGTACATATTCGCGCACAAGCTCGACAATATCAATCTTGGATTCTATGTCTGCAACAATAGGCGATTGCATGAGTTAAGATTTTTTGGGAATAGGAGTTGTTTGAGGGGCTTCTTTTTTAGTTTTTTCATCTTCCTCTTTCCTCTTTGCTTCTATGAGGGCCACTTGTTTCGGGTAGGCAGCACGGAGAAGTTTCTCGAGCTGATCTCTCTCGTAAGACCCATAATGAACATCATCTCCTATAATGACTGCAGGAAGTTTGTCTTTAACATCAAATATGGTTATGAGTGTGCGTATCGCTGAGACATCAAGAGAATAATCAAACGAATAGACACGTAAATCAGGATAGAGTTCTCTGAGTCAAGAGAGAGCATACCCCATTTTTAGACATTCAGGGCATTTTTTTTCTTCACTATAAAAATAAAAGGCAAACATAATATTTTTACCACATCTATCGTTTATTCTCTTCATAAGAAGATAGTCTTTTATTTCGAGGAGTGAATAAAATTTCTTGAGCTGAAGAATTTCCTCATTATTTAATCCCAGGTTTTCTTCACTATATTCTATTTTTTTACCAAGTTGGTCTAATTCACGAGACAATATTGACCCTCAGACTTCTTTGCAAGAAAGTTCGGAGAGGAGTGAAAATTGAGTCTCGCTTGAGAGTATATCGGTGGAGATACTTTCTTGTATTTCTTTGATATGAATGACACGTTTATTGTTGAAATAATTACTTACGATGATTGCTGTCGTGAATATACTTCCTGTTATAAAAAAAGTGATGAGATATTTTTTCCAGTCGAACATAGATGATAATTATTGAATTAAAATGATATTTTTATTTCCAAGTAGTTTGTTTTTTGAGAAGGTGATTGTAGATGCTTTTACCTATCCAAAAAACTGATAAAAATCTAAAAAATAAGAAATAAAAAATATCTCAGTTTATTTTCCACTTTCCATCTATTATTTTTTTACTCCAGAGAAGCATTATAATTGTTATTGCTAAGAGTACTAGAGAGAGGAGATTTATAGTATTGATGTCTATGAAGAAGGGGTCAAATTTTGTGAAAGGCCAGCTGTAAATACCGCTAAAATACGCTTTCTCTATTCTCGTCCATAGGGCACGAGAGGAATTGATAACACTGATAGAAAACAATGGTACACTGAATAGGATTGCGACGAGAGCAAAAGGGAAAACGAGAACTCCCAAGTCTCAATATTTTTTATTTCCTATCATATCTCGATTTTCCATAATATTATCTAGAAATCCACTCGTCCAGCGAACTCTTTGCTTATAGAGTTTATGGATTGTTTCAGGTGCAGAAGTATGTACGACGATGTCAGTGACATGGAGAATTTTCATTCTTTTCTTTTGCATCCGGAGAGCCATGTCGAGATCTTCAGTATTATAGGCATGTCTATATTCACCAACTATATCAAATACTTCTTTCCGAAAAAAAGAAAATGGTCCAGGAGTGACAAATATAGCTCAAATGATTGAGAGTGCTTGGCGTATAAATACGCCTAGATTATACTCTGCTTTTTGCATTTTTTGTATAAAAGTTTTTGGCTCAGCAACAACAATAGAAGGTATAACAGCCATGATATTTTTGTCTTGAAAATGAGAGACCATTTTTACAAGAGCGTCCTCATTGACAAAAGAGTCTGCATCGAGACATCCGATAAAAGGTGTTTTTGCAAGTGAAATACCGAGATTGAGAGCAGTATATTTGCCCCCATTTTCTTTTTCAAGGAGTCTAATTTGTGGCGTCTCCCTGAATTGCTCCAGAGTTTTTTGTGTGTTGTCAGTAGAACCATCATTTATGACAAATATAGAGAGTTTTTCTTTTGGGTAGTTGAGTCTTAGGAGCGAATGAATCGTTCCGCTTATTGTATCTTGTTCATTGAAACAGGGAACTATAATAGTGACTTCAGGGAGCTCACAATTGTTGTTTTCTTTATTGATGGGTTTTTTCTCTAAAAAAGATATAATGAGAAATACCTCAAAATAGAGACCAAGAAATATAAATATATAGCTAATAACTTCCACAAAAATATCAGGATAGAACTAAAATGTATGAACCATATTCTAGTGATTTTTTCATTTTTTCCAGCGAACTTCACTTAATTAAAAAAATGCTATACTGAGCATATGCAAAAAAAATCGCTCAAAAAATACTTCGAAAATTTCTTAACACTGATTCATATAGTATTAGTCGGTCTTATGTTTGGAATCGGTATTCTTTCTTTCTTTAGGCCCGAAATAATCAAATCAGGTATAGAGTGGATGCGCCTCCAGATACAATTTTGGGGGCAATGGAATTATCTCATCCTTTTTATTACAGCTATGGCAGAGTCATTCCCATTTGTTGGGGCAGTTCTCCCGGGTATGAATATTATGATACTTGTTGGCGGCTTCTTCATTGCGAAAAATTGGGATATATTCCCTCTTGCAGCGTCTCTGGCAATGGTATGAGCGTGTCTTGGTAATTCTTTTGGCTATTTTATGGGGAAATATGGAAACCCAGAGACATTGAAAAAATATGGATCTTTTTTTTGAGCAGGGCCTCGAGAGCTAAAATGGCTCGAGAAGCAGATAACAAAAAATGGTTTTTGGTTTATTGTTTGAGGTAAATTTCACAATCTTCTTCGTTCATTTATTCCCTATATAGCTGGATCTCATCAGATGTCTGGGAAAAAGTTTTGGTTGGCTAATATTTTCTGATCTTCAATCTGGGCTTTTTCGATACTTCTATTGGGTATATTTGCGGTCGAGAGTTATGAAATTATTCTCAGATATTTTAATTATCTTCTCCTTGTTTTGATTGTATCATTTATGGTAATTTACTTTATAAAACAAACGAAGAATAAAAAAGGGGCATAACTGGTGTTGGATGGTTTACTCACTGAAAAATTTCCTACAATAGATACATATGCAAAGTTTTTTTCTCTGGCTTTTAGTTATTTTTAGTGCGGGTGCGACTATGTATTTTATGACTCTAGGGGTCTTTTACCTCTTTCGTAAATATAATATTGTCGATAAGCCCCATCTCTATCCTCATGAAAAACATAGAGCCCCTCTACCATACCCAGGCGGTGTTGTACTTATTCTCAATATTTTGCTATGGTCTCCCTGGATAGTTTATGCAGTGGGGGATGCAGATATCAAAAAAGTTACTTATGTGGTCATTGCAGGCTTACTTACTACGATAGTGATGGCGTGGGATGATCAAAGAAGAACTATACCTCCATTATTTCGGCTAATTTTTCAGATAAGTTTGGGGGTATTTTTTGGGATGACAGCTATAAAAATAGGGTATTTGAGCAATATCTTTGGTGGTATTATTTATCTAGATCAATTTAATCTATTACAATACACTGTGTGGGGAAAAACAATCTACATTTTACCTATTATTGTCACTGTTATGTGGTACATATTAGTAATGAATGCTATAAACTGGAGTGATAACGGAAAGGCTATGACTTCGAGTGTGAGTTTAGTGACGTGTATTATTTTAGCTTTTCTTGCAATAAAGCTTTATCTCACTGATAGTTCTTTTGCGGCACAGGGTAATTCTATTTTTGTGCTTTCTTTTCTTACTATTTTGATCCCGACAATTTTTGTATTTTGGGTATTTGATATTAAGAGAGCGTGTATAATTTGAGATGCAGGAACCATGTTTTTGGGTTTTATTATCGCCACGCTTTCTATTGTGTCTGGCGGCAAGATAGCGACGGCATCAATAGTTTTGGGCATATATTTTATTGACGCTTTTTATGTAACTTTGAATCGTATCCGTACTGGTAAAAATCCCATGAAAGGTGATTTTACACATCTCCACCACCGCATGACTATTGAGGGGGTGAGCCATAAGAACCAGCGCCGTATTGTTATGACACTTTCATTTTTATTTTGACTTGGAGCTATCTTTTTGGGTACCTGGGGGAAAATTATTCTTTTTGGAACCATGATCCTTATAGTCGTAAATATATCGTACATAGCCCACTGGATGTGAAGAATTTTTAAAAAAAATTAAAGAAGGTATTTTTTTATAAACTGTCTTTCACTTTTGTGCTGCATTTTTTCAGCTGATTGAGACAACTCAACCCACATTATGGCCTCATCACGAATAATAGAATGTTGCCCTGTACTTTGTTCTATTCAATAGAGAGTAATCTTTTTTCTTCTCTTATAGTCATAAATAGTGCCTATTTTTATCCCGAGTCGATTATTGTGAAGTCATGTTTCTTCTCTAAATTCTCTGAGCGCTGTTCATTCCAGCGTTTCTCATTTTTCTTTTCTTCACTTTGGTAGCGCGAGTTGACCGTTTTTTTTCATGATACATAAGAGCTCTTTTTTACCACTTCTTTTACGTATACATATTCATCCGGCACAAGAATTGAGCCACAGAAAAGAAAAAAAATGAAAGAATTTTTTGTTGAATTTTTTGAGAGAAAAATTATTTTTTTTATCAGACTTCATATCTTTGGATTATAGCTATTTTTATGAAAACAGAAAAAAATTTGCATAACCACATATTTTATTTATACTCCCGTCACTTTGTCATAAGTGAGGGGGCGTAGCTCAGCTGGTTAGAGCGCCTCCCTGTCACGGAGGAGGTCGCGGGTTCGAGTCCCGTCGCTCCCGCCAGATTTGTTTTTGTGTGGTAGTGCGAGATTTTGTGTCCACGACCCATTCTCTTTATCGCTCCTCCCAGATTTGATTTGGCGAGCCCCTAGTATTCCATAAAGTTTGTTTGGGGTCTTAGCTCAGTTGGCTAGAGCGCCTCGCTTGCACCGAGGAGGTCAAGGGTTCGACTCCCTTAGACTCCACCAAATATTTTGATACCATAGTTGTATATTTTACTTCTCATTGGTTCCCATTTTTTAATTTTTTGTATATGGTAGGCTGCGGAAAACGTCCTCGAAATCAAATCTATATCGTTAGTAAACGACGTTCGATTACTGGTGATAAGATTTCAAATGCGAAGAAGACATACGAAAAACTCGTACGTCGTGAAGCACATGAAGGTAAAACTGCATGGCTTGCTGATGCAATGACAAAAGCTGTTGCTCGTCTCAAGAAAATGGGTCTTGCAAATTTCACAAAAAATTAATCACCCATTCTTAATTTATCTTATGGTACGCCTCTCAGGATCACGACATCGGAAACTTCGCGCGGCACTCGTCCGTATCGAAAAGAAAGTCCGAAAAGCAAAAAAGAAGAAGTAATCAAAAAATCATTTGAAATATACTTCTTTTCCCTATAATA
>CAYUVP010000009.1:0-18907 GCA_964448195.1 uncultured Candidatus Peribacteria bacterium | reverse complement strand
ATACAGCACTCTCTCAGAAATGGGGAAAACAAATATTTAGCAATATCGCTGCCAGCGAACAGACACACACAGGAGCAGTTCTCGGACTGCTGACAAAGTATGGCATACCTGACCCCGCAAAATCAGAAGTAGGAGTATTTACATCTCCAGAAATCCAAAAACTTTATGACACTCTCGTAGCTCAGGGGAATACTTCCCTCCTAGATGCGCTCATAGTCTGAGCAACGATAGAAGACCTCGATATATACGACCTCGATACACAGATGAAAAACATCAATAACGCCGATATAGCTGTTGTCTATGCTGAGCTCAAAAGAGGCTCAGAGAATCATATGAGAGCCTTCGTACGAAATATCACTCAGGCTGGATGAAGCTATACGCCCAAATACATATCACGAGCCGACTACGAAACTATCCTCAGCACGGAACAGCAGCGATGAGGTGGTGGGAGAGGTAGGAACAATTAATATTTATTTTTTACCCTTATTTTTATGTCACACGTTATAGAACTCAACCATCAAAACTTCGAAAAAGAAGTTGGTACTGGCGTTACACTCGTTGATTTCTGGGCACCTTGGTGTGGGCCATGTCAGATGATGCTCCCGAATCTCGCAGAATTTGCAGAGAAGTCAGAAAGCGTCAAAGTCGCAAAAGTAAATGTCGATCAAAACATGGACCTTGCGCAGAAATTTCGCATCATGGGAATACCATCACTCATCGTCTTCAAAGACGGACAAATCATGGCACAAACATCTGGAGTTCATAGCGCCAGCCAGCTCATGGAACTCACAAAGAAATATGCCTAACATATTTTCGAAATAAAAAACCTCCCAAATTCGGGAGGTTTTTTAGAAGAATATAATTAACCTTTTTTCACTCAGAGAAATGACTGAATAATAGCGAGAACGAGAGCAAATATTGCCGCAGCCCAGAAACCGTTGGTATTAAATCCTGTGATAAAATTATCCACAAGGAGTACCATAAGGACATTAATGATGAGCGAAACAAGACCAAGCGTAAGCCAATTGAGCGGCGCAGTAATCATCTTGAGAAGAAAACCAATTGTCGCATTCACGAGTCCGAGTACAAGTGCTACTATGAGGGCTGTTGTGAGACTATCTATCTGCACACCGGGGACGATATATCCTGCTGCAAACACAGCAAGCGTGGAGAATATGAGTGAAATAATGAAGTTCATAAAAGAGGGGTAAAAAGATAAGACAAAATAGTATAGCACGAATAGTATTTTATACTAAAAGAAACTTGAATAAGACTTTTTCTCCATACAATCGGTTTATGCAAAGAACTGAAATAACAGAACAATACCAGGCAGCCATAGACGCAATAAAAAGAGCTAAACTTATCCCTCGTGATAATAAAAAAATACGAGAAAATTATATGGTGCCAACACATGGCCCTGCTCTTGTGAGGGCACTTATAGCAAATCCTGAGCTCCTAGATCTCATGGGCATCTATCGTGTAAATTGTTCTCATCTTGGTAAGGAACCAAATCTAGAGATACACGCAGAATTTCTCCGCACTATTCATCCATTTGTCCCAATCTTGATAGATTTACAATGACCAAAGCCTCGTATCCACGAACTCATACCCTGATCTCCACATTTTCCAGTACGAGTCGGAGATAGATTTGAAGTAAGCTATGCTCCGAGTATATCCGAATACCGATTTTGCACTCCTGGGCAACTCAGAGTCTGTTTTCCAGAAATTACTCGCGTCATGCAAACCGGAGATGCTGTGATATTTGATGATGGCAAGATGACAGCCATAGTGAGAGAAAAATGACAAGAGATGAATACGATTGAGTGTGTTAGTATAACATCAGGAGAAGAGGTATATATGCTCGGAGGCCGCAAGGGCATCTGTGCGAGAAACAGACCTCTCTGAATCCCCTGTATCACAGACCATGATAGGAAAAGTATAGAATTTTCTCGTGACTTATTAGGGTTTGAATACGTAGACAATATGATGGTGTCCTACTTTTCGACGCTCGATGATATCACTCATTTTATACAAATACTCCGAGAAGAATACCACTATATAGGGGAACTAGGTGCAAAATTTGAAACACCGCTCGCAGTAGCAAATGTCGATGCAGTACTCTCTCTGGGACAGATATCACTCACCATGTTTGGTCGTGGAGATCTCAGGATCGAGATGGATCCTCGTGCAATCGCAAATATGCACGATATTCAGACACACTTTTTTAGTATTTGTCGGAAGCATGCTGTCGAGTCAATCTGTGCAACAGGCTTTGTCGAGAGCATGATACCACTTGATGGCAAAATAACTCCAGAAGAAATTTATGATATGGAGACATCCATGCGTACATATGCCGACCATTTGATGCTTTCGGGAGAATCAAGCTATGGCGCTCAAGCGAAAAACTGTATTGAGACAGAAGCACACTACCAGCGAGAGATGTTTACAAAACTACAAACACATGCTGTCGAATATTGCCCAGAACCTGAAGTATCTCTTCGTGAACTCCTTTATCTGGATCAATAAGACAACTTACCTAAAACTCCCCTCTCCTCGGATATACGATTTCATTCTTGTATCAATATCACTCTGACGTTCATTAGTCGTGTTTCTATAAGATTTCCAAACTAAGATAGTAGCAACAGCAAGAGCAGCACCAGCTACATACACAAGAACTGTACACCCATTTTTTGTACATCAATTCTTTGAGGTTCATTCTGGAATAGTTTTTAGCTGATTCATACAATTATTATTTGATATATAAATATTTGTCAACTCTGTTTTCTTTAGAGCAGAGAAAAATGCTTATAATCCACGAAAATAACAACTATTTATGTCTCTCTTCTCTCGACTCTTCGGCGATCCAACTATTGCAATATTACATTCCTATCAGAAAGACCTCATAAAGATAAAAAAAATTGAGGAAGAATTTCAAAAAACTATCGTCAATCTCGACATCGTAAAAACTAAGACAGAAGAATTTAGAAGACTCTTTGATCCTATCCGTCTAGCTTTTATCACTGAGAAAGATCGTATCGAAAATGATGTACACCTGAGCCTCGTAGAAAAGAGTGAAGCACTAACAAAAAACAAGAAAAACTATATCACATCTCGTGAGTCAATGGTTCAGAATATCAAATTCGAAGCACTCGCACTTCATAGAAGGGCAAGTGAGCTCATATATGGTCAAGAATTCACTCTTCCTGATTGAACGACAAGAATATGGAACATGATTCCTTTTGATGTACAACTCGTCGGAGCGCTGACGCTCAATGGTGGCAATATACCGGAGATGCGTACTGGTGAAGGTAAGACACTCGTAGCGACTCTCGCAGCATACATCAATGCTCTTTCTGGAGATCCAGTCCACGTCGTGACAGTCAATGAGTATCTCTCTCGTCGAGATGCGAGTGAAATGTGAATTATTTATGGAGCACTCGGCATGACAACAGGTGTCGTTCTGAACAATCAATCACGTTCAGAAAAAAAACAGAATTATAATTGTGACATAGTATACGTCACCAATACAGAACTCGGTTTTGACTATCTCCGAGATAATATGGCTCAATCCGTGGATGACCAGGTCATGTCTCGACGAGCATTTGCTATCGTAGATGAAGTTGACTCAATACTGATTGATGAAGCTCGTACACCCCTTATTATCTCAGCTCCTGATGACGAACCAACTTCAAAATATCTGAAATTTGCACAGATGGCAGGCCGACTCTCTCATCCAGAAGAGTATACAATTGATGAAAAAACGAAAACTGTTGCCCTCACAGAAGCAGGTATTGAAAAGGTAGAAAAAAATCTCGGAGTAGATAATATCTTTGTTTCAGATCACTATAATGATCTCCACCATATCGAGAACGCTCTCCGAGCAAAAGCATGTTATATTAGTGATATTGATTATCTCGTACGTTGAGATGACATCATGATCATTGACGAGCACACTGGACGTGTCATGGAATGACGAAGATTTAGCAACGGTCTTCACCAAGCACTCGAAGCGAAGGAGAATGTCACAATACAACGAGAAAGTAAGACACTCGCTAATATCACGTATCAGAATTTCTTTCGTCTCTACGAAAAACTCTCAGGTATGACAGGTACAGCAAAAACAGAAGAAGAAGAATTTCAAAAGATCTACGGTCTCGACGTCGTTCAGATACCAACCAATAAACCCCTTATACGTGATGATCGTGCCGATCTCCTTTTTAAAAATGAAAAGGGTAAATTTGAATACATAGTCAATACAATTGAAAAAATACATACCACAGGACAACCAATCCTGGTTGGTACCGTCTCAGTTGCAAAATCTGAATATCTCTCGGATATGTTGACAAGGAAATGAATCAAACACGAAGTACTCAATGCAAAACAAGATGCCAGAGAAGCTGAAATAGTTGGTAAAGCTGGTCAGAAAAATGCTATTACCATAGCAACAAATATGGCTGGACGTGGAACAGATATCAAACTTGGTGAAGGCGTAGCTGAACTCGGATGACTCGCTATTCTCGGTACAGAAAAACACGAAACACGTCGTATAGATAATCAACTCCGTGGACGTTCTGGTCGCCAGTGAGATCCAGGGTTAAGCCAATTCCTCGTCTCCCCAAGTGACGACATCATGCGAATATTTGGAGGAGATAAACTTTTTTCGATGTTTAATTCACCATTTTTTGCAAGTCTACCAGAAAATGAACCCTTAATACAAAGCAAAACCCTTACTAAGAGAATCACTGCGATTCAAAAACAAGTAGAGGGAAGACATTTTGACATGCGAAAACATGTTCTCGAATATGACGATGTAATGAATCAACACCGACTCATCATATACGGTAAAAGACAGAAAATGCTCGAAGATTTTTCAAAAGTAAATAAATCATCGTCTGATATCGATGAGCAAATTGATCAGATATTTATCGATGAAGCTGAGAGAATGGTAATGAAGCATCAAGATGAGGGCAACAAAATAGATCTCGAAAGACTCAATACGAGCATGAGCGATATACTCGGTCGAGATATTGTCTTAGAAAATACAGATTTTGACGAAGCAAAAGAGGAAGTATTGAGACTCTGGAAAGAAAAACTCAACGAAGTAAGAAGCCTCTTTCAAGAAAGAAACTTTGACGATTTCGAGAGAGAAGTTTACCTAGCATCAATCGATCAACTCTGGATGGAACATATAGAAAAGATGACAAATCTCCGTGAAGATGTTGCTTTTGAGTGATACAATCAAAAGCAACCACTTCTTGTCTACCAAGAAAGAGCATATGAATTATTTATGAAGATGTTGGATGAGATACATTACAGAGTTGTGAGAGGCATACTAGGCTCTAACTCACAAACACACGTGCCACAGATACAAGTATCGTTAGAAAATAGAGAAATAGACAGCACCTCTAATACTCCACACCAACACCCTCTCATGCGCCAACAGTGAGAAAATAGCGACGATAACAGTATTAAAATAATTAGAATAAAATAAATAATATTTAAGTCAATATTTGAGGTACATTTTTAGAGATAAATACTTGGATTTAGGGAAGTTTCTGTGCTAGCATGTACTTATGGAACTAAACCAATCAACAGTATCTCAACAAGACGGAATACTTCTCGTGTCTTGTTTCGGAATCCTCGATGAACAAAATTCACCTGCAATCTTTTGAAATATAGTGAAATATGCAAAAGAAGCGCCTCAGGTAACCATTATAGATTTTACCAGGGTTTTAGGTATCAAGACAGCATTTATCACGGGTATTATCGAAGTAACTAAATATATCAAAGCCTCTTGAGGTGCTGTTATCATCGTACCAGGAAACATGGGAGATATACTCGATGTTACAGGCGTCAAACAAATGACAGAAATAGTTTCTTCTATCGAAGAATGAAAAGCCTACGCGCAAACACACTTCCCCCATATCCTCAATTTTGTGACAGATTTAAAAGAAAAAACAGCTCTTGCAGGAGTCACTGTCTGACAAAATGTAGATTTAAAAAATTGGCAGTTTTTTAGCGATACAGAGAAAACAAAAATAGACATTGAGAAAATTCTCGAATATGCCATCTTAGCAAAGGCCTCAGATATACACCTGACTACAGGTAAACCTATTACTTTTCGTATAGAAGGTGTCTTACTTAAAATAGAAGGAGAGCCACCTTTAACAGCGGGACATATGTGACAGATAGAACGCTCTCTCCTGGAAAAACACCCAGAAATAAAAGAAAAACTCGATCGAGTACACGATGCAGATTTTGGATATATTTCAAAAAAAGATCATGTTTCTTTCCGTGTAAATGGAGCTTGGTCAATAGAAAATCTCAATTTCACTTTGAGACGTATAGAGCAAAATGCAAAAACAATACAAGAACTGTGACTACCCGATGCTATCAAAACTTTCATCAAAGCAAAACAAGGTCTCGTACTCGTAACAGGGCCAACAGGCTCATGAAAATCGACTACACTGGTTGCTATGTTAGACGAGATAAATAAAACTCGTTGAGAAAAAATAATTACTATAGAAGATCCTATTGAGTTTCTCTTTAGTGATAAAAAATCTATCATAAATCAACGGGAAGTATGACGCGATACAGACTCTTTTGTTGCAGCCATCAGAGCAGCAATGCGAGAAGATCCAGATGTGGTGATGGTATGAGAAATGCGTGATACAGATACAGTAGAGGCTGCTCTCAATCTCGCTGAAACAGGACATCTCGTATTTTCCACACTTCATACTGCTGGGAGCGTACAGACTATTAGCCGTATTATTCAATTCTTTGACCCTAGTGAGCAAAAACAAATCTTTACCCGACTAGCAGATAGTATACTTGGAGTACTCTCGCAGAGGCTCATACCAAGGAGAGATACAAACAAACGTATTGCACTTTTTGAACTCATGATAGTCAATAGTGGTATCAAGAATCTGATACGTCTCTGAGATATGGCACAAATAAATAATGCTATTCAAATGGGGCGATCAGAGGGTATGATACCGATGTATATATACGCTCAAGAACTCGAACAAAAAGGAATTATACACCGAGATGACTATATGGGGTTTTTCACTAATCAAGATATATAAAATGTTTGCACGAATCAAAAACATACTCTATTGTCTACCCCATATTTTGGTTCTAAGTGGAATTGTCTTCATGTACTTTGTAAAAGCGGAAGGAGTGATAGACGTTATGTGAACAACAAATTTATGAGAGACTTCTATTTTGCAGCCACGTGGCGGAGATATAGACACATCCCTACAACATATCGCTCTAGAAATAATAAAGTCGGCAAAAATAGCTCTGAATGGTGTTGCTCTCTTGGCAATGGCCTATGTTGGATATCTATGGATAAGTAGTATGGGCGATGAAGAAAAACAAAATGATGGTAAATATCGTATTCTACTAATATTAGTAGGTCTTTTTCTCATAAATATACCCGAGCTTCTCTATACAATTATTACTGGTAGTAGTTATCTCGACGATAATTTTTGGAGGAAAGTGAGAACTGTATCGACACGAGATGCTGGTGGAATATTCAATGAATCATCGCTCAATACTTGTAATTATTTTCTCTGTACTCAGAATTTCTGGGGCAACGGAAGCACAATAGCTGTCATGAAATTTTTTGAGGTAACGATGATTGGAGCAGCAGTCGTCATGTTTACATGGGGATGATTTACTATGATATTCCGTGGTTGAGATGAAAACTCGTCAAAACAAGGGAAGATGCGTCTTCTATATGGAGTCATTGCTCTCATATTTATAGGATTTATAGAAACTATTTATAGGACTATATTTTTTGGCGGCGGACTTAATTGATCAAAAATTATGCAGAGCCTACTCTCTGTTGGAAATTTCTTTATATTTGTCGGTGGTCCGATAGCTATTATATATATTATCATTGGTGCATATTATTATATAACATCATGATGAGACGAAGAATCAGCAGACAAATGAAAACGCATCATTTTATACACTTTTATGGCAACGATACTCCTCATACTCGCATACACGATTTTAATTGAAATTGTATGACTTAATCTCGGATAATATGAAATCTTTTATTCATTTCACACTAGGGGTCATTATTTTCCTCTTCTCTACTACAACAATTTGGGCCGTTCAGGATAATCTGCCTAAAGGTCTTTTAAGTGAGCAAATGTGCATAACGACATATACAAGTGAACCCTGTGGAACTGATGGAACACCGGTAGGGACAACATGAACAGGAAATTCAAACCAATTAGCCCGATATGCATGTACTGTTTGTTGACCAAATAGCTTTATCACATTCATTTCTGGTATTTATAAATACATATTTTTCATATGTTTGATTGTCGGAGTTCTCACAATCGTTATTCTTGGTATAGGTATGTCAATTTCTGGAGTTTCAACAGAAGAACTCAAAACAAAGTCAAAAGAGAGAATAGGCTTAATAGTCTCCGGACTGATTGCAATGAGCCTAATCCCATGGATACTCAAAACTGTGGCTCCATTTTTTTTCAAATAAACAGGTTTTTACTCAGAATAATCGAGAACTACCTCATGCATCTCTTCCGACAGAGCCCTTCATTCATGTAAACCTCAAATACAACAAAGAAATTGATTTTCTTCGGTATCTATGAGTTTTTCTCCAAATCTATTTTGCACGAGGTTTTCCCCGCCAGATTGAACACGACAAGCACAAACAGTACAAGCACCTGCGCGACAAGCAAAAGGTGAATCTATACCTTGTTTTTCACACTGTTCAGTGATAGAGGACTTTGAATCTCCAGTAAAAGAATGCCAGTTACCAGCCGTATCGCGAAGTTTGATAGTAATCATAATAGTTTTATAATATAAAATTCTTGCATTTCGCAAGATTTTTGTATCATATCGCCTGTATTGGGACCCAGAACCACTTTTTTGTAATTTGATGCAATAAAGTTACGAAGAAGTGGTTCTGGGGCTTGTACCAATTATTTTTTTATTTTTCTTTTTATGCCAAGAGGCAAAAAATACAACGCAGCAACGAAATTTATCGAAGCTGACAAAACTTATACGACTGAAGAAGCTGTTGCTCTTCTCGAAAAAACAAATTTTGTAAAATTTGACCCCACAGTTGAAGTTCATTTTCGTCTCGGAATAAACCCTACAAAAGCTGATCAGATGATACGCATGGGTATGTCACTTCCTCACGGAACTGGTAAAGCAATAAAAGTTGCAGCATTTACTGATGCTGGTGACGAAAAAGCTCTTATGAGTAGCTGAGCACACGTCGCTGGTGGTGATGATTTAGTTTCGGGTATCGAAACTGGCTCTATACCTCTCAACTTTGACATAGCAATAGCTACACCTGTCATGATGCGTAAGATGGGAAAAATAGCAAAAGTCCTCGGTCCAAAAGGACTCATGCCAAATCCAAAATCAGGAACTGTTGGAGAAGATCTCCAATCTATTCTCAAAGAGCTAAAGGGTGGTAAATTTGAAGTCAAAAATGATAAACAAGGTGATATTCACGGGGTTTGTGGGAAGCTCTCTTTTGGATCAAAAAAACTCGTTGAAAATATCGATAATTTTATCGCACACCTCAAAGAAGCTCGACCTGCTGGACTCAAACAAACAGTTACTTTTATTGAGGCAGTCTACGTCTGTACAGCTATGGGGCCAAGCATCCCTGTAAAAGTGTAATACTCTCCTAATAATTCAAATTAAGCTCTTTTATAGAGCTTTTTTTGAAGGATATAAGCTACGGACAGTGCAATGAGCAAAAATAAGAGATTTTGTTCTGGTCATGTTCGTGGTAATGCATCAATCTGAACTGGTTCTTCAAAAGTTTTTTCGACAACAACAGGAGCTTCAGTATCTTCTGGAATTATGGAAGTATTTGATGGAACTGGAAGAGCTTGAGCAGTATCGAGATAAACTATTTTCTGGTTTGTTCTATTTTCTGGAGATAATTCCAAACCATTATTCGAGGAAACTTTTTTCATAACTAAATCATGAGCTACTCCTGGGGCTAATTCTTTTTTGAGAAAAATTAATACGACCCTTAAATCATCTGCCGATGTCTCTAGATGATCGATTTGTACTTGTTTTTTAGTCTCAGAGTTTGTTAAAACTATTTGAGTTTTTTTGATATCAATAGGCATGGTAAAAGAAATTTCTATTTTCTTTGGACTCACAGCGATAGGAGAATTTTTGAGGGTAAAATTTTGTATTTTTGAAGTATTAACGTGTACTGGTAAAGATTTTAGTATCTCAACACCACTATTATTCAATCAATGTACGAAAAATACATACTCTGTTTCTGGCTTTAAATCTGAAATAGTTAATTCTGTTTTTTTAACTATTTCTGAATCAAAAAGTGGCTTAGAATCAACAGAATCAAGTAAAGAAGCCTCGTCGTAAAAAACCTTATACTGTCAAACTCATTTCATAGGAAGCCATTGAAGTGTGACAGTTTTATCCGAGATACTCTTAGCTTGTAAAATAGTATCAGAAGAATCAATCGCAAAGGCTGAAGTAACTATTGCGAGAAAAAGAAGAATGAGTACTCTGTACATATATAAATGCGTTAAATGTACAAACATACTAATCCAATAACCAAACTGAAACAAGGAAAAAAAGAGAGATATTCAGGATTTACCCTTGTGGAAATAATGATTGTCATTCTAATAATATTGATGCTTACACAATTGGGCGATATTTGATCGCTTTTTCGCCATAAAGAAAAAACACAAATAGAGGAATTTTCTGTACAACTTTTGGGAATTCTCGATGAAATAAAAACAAATGCATTGCTTGGAAAAACTCATAAAACAAGTACAGGTGAATACGAAATTATTCGTAAACATCGTGCCACTATATCATTTGATGATGCGCGTGATGAGCTCATTCTCACATCAAAAATAAATCTCGCAAAATCAATAGAAAGTGATTATATCGATGATGTCTACTGACAAGAATGGCAACTACAGAATCTGGCTTGAAAATGGTACGAGTGTTCACCAACGTACCCTGATTGATGAATTCTGGGATCAGGAACAGCCCCAATAAATATAGATTTCTACGGAGACGATCTGAATTTCACTTCTACGGATTCTTCTGGTACAACGACGCCCATCAACGCTCACCACATTGTCCTCAAACTCACACTCAATCAATCACATCAGGAGTTCCACATTGACCGTAGAACCTGACTCACTTACACGAGCGTAGGAAATCCTATTTCGGGCAAAGTATTTTGTAATTAATTCTATTTATGAAGCTCATTATCTTTCTCATTGGTTTGATCCTATCTGTGTGGGTAGGAGTGATTGTCTATTCTCCAGTACAATGATTTGTAACAAACATACAAAAAGTCTACCTTCAAAGCAAGGCAATCCAGAGAACAGTTGTGCAAAAATCTGGCACAACAGTAAATACCATCACCGATGCTTACAAAGAAATCTCGCGAGTTTTCTGAGTAAAAGTCGCTGAAGAAAGTGCCAAGTGAGAACTAACAACACCAATTGCAGCTTGAGCCAAAGACCCTATAGAACAGATCTTTCAATATAATATTGCCCTCTGGCTCTCAGTAGCAGTGAGCTTTATGACTTTAAGTCTCTATCTCAACGTGATCTCAATCATCGCTTTTTTCTTAAAGCCAGTTACATTTTTAGTGAAAAAATAAACACTTCCTCGGAGAAAAAGTGTTTATCATCTGAACTATTTCCTGAACAATTAAGCTCTACCGAGATATTCATACGTTCGACTATCAACACGAACTTTTTCACCCTGTCCGATGAAAAGGGGGACTTTTATCTCAAGACCTGTATTGAGTTTTGCAGGTTTTAAATTATTTGAAGCACTATTACCCTTTTCTCCAGGAGGAGTATCTACAACTTCAAGAGTTACTGAAGGCTCTATCTGAACATTTATAGGATTTCCGTCCCAAAACATAACTGTTGTTTTATTACCCTCAACAAGGAAGTATTTTTTCTCTCATATAACATCAGCATCGATAAAATAACTATCAAAACTTGCTGTATCCATAAAATGATATGCCCCTGAATCATGGTACTGATAATCAGCATCTCTGAGTTGAATATCAGCCTGTTCGACTTTATCAACTGCGTGAAACGTCGTAGACATACTCTTACCGTTGAGGAGATTAACGATAGTACATTTTTCCATGCCCTTCCCCATAGCTACCTTGAGATGTTCAGATTTTACAACTTCAAACGGTTGTCCATCAACAATAATTTTTTTTCCTACTTTCAATTCGTCCATGCTTGCCATAAATGATTTTTAGAGAGTTAAAGCGGTGAGATGATACACAAAATAATAAAAAGACAAGTCTAATGTCCTCTTTTGAGAATACGTTTAACTTCTCTTTCCAATGCTATAACGTGTCTACTGAGTTCATCATGCGATGGTTGATAGCCGACTTCATGAACGAGCTTATTCCTTTCCCGGTGAGCATCCCAGAGATCTTGTCGAAGAGAATTTCTTTTTTCATATTGCTGGAGTTTTTGAGCCAAGGTTCCTGTATGTCAGAGCTCTCACAATATACGATCCAGGATCTTGTCATATTCGATAATTTGTTGATATTTTGAGAGTGGCTTTACGACTAACATCATGTGGTTCATGATATTATTAACAAAATCTGCACTGAGATGGAGTACCCTTTTCCGAATCCACCAAATAATAGACACAGAAAAAACAAAAACTCCTATCAAGATCAAAAACAAGATAATAACCCAAATAAGGAGTGACATGTGAGATTATAAGAGAACTTTCTCAGGGAATGATACATCTTCAAAAAATGCATCAAATTCATCCTGGAGCATCTCTTGTTTTTTCATTAATACTTGAGAGATTTTCTCGTGAAGATCCCTGTGAGTAGATATGATTTTTTTCGCTTGTTCATAGGCAATATGGAGGAGTTCGCGTACTTTTTTATCTACGAGATGTTTTGTCTCGTCAGATATTTCTGTTCATTCTGCGACTTCTCCAAGGTGATTATCAGTGAGCATCCGACCAGCAATATTTTCCATCCCAATATCAGCGTCAAAACCATAACGAGTCACCATACTCCGAGCTATATCCGTCGCTCTTTCTATGTCAGAAGAAGCTCCTGTTGTAATATATTCAGAACCAAAAAATATTTCCTCCGCTGCACGTCCAGCAAAAAAGACAGTAAGCTCATCGAGCATTTTTGCCTTTGTAACATAAGTTCTATCTTTCTCAGGAAGAAACCAAGTCACACCTCCTGCAGAACCACGAGAAATAATAGAAATTTTATGAACAGGATCAGAATGTTTGGTCATTTTACCAACTAATGCATGACCAACTTCATGATATGCAGTTAATTTTTGCTCAAAATCAGTCATAACGTGGGATCATTTTGTATTTCCCATAACAATTTTTTCAATACTCACCTGGAGCATATGCTGAGTAATCTCATGTGAGTTGTCTCGACCTGCATAGATAGCAGCTTCATTAAGGAGATTTTCAAGATCGGCACCAGAGAAACCAATAGTTGAGCTAGCAACCTTGCGAAAATTCACATCTTTTGCCATAGGTTTATTTCTCGCATGGACTTCGAGAATAGCTATTCGATCTTCTAGGTTAGGGAGGTGAATAGTGACTTTACGATCAAATCGTCCTGGTCTCAAAAGAGCTTTATCTAGAACATCAGCACGATTAGTTGCCCCCATGATGATAACATTTGTATCATTATCAAATCAGTCCATTTCTGTCAAAATCTGATTGAGAGTCTGTTCTCGCTCATCATGACCACCACCAAATCACGTAGAACGTTTTTTACCAATGGCATCTATCTCATCGATAAAAATAATTGAAGGGGCATGCGCTTTTGCTTCTGCAAAAAGATCACGAACTCGAGCTGCACCAACTCAAACAAACATTTCAACAAATTCAGAACCAGAAATAGAGTAAAATGGAACATCACTCTCCCCTGCTACTGCTCGCGCAAGCAGAGTTTTACCAGTTCCTGGAGGACCAACCATGAGTACTCATCGAGGAATTTTCGCACCAAGTTTCTTGTATTTTTGAGGTATTTTAAGGAAATCTACAAATTCCTGAAGATCCTGTTTTTCTTCGAGTGAACCAGCTACATCTTTAAACATAATCTTTCCCTTAGCTGGCTCATAGCGCTTTGCTTTATTTTTTACAAAACTCATAGGACCGCCACCTCCACCAGCCATCATCTTACCCATGAGCAATATAAATATACCAATAAACAAGACAGTGCCGATAATGGTCGGAGCCAAGTCAGCCCAAAAATGCATCGATGACGTATCAATTATCTTGATACTACTATTGAGGGGTTTATCTATATCTATACCTATATCCTGGAGAGTATCGTTCAGTGGGAGAGTTGAAGTCTCAGTGTTGAGCGGAACTGTAGAAGTAAAATCAAAACCAACTGGTTTTTTATCTCCATCTTGACCTGCAATCGTCCCTATAACAGTCTGATCTCTCACTTCTATTTGAGAATATCTCGCAGCCTTATAAGATTGGACAAATTCAGAAATAGGGACCTCTTTTGAGGTATTAAAACCCTGTAAAAGGTAAAAAATACTTCCTCAAAAAATCAAACATATAATTAAGAGCGTGATATGTGCGGAATATTTCTTTTTTTCTGGTTTTTTCTTATCTCACTGCTTACCTGGCGTGCCAGATGCGGAAGTTTCTTGGAATTTTTTTTTCTGAGATTGAGTCATATCAGATTTCTTATATGCCATAAAATTGAATGATTAAATTATTGGCTGCATTATATGAGAAAGTTTTGATTTGCAAAAACAGAAGAGCAAATAAAATAAACGAATTATAAGGTGTAATACAATAACAAAATGCAAGCAATTATTCTAGCAGGCGGCTACGGAACACGCCTCTATCCTCTGACAATCAATGCTCCAAAACCTATGATACAAATAGGCGAAAAACCTATGATTGAATATCTCGTCGAAAAACTCAGAAAAATAGAAGAAGTACATGACATCTTCATAGTATCAAATGGTAAATTTTCCTGTGTCTTCGACGAATGGCTCAAAAATTCAAAATACACAAATATTCATATCATAAATGATGGCACCATCTCAAATGAAGATCGTCTTGGATCGGTCGGTGATATCCAATACGTCCTCGAACATAGAAAAATAGACGAAGATCTGATGATTGTTGGTTGAGATAATTTCGTAGAAGATGATTTTCGCTGAATAGTAAAAGACTTCCATGAAAAATGAAGTACCATAGGGCTCTATGATGTTTGAGATATAGAATATGTAAAACAACTCAGTAATCCTTGCATGGACGAAAACATGCGTCTCATCTCGCTCGCAGAAAAACCAGAAAATCCAACATCTTCACTCGCAGGCACTCTCGTTTATGTTATCAAGAATAATGAACTCAAACATATAAAAACAGTTATCGAGAGCGGCAAAGCTGATAGAGCTGGTGATTTTATCGCATATTTATGTCAAGTGGAATCTGTTTATGGTTCAGTTCTACAGGGAAAATGGTTCGACATAGGCACAATGGAGCAACTCAAAAAAGCAGAAGAATGGATAAAGTTGAAAAATAGATAAAAGTAAGATAAACTGTTTTCTATGAACGCACATATTATTACTGCCATAGATGCTTTTGCACTTTTTGTGGGTATCGTGGGTGTGGGAGTTATCATTACTGGTGTTATACGATGATTGACGAGCTTCATATCTCTCGAAATAGGCGTAAAAAGCAAACATATTAACCATGACCAAATACGGTATAGTCTCGGTATTTATCTCCTTCTCGGGTTAGAATTTTTGATAGCAGCAGATATCCTAGAAACAGTCTTTAAGCCCAGCCTCGAACAATTAGGCATACTCGCAGGAATAGTCATCATTCGTACTGTGCTTAACTATTTCCTCAATAAAGAACTTGCCCACATAAAACAAGATATACAATAAATACATGGCTCATACACAAAAACTCGAAGAAAAAGACTTAAGAAACAAGAAAAATCTTGCTCATATTATCCATGATGGCAGATTCAAGGTAGCAATTTTTGGATCCGCAAGAATATGACCAGAAAGTTCAGCTTATGGAGAAATTTCAGATTTTTCAAAAAATCTTGCAATGAAAAATTACGATATAGTTACTGGTGGCGGTCCTGGAGCCATGGAAGCTGCATCAAAATGACACCATCTCGCCTGTGAAAAACATGGCACGTCTCAGGCTATTGGTGTCAACATAGAACTCCCTTTTGAGCAAGAACCAAATGCATATCTCGATATTACAGAGACGAATTCAACTTTTTGAGCTCGTCTCGATACTTTTATGCTCCTTTCCCATGTCTTTGTTGTGACTCCAGGAGGAATAGGGACACTTCTTGAGCTTTTTTACACATGGCAATTGATGCAAGTAGGACATATCTGTCATGCGCCTATCATACTCGTCGGATCAGACTACAAAGTACTCCAGAACTACATACAATCATCCCTCGTTGAAAAATGATTCGTAAAACCAAGAGAAGCGGAGCTTGTAATACAAGTAGACACATATGGAGAAGCGCTCAGCCTCATAGATGAGGCATACAAGGCTCATGAACAACTCGGGGAAAAAGCCTGTGTCAACATTCACCAATACTTAGCTGGAGCAAGGAATTTGGGGCTTATCGATTAGAATGAAATGCTCTCAGAGCTAAGAACTAAAACCCGACCCTAGTTGTATCGATTTCACGGAATTTCATGAATTTTCCATCAAATACGAAATCAGCATTACCGATAGGTCCATTACGATTTTTGCGGATAAAAATAGTAGTTTTCCCTTTATTCATATCATTTTCCTGTGCTTCTGTGTTGTTATAATATTCTTCCCGATAAATCATGAGGACGATGTCTGCATCTTGTTCAATAGAGCCTGAATCTCGGAGATCTGAGAGAATCGGCTCTTTACTGGCACGACTTTCCACATTTCGAGATAACTGAGAGAGAGCAATAATTGGGACATTCAATTCACGAGCAAGTGACTTGAGTCAACGTGAAATATCTGAGATTTCCTGAACACGATTCATAGGGTTGTTACCATTGATGAGCTGAAGGTAATCAATCACAATGAGATCAAGACCAGATTCCATTTTAAGGCGGCGACATTTTGATTTGATCTCTAGGAGATTCATACTCGCTGAATCATCGATAAACATCCGCGCCTGTGAAAGCTCTGAAAGAGCATCACCAATACGTGCAAATTCCGCGTCTGACAGTTCTCATTTTTGGAGTTTCCAAGAATCAATACCCATAGCAGCACACACCATACGATCTGTGAGCTGTTCTTTGCTCATTTCCAGTGAAAATATGGCAACATTTTTCTTTTTTGCGACCTGTTGTGCGATATTGAGAGCCATAGCTGTTTTACCCATACTCGGACGAGCAGCAAGTATCACCAAATCACCTCAACGTAATCACTGGAGCTTGTTATCGAGATTTTTAAAAGTCGTCATAACTCGTGAATGCTCTATTTGATTTGGATCTTCGTGGATGCCAGCATATTCCTCATATCGCAGATCAAGAATATCTCTAATATGAGTGAGCTTATTTTTGATAAAAGTCTGCGTAATGTGAAAAAGGGCTTGTTCAGAACGTTCAAGGAGAGTATTTATCTCAGTCACTTCATCAAAACCATTTGAGGCTATAGTATTACCTGTCTGTATGAGGCTTCGGAGAACGGCTTTTGCTTTGACAATTTGAGCATATTCAAAGACATGAGCGCTCGTAGGGACTGCTATCGTCAGATCTGCGAGGTACTCATTTCACCCAACTGTCACGATATCAATAGGACGATTCTTGTGATAGAGGTGTATAATTGCTGCAAATATTAATCCATTATTATCTTCATAGAAATCTTCTCTCGTTACCAGATCAGCTATACGCGTTACGCCTTCTTTGTCTATCAGAAGAGATCAGAGAAGACTACGTTCTGATTCAACAGATGATGGGGGAACTTTTGCAGTCATGAGAGGGAATTATGGACGATCAGAGAGACGTTTTGTATCAGGATGAATACCGAGTTTATCCTCTATTTTAGGTAACCAAACTAGCACTGCTTCACTGTATGGATCGAGTTTACGAAGAGCGAGAAATGTATCATACGCTTTTTGATCTGAACCAACTTGGAGATGAGAGAGTCAGAGAAGCTCATGAGCTCTGATGTGCTTTGGTTGGGCTTCAGCAAGACGACGAGAATAGATGAGTGATTCTTCGTACTCATGAAGTTCATAGCCCAGCTCTGCCATTGTCTCAAGTAGCTGTTGATTACGTGGTTCTTTTTCGAGTCATTTTTTAAAAACATCATAAGCGAGAGCTTGCTTGTTTTGCGATATGAGATTATTACCAAGATAGATGTAGAGATCGGCTTTTTTGGGATCATGATGGAGAATCAAATCACGAAAAAGAATTTCTGCTTTTTCATAATCATTTTCTTTCTCATATAATTGTGCCAAGAGAACATTGAGGTCCTGATTTTGTCTATCTATCATCAGACCTGTGATGATCTGAGAACGTGCCTCCTCATACTCTCTTACAACGAGTTTTGCCTGAACATTTTTAAATATATTTTGCAGTGTTATTTTCTCTTTCGCTGTTAATTTTTTACGAGAACTATTGAGCGAAGTGTCTATACGGCGTGTTTGAGAATCAACTTTCTTCTGCTCCAGAGTATGCTTTCGGAGAATTTTTGTACGTTGTTTTTTCTGAAACATCTTAAATTCACGAAAATTCCAAATCTTGGCGAGGAGACCATGCCAAGTATGAAATATAATGTAACAAACTCCAAGAAAAATCAGAACAATTTCTCACCAGATCAACTCATATGTTAGAAGGAAGCTCATAGAAAACTATATATAAAGATTATTGAGGTGTTGTATGCGCTCTTCAAG
>CAYUVP010000008.1:14964-20087 GCA_964448195.1 uncultured Candidatus Peribacteria bacterium | reverse complement strand
TACTCATTTTGCTATATCATCAACAACTGAATCTATTTTACCAAGCCCAACACTTAACTGTGTAGTATTACCAGAATTATTAACCTCAAAGACATCACCATAATCGTCATCTCATCTATCCGGAATATTATCACCATCACCATCCTCTTGCCACGTTGCTAAATCTGCCTTAGATTGAGCTTCAATCTTTTTAACCTCAGATGAAGGGAGAGGAAATTTTCAAGTATTTGATTGAGTATATCCAGGCTGTTGAGAGAGTAATCCGGATGGATTTTTTCCTGCTATGACAGCGTTTGCGTCTGGATTTTGTATATCGCGGATTATGAAGGTTTTGTTGTAAGTACGATCATAGGTATTATGCGATCTCCAGAGCATCAATGGTCCACCACATGTTTCATTTGGGTTAAATCGTATATCTCCATAAACGTCATGATTATAGAAATCTTTGTCTGGTATCGAGGAGAGCTTTTCGGCTTTAGCATTGAGGGTTCTTATAAATTTCTGATCTATATTCTTACCATTATTTGGATCATTTTTATCTTCTAAATAGCCAACATCAAACTTTCAGAATGAAAATGATTTTAAAGTACCTTGATAAACAATTTTGATTGATTTACCAGGCCTAATTGATATACCCCGTAAGTCTACAATACCAGAATTTCATTTTTCCAAAAAAGAACCAACTTTCTGTCAATTTTCAAAAAAGATATCATATCCCTTATCAGAAACATCCATAAAAGAAGCAAATTGTTCTTGTAAAATGATATTAGAAATAGAGATAGAGGATGTGTTCTTTATTTCAAGAGTAACCTCCAAAGGTGATCACGAGACAATAGAATTAGACTTCTCGAGAGATGTATATTTTTTTGTGATAAAAACATTCTTCGGATTAACAAAAGGTGCTTTAAGGAGACTAAACATTTCATAATCTTGATCTTCTCAAAGAACTTCAATAGCATTACTATCGCTTTTTTCTAGGTTATTAAAGCCTATTTTGATATTCTCAGCAAGTTTTTTTGCGTCTCAATCATACATCTTCAAAAATCAATTAGAGTCAGCATCTAGTGAGTTAAATACATTATCTCCGAGAGATATTTTTTGAGATTTCTCAGCAGATAAAGTTTTTAATATTTTTATAGACGTAAAAAGCGTTTGATTAATAAGATCTTGTTTCGAGAGTAATCCTATATCAGAGCTTTTTTTTATTTTATTTGGATCAGAATAGCCAGGACCATCATAACGTATAGATCATGTAAAGTAAGAAGTTTTTGGTTCAGATCATAATACAAAATCATACACATTTTCTATAAATTGAACTGTGAAAATGTTTCATTTTTGACCGTAAAAAATGTAGAGACTACCAAAACTATCCATAACTATAATATCATCCAAACCATCATGATCCATATCAAAAACTTCAATCTGTTCTATGGAGCCGAGAATCGGTTTTTCGTTATACTGAATTTTTATTTCATTTGGTCACTCTTTTGTATGGGAAACCAGGTGGAGTAATCACTGATCATCAACGTATGTGACATCTGCGTAACCATCGCCAAAAAAATCTCAGGAACGTATCATCCCATCTTTAGCATTTGGTACAGTGAGGAGATCTCAGATATCAAGTAGATTACCTTCTCCCCTATTGATACGAGTTCAGACTACTCCATTATCATTTACAACTATGAGGTCTTTATTACCATCGTTGTTCACATCACGGAAAGTCATCGACTCAATTTGTCCTTGTCAGATATATACTGGCTCTCCTATAGTTTTATCTAGTCCTGTAATAGTATTAGGCTTATACTGAGGAAGTCGTATTATTGGGTCTCACAGATTAATTGTAAGATAATCACTGGTGTCCTTTTGTGCAGCAGACCATTCTTGCCCAGAAGCAAACTGGAGTAGAGAAACATTATCACCAGTCCATCAGATTCATTCCTGGTTTCAATAATTAGATAAGCCTGAATTATTTGATCAACCAAGATAAGGTAGTTTTTCTCATTTTGTATAAATGATAGTACTTGGCAAATCAGAGGAACTCGTTTGGCTCCAGTTTATTTTTGCATCAAGGTCAGATGAGAGAAGCTGTACTTTATATGAATTTATATCTGCATCCTGCAGTTGCGGTGAACGTCATTTCCATCTCAATGACAAAATCCCTAAAACACCACCAGCATTAAGCACAGAAAATTGTAATGATTTTCCCGATTGACCAATAAACTTAAATTGAAAATTTGGAAGAGTAAAAATATCGCGGATAGCAAAAAGAGATTGATTATTTTGATAAATTATTCACTCTTTTGTGGTAACATTTTTATTCACTGGAATAAAAGCCATAGTGTCACGATCACAAGAAATATCTGTCTCATCCTTTTCACAAAGCTTATACGAAATATTTTCATCTAGAGCTGGGTATACCACTTGCGCTAGATCTCACAAGCGAGTATCCTGAAGAATCAATGAGAGAGTTCTCTTCTCAAAGTCTTGGATACGAACATTAAGCCCAGTTCAATATTTAACGGCGCCTAGAACAATATTACCCGTAGGTCGGATAGTAAAAACAGGACTATATGGTTGGTCCAGCAATGTAGAAATTGCGAGCGTATCCGTATCGGGAGAAAAGAGAACTGAACCTGCAAAATAATTTTGTACTGTTGTTTGCCCAAAGATCCCACCCAGAAGAACTTGAGTTATATTTTGCCATTTATTTGTACTCACTTCATCACTTGTTAAGACAGGAAGGATATTAAATTGTAAAACATTTTCGAGAGTTGGGATGTTTGATTTTTTTCCATCTTTGACAAGCCAAGCATGAAAAAGGATACGGCCTGGAAGTCACAAACTTGTAATTTTTGTAGAAAACAAACCAACTCATTTTTCAGAAGGATATGGAATAGCTTCGATTAAATCTGCTTTATTTGCTTCAAAAAATAAAGTATGTCCATGAAGTCATGTGAGATTATTATATTTGTCTCGTAATTGAAAATCGATAATATCACTTGCTCCTTTTTTTGCAAAAAGTGTTCCTGGTCCACTGAGCGATAAACGATCTGGAATACCAGGATTAATCTGAAAAGAATCACCCACAAAATCTCCAAAAGTAGTATCACTTATATAGAGACGTGCTTTATCTGACTTTGTTCCTGAATCAAGCAAAACTTCAGCACGCCCCTTTTCAAAAATAATTTTTGTATTTTTGAGACGAGCATTTCAACCCTTAATGCCTACAGTAAGAGGTGTATCCCAGGACTCAACAATACTACCGTCTTCTCTCTGTATCGAGAGTCATACCGATACTTGCTGTCAGACTTCTATAATATCTCTGTTTGGTATTGATGCAGATAAAAGGACTTTCGATAATACTGGCCTAGAAAAAGATGTTTTCAGAGATACATCTTCAGAAATGAGAGCTATATCAAATTTTATATTACCGCTTTGAGTGGGTGTAAAATTAAAGATGTTTGAAGTAATTTTCCCTGTAATTTTTGTAGCTGGTTGATTATCAAAAGTGCTAGCAAGAATAGGGTCTGAGGTAACTAAATTAAACATCCAACCCTCTAGTGGCAATTGATTATTGTATACTTCTTCTATAACTAGATTAAGAGATTGAGGCTTGTCTTTAATGAGGATTCCTGGGAGCTTGGTATTGATATGATGGGGTGATCCAGGTTTTATGGTAAATTGTGTCTTGGCAGCTAACTCGCCTGATTCGAGAGTAAGAGTATATTTTCATGCTTTCTTGAGTATGGGATCAAGAGAAGTAGAAGGAATCTGAAGACGCTTATTTTGAATAGGTATACTCTTAAGTGTTATATATTTTTTTCCTGTAACATAATCAGAAATTTCTACATTTGCACTAAGAAGTGGCAAATTTGCATCACCAAATAAAATTGTAAGACCTGCTGGATCTCATGCCTTAATTGTCTGGGATGATGTGGTACCCGAGGAACTCAAAACAGTGATTGGAAGGACTGAAGGACCAATAAGGATAATATTTTTTTCTGAACGGAGAAAAACCTTATTCTTAGAATAAATATGAGACTCGAGAAAAACTCGTGCTCTATGATTATTCTTTGCTTCTACAACCCAACTTACGTGTCAGTCTTTTAATTTAGGTGATCCAGAAATATTTAAATATTGGCTTCGAATTTTTTCCCAATCTTTATCAGTACTTAAGTAAGTTTTTCCTGAATCTAGGTCATCTATTTGCGTGACAACAAGCTCCACATTTGACACGTCATCATTGATGAGTTTTTGAGAGTTCTCGAGAGCAGTATCAACACGAATAGTTTTATTTTTTTCTATGACAGAATCAGATAGTGTGTTTACGAGAGAAAGAGAGCTAACATTTTTTACTACATAATCTACTACCCCATCATTATCGTCATCTGATAGATCTATATCGAGATCTTCTTTCGTTGACCAGACAATATCCCCATCAAGAGAAACAGTGACAGAAGGAAGTTCCGGAAAACCAATATCATCTATATCTGGGGTTACCCATTTCGTGTTCATCAAATCAGCAAGCCAACACTGAATAGCGTCCAACCATTCCCAAATCACAACGCCATTCGGATCGCCACAAGTAAATACTTTTTTTCACCCCTCTGTATCGGATTGTGTATCATTCTTCGAATCAGAAGAAGATTGTGATGATTCTCCTAGCAATGACGATATTTCTTCACTAGAAAGAGTAAATTCTGAATCACTATCAATTGTCGTAGATGAAGCATCTGAATTGTATCATGCTTGTGCAGACTCTATTTTTTTAAACCAACTCGGGAGTTCCGTCTTTCCTGCAGGATCAAAACCAAAAACAAAATTTTTCGCATCCCCTTGACCGCCAAGATAGGATATTTCATATACTTCTTTTTTGTCTGGGAGAAGTACTTTTGAGTCTGTTGCTACAGCATTGAGAGTAAGATTAAACGCATGAACATACTTTTGTTCAATATCGAGATTTTTCCACCTAAGAGCATCTATGAGTCATGCCTTTATATCTGGATTCGAGAGAATTATATCTGAAAGCTGAGGCGGGTTAAGTGATGATCAGGTGAGCAACTTCCAGGGACTTGATGTAGGCAATATTGGACCTGGTTTAAGAAGAGAATTGGCATTATTCA
>CAYUVP010000008.1:0-14954 GCA_964448195.1 uncultured Candidatus Peribacteria bacterium | reverse complement strand
CTCTTCACCTTCTTAGTCTAATGCGCTGGCTGTGAGTTCCCAATTTTCACGAGGTCGAGCGTCTCAACTCTAGACACTCATCGTGTGAGACCTAGGTCGAAGTCCTATACGTAAGAGCCAGTTTTAATTTTATCGAGAATAGCATCATCAGTATCAACAGAATCTATTTGAATATCAAAAAGATTAGGATATGTAATAACTCCTAATTTTCCTTCACGGTTTACGTAATTAAGGTAACGATCTTCATCGATTGGTATATTTGGGGCAGAAACTCCTTTTAATTGTTCTCCGTAAACATCCCGAGAGGGATCAGCATGTTTTACAAGAGAAGAAATACTCCTATATACACCGGTCGGACCACTTGTTTCACAGACGGCAAGAGGACGATTTTTTCTATCAAGAAGAGATACAGTAGAGACGCTTTTTGGATTTGGCTGACAAGATATAATTGCAGTTAGTATATTCTCACTCCCCTCAGGAGATGGGTCTAAGTTAATAGGGTACGGAGTTGTATCGTTAAAATCTGTACCACAGGAATAACGTTCACCTTTAGTTTCAACAGGCCAAGGATAAAGTGTTTTATTATCTATTCACAGATGTTTATACGGTTTTAAGAGGAGATCTCTTTTGAGACAATCAAGTGGAGATCAGATGGTGAGATTCGTTTTTTTACCACCAGAAATATCCACAATTGGCTGAGAAAAATCATCATAACGGTGTGTTCAGATATTGATCTCACCGTTTATAAATTTACTATTTAGGGGGCTATTGCCTCCCCAATACGATTGAGTGGGGTCTTTACAAGTAATTCAATTTTTTGAATCTTCTGAGATTTTTTTTGAATCAATAACTGCATCAGTAATAGTATAACCATGATTCACTTCAACCTTAGAATTGCGTCCACCAAATATCGAACCACGAATAATACTACAATCTGAAGCGTCTGTTATTTCGGAGGCTTTTTTACCAAAAATATAATTATCATATGTATAATTAAATGACCGATTAACTTGTCTTGTAAGAGTGCGACCTCCACTTTTATATGTTTCTTTTTCACTAATATTTTTCTTACCAGAGCGACTAATCAAAAGAGGTATATCCATAGACATGTTGAGATCAACATATGTGTCAATTATTTTTTCAAGAGAATCATTGAGTTCTTTTATGACTTGTCATGAAAGTAAATCTTTTTTTGAAATCATCTCTGGTAAAGTATCGACTCGTACATCAGAATAACCATTGTAATACCTGCCTGTATTATGAACCCACCGAGAAATATCACCAAAATATTTCTCATTAATAACTTTTAGAAAAGGTACCAAGAGTTCATCAGCAAAAACTTTTGTTGTTATATCTCCGGCCTTATCAAGAAAAGATAGCGAAGAATTAAGAGGTTTTTTCCATTGAGAAAAAGGGAGAACAGCTGCAGTTCATTCAGAATTCATCAACGAAAGATACGATTCATAAAAATACTGAGCAAATTCACGAGTATAGCGGTGATAGAGGATGTTTTCTTGCTGAGGAATATGAAGTTTTTCATACACACCTAGGAGTCATTTACTCGCAGATCGAGACTCTCAAACACTATCCATATAGAGGACCTGCGGATCATCCCCAATATTTTTATAACGTTCTTTTTTTCAATCATACTCGTATACTCGAGCAAAAAAGTTACGAATTTTTCCTACATCAGTATCAAGATTACCAGAATGAGGATCAATAACAGAATGCCAGATATCGGGACGAGAATCCTTTGGTTTATTGTCGAGATATTCATATCGAAGAGTAGACCAATTCCAAAAAAAATGTGGCTCAGAGAAATCAACGTACGGATAAATAGACAAAAAATCACGATTGCCCTTATGTACAACAGGTAGAGGAACACGTCCTATAAGAATAGTTCCTACTAGTTTTTGTGTTTTTGTGCCATGATTTGGAAGTCCAGAAAAAAAGAGTCGTTCATTTGCACTCGCTATCAAAAATGGGTGAGCATCTTTGGCATATGTGAGTATAACTGTACGAGTATTCGGGAGTTGAGCTTGGATACGTCTCGCATAAGTATCGATATCCGCAGGCATTTTTTTAAACAAATCATTCTCTACCAAAATTGATACAATATCTTCATGATTTTTTGCTTCGAGAGCATCGACGCTTGGAAGCAAAAATGGTACACGAAAAGTTAGCTCAAAAAAGAGTAAACCTATCAGACACCATGCAATAATTTTTTGAAAGAAATGAAACACGGAATAAGCAAAAAATAGTTATTCTCTATTCTATTCAATTCCACCTTTAAATAAAAGATTTATAGAGGAGAACGACTTGCAAAAAAGACTTAATCTACGTAAATATATCCTATGATGGCTGGATTATTAAAAACTTCCCTTCTAGTGGTGACTTCATTGAGAGCTCTGTAATTCATATCCTTAATAATCATACCGTCATCTGTTACCTCCATCACTATACCTACATGACCATACGCAGGCGGAAAACCAGGTCCATGATACACAATAATTGCTCATGGTTTTGGAGTATCACCAGTAGGAACTCATTGTTTACGAGCATTCTTGATCCATTCTTTTGCATTTCCTCTCCATGTTACATTTTTATATTTTGCAACAAAACAAGTACAATTTCACCAAACAAAATTTCGACATCATTTTTCAACCTTGAGATCGAGCGAATAACCGCCGTAGCTAAGTGTTTTTTGGATATTAACTGCATCTTTTTTTGGAATAATCTTTTTAGAAGTCGAGACTGCAACAACTGATGAAGTTTTTTTCTCAAGTGGTTTTTTTACGAGTATCTTAGTTGGATCTTTTGTTGGGCTCGGGAGTAGTAATTTTTTTCATACAGTGAGAATAGCACCTTTCTCCAGATCATTAGCCAAAAGTATATTACCAGCATCTTTGATACCATAGGTGCTAGCAATGAGTGAGAGAGTATCACCTTTTTTCACAACATATTGAACTCCCCTAATCTGAGGGATAACGAGTTTTTGATTAATAGAAAGAAAATTACCTTCGAGACCGTTCATTTTTTGGAGCGTACTCACTGAAATACCATATTTCTGTGCAATAGAGCCAAGAGTATCACCAGAAACAACTACATGAGAGATATAGAGTGGTGTCTTTTTATCTGCCAAGATTGGTTTCTGTGAAATTGTAGTATCGGTCTGATTTCCAGGAGAAGTAATCACTTTCTGAGAAGTATCTTCCACAGCAATAGGCTCTCCTAACTCAATTGTATTATCGACAATTTGCAAAATATCAAAACTCTCAATACCAGTAGTACCATCATAAGCAGCTATAATACTCGATCTATCATATTGTCATCGGACAATAGCCCCTGTATAATCCTGCATGTACGATCAAAACGCAGGGTAAATAGGCATGAGAACGATCAAAAAAACGACGATATTATTGAGTGTTTTTGAGCGTAATTGTTTACGTCGACGGAGGCGTGTAGAAAAATGACGGCGAGGCATGCAAGACTATGGTTGATAGATAAATCCGAGGATATACTTATTTTTTATTTTCTCTTCGCGAGTAGTGATTTTCCATGGACCAGTATAGTTCATATCTTTGATAATCATAGTTCATTTTTTTGAATCAACACTCATGACTATACCCACATGTCCATAAGTGAGATTATATCCAGGACCGTACCACACGACAATAGATCATGGCCTTGCCGTCTGTCAGGTTTTAAATCAAGCTGCTTTTGCATTCTTGAACCATGCGCGAGCATTTCCTCTCCACTTTACTGGCCAATGTTTTGCAACAAAATAGGTACATTGACCTGGAACAAATCAAGCACCTTTAGGATTGATGACTTTTAGCTCATACTTGCCAGAAATACCCGTACGAACACTCTCTGGAATAATGATAGGCTGTTGTGCATCGGGGAGAAAAAGAACCTGATCAATACTGATTTTATCACCTATAGTATTCGAAATACGAATTTTTTCGGTAGAAACTTTGTATTTACGTGAGATAGCATCAAGTGTATCTCATTGTTTCGTTGTGTATATAATACCATCTCCTGGTGGGATAATTAGCTGCTGACCAACTCGGAGAATATTTGATGAGAGGTTATTTGACCAACGAATTGTGTTATGAGTCAGGCTAAAATCGCGAGCTAACTGATCGAGAGTATCACCACTTTGTACCGTATAATATTCTATAGTCTTTCGTCCGGTCCATACGCGAGATGGGTTAGCATTACCACCTGGCGAGAGAGCATCTTCATCCTCATAATCCGTAACAGTATCAATGATAGTTGAATCATCTACCTGATCGCCGAGGGCACCACGAAAAGAACCATCATAAAGCACTGAACCAAAAACAGGATAAATAGGCAAAAGTAATATCAATCCTGTGAGGAAGAGTCAATTAGACAGTCGAATCCGCTTCATACGGGCTCGACGAAGAGCACGACGTTCGCGAAAATACTTTGAAATAATTTTTGGAAGCAAGCAGAGATATTAAAGACAAGCTACGCGCTAATCGAGGTAACCTCGAGTTTTGTCTGACAAGCGCGGAAACCATGAGTTCTATGGTAGTGTTTCTTTGATTTCATTTTAAATACACGAACTTTTTCATCTCGTACGTGTTCTTTTACTGTACAATGAACAGTTGCTCCTGTGAGAAGCGGTGCTCCTACCTTTGTTCCACCATTTTCATCAGCGACGAGAAGAGGAGTAAAAGTGTGTTTATCTACATTTACATCGAGTCTATCAACTGTGATGATATCACCTTTTTTGCCGATGTACTGTTTTCCCACTGTTTCAATACCTGCAATCAAAATTTCTGATCAAGATGGCTGTATTGTATCGATTTTTTTTATCTGGCAAGTTTTTGTGTACTAGAAGTTTCAAAACCATGATTCTAATAGGGTTTTCTCTATTTTTTTCTTTCTAATTATTGTTTTTTCATATACTGGAATCTATTTCTCGCTTATGACTACTAAAAAACACATCATGCTCATGGGTATCCAGGGCTCCGGAAAAGGCACACAAGCTGCCCTGATCAACAAAAAATATGGCTACATCAGCCTCGAAACTGGTGCCATCCTCCGCTCTGTCCTCGAAAACCCATCCCATAAACACTATAAAGAAGTCTCAGAAACCGTCCCTCACGGAAAAATGACTCCAGATTCAGTTATTTTTGATTTAATCAAAGAATTTATAGAGAATCATCCAAACGATCACATACTTATCGATGGAGCAGTGAGAAATATAGCACAAAGAGCATTTTTTGATGCAATTACAACAGACTATTGCGTCATACATATGACTCTCACAGAAGAAGAGGCTCTCAGACGTCTCCAAGGTCGTAAGATGGATCCTGTAACAAAAGAGATATTTGGAAGCGATTTTGAGGGTGATACAAATCCTGAAACAGGAAATCAGCTCGTTATACGTGTCGATGACCAGGATGTAGAAAAAATACACAAGCGTTTTGCATGGTATCGCACAGATATCGTCCCTCTCCTAGAGAGCTGGAAAGCTGACGGAGTAGAATTCTATACAATCAATGGTGAGCAACCTCGCGAGGCTGTCTGGAGTGAGATTGAGGGGATATTATCAATCAATTAGTGAATCTAAAATATCTGAATACTTAATATTATATTCATCAGGAGCGAACCATTCTAAAACTAACTCATTGTACTCAAACCAAGAATAAAGAATCGATAGCCATTCATTCAGGGGTAATTTTCAATCTATTCTAAAAAGCTTAATATCTTTATTAGCATTTTTTAGTCGGGAATCTAGTCTAACATGACTTCTATTTTCCCTCTCAAATGAGTCATAAAATAACAAAGCTCAATCAGTATGTTTGATGGTCTTATCTGTTTCATTGAATTCTGTATGAAGATAACGATTAACATAAAAGTTATCAAATATATTTCCTGTTAGCTCTTCGATTTGAAGAGACTTATCAACAGATTGATACCAAAACTCAGTACTATGAATAATGTTTCACATGAGTTCATTAAACTTCGTATTTCTCCTATTCTTTTTCGAAACCAAAGAACCAATTTTGGAGAACAGTTTTTCTAAATCAAACTTAGGGAGTCATTCCCCTCATCATCATAATTCACCATCTCTATATAATGAGATTGACGAAATATTATCAAGGTCAAATTTGATTCTGCAATCTAAATTTGGAAATCTTTCAAATAACCACGTTAAAGAACCGGTTAAAACATAATTAGTGTTCTGCGTAAGTTCACAAGAAATTCAATAGTAAGAAAAAAATGATGAAAAACGAACAAAATAATCATCTATTAAATATCATAGATGAACAAATTTTCATCACTCTAAATTAATTAACCTAACAAGCCCATCTTTATCTTCCAAGAAAAAAGGATATTTCTCAAGAAATAACTCCTTATTTACCATGTTTATTATATCTGCATCAAAATAGCAGCAATAACAACACCTATCATACTACCGACGAGAGTTTCTGAGGGAAGGTGTCCGAGAGACTCATTGAGCTTCTTTTCTCCTTTGAGAGCATTGAGAGCATGCGCATGAAGACCTGATTGAAATCGTATATTCATAGCATCGTAAATCACAATTGCCGCAAAAACAAGTGAGAGAACAAAGAGATCATTGAGAGGACCGTATTTTATACCGATAGACGTTGCGAGGCTCGATACGAGAGCAGAATGGCCGCTTGGCATACCTCCAGTTGATAACATGGCCTGGAGATGAAATTTTCACTTATTGGAAAGAAATATACCCTTCAAAAGCGTTGCAACAATATATGCAGCAAACGGTATGAGAATGATATGTTGAGCAAAGAAATATTCCATTTATGCAATTTCCATGATTTTATAAGAAAATTTTCCCGCACGAGCGACGCCTTCAGCGAGCTCACCTTCCGCTTTTCCTATAACAGCCTGCCCGAGAGGTGATTCATTTGAGATTCGATTTTCGAGAATATCAGCTTCTGTACTTCCGACGAGGATATACTGATTAATTGGAGCTCCTTTTTCTTCGCCCATTTTGAGAGTAAATTTGGTACCGATAGTAATAACATTATTTTTCTTTGCTTTTTTATCGATATCAAGGATCTCATAGTTTTCGAGGATGTCTTCGATTTCAGAGATGCGGAGTTCGACAGCTGCCTGTTCATCACGAGCTGATTGATATTCAGAGTTTTCTGAGAGGTCACCATACGCAATAGCTATTTTGAGTTTTTCAGCGATTTCGAGACGTTTTGTACTACGTAAATCATCGAGTTCCAAATGGAGTCTCTCAAGACCTTCTGGAGTAAGCTGGTGTTTCTTTGCCATAGGAGCAGGGTTAAGATATTGAGTAAATTGTAGTGAAATTATTGTAAAATCAAACTCTTTAGGTTTGGAAACTCATCGCGTAAGACTTCAAATCCAACAGCATGCCCATCAATTTCAGTCACAAAGCGAACAATCTGACCATCTCACGTCTTATCATTGAGAAAAAGAGTCTTACCATAAAAATCGGCAGTATCCTGAAAATTGTACATCGGACTCAGAAGCAGTATATTTCGTCTAACAAGAGCGTAATCATTTTCAAAGAGAAACATACGTACACGATCTGCTACTCTGATCTCTACAGGGAAAGTAAAAATAAAGGCTCAAAAGATATCTTTCTCCTCAGAATCACGAAACTTGTATCACTTGTTGACCTTATCAATAATCTTGGTATTCACACTCAAACTAATACCGCTCGTATCAGTTTTTTTCACGACATTGCCGGTAACGAGACCCTTTTGTGACTGAAAAAAGAGGACTATGAGCGTCAGCGCAAAAAGACCTGTACATAAAAATATGATGTATGCAATCGTTCGAAGCATGAAACTATGATAAGAAAATGAAATAAAATGCAAGAAGGAAACAGGGGTAAAATTAGAGCATCCAGTTTTTAATTTTTGAAAAAATTATGTCTCTATCGAGCCCGTATTTTTTCCAGAGTTCACGGTGGGTGCCTGATTCACCAAAAATGTCATTGATACCAATTTTCATGAGTTTTGTCGGATGATTTTCTGAAAGTATAGAGGCAACAGCATCTCCGAGTCAAGCGTGTGTATTATGTTCTTCAACTACGACGACTTTCCCCGTTTTTTGAGCTGAGTCAATGATACTTTTGGCATCAAGCGGTTTGATAGTATGGATATTGAGAAAGTCTACGGTTTTTCACTGATTCTGAAGCATCTTAGAAACCATGAGACATTCATATACCATAGAACCGGTCGCAATAATTGTGACATCATTACCATCGAGGAGTTTCTGTGCTTTTCCGATTTCAAGAAGAATAGCTGGATCGAGAAATACGGGAAAATCCGCTCGAGTAACACGGACATAGTCTGTCTCACTACCTTGTGCCATAGCTGAAATTATCTGTATTGTTTGGTTATAGTCTGCTGGAGAAAAAACTCGTACACCAGGAATAGCCCGCATCATAGCAATATCCTCAATCATTTGTGCGCTCGCTCCATCTGGACCAGAATTGAGTCCGTAGTGGCTTCCAACCACCTTGAGTGGAAGATGCGACATAGCAGCGAGACGTATCTGAGAATAATTCAGTCCCGGATTAAAAGCTGCAAAACTTGTAATAAAAGGAATCTTGCCAACATGCGCCATGCCAGTAGCTATGCCCGCCATATTCTGCTCAGCAACTCACACCTGAAAATAGCGTTCAGGAAATTCTTCTATGAATTTCTCGAGCTTGAGAGAACCAGGCAAATCAGCATTGAGGACAACGACAGATGAATTTTTCTGTGCAAGTTTCACAATTCCATCTCACCATCCAGCACGCATAGATTTTTTTTGCAGAGAAGATTCATCGAACCAATTTGGGAGAAGCATAAATAATTATTAGTAAACAATTTTACGATAACACTCTTCGCAGAGTACTTTCCCAGATATCTCTGGAGTATAGGTTGTAATTATATCAGTTCCACATTCAGAGCAAGTTCTTTCAAGGAAAGTCCTTGGATTTCTCAAATTCATCCGTTCCTTATGACGTTGATCCGGATTTTTGGTAGGAATAGGAAGAGAATTTTCTATGTAGAAGGCCAGCTCTTGTTTTATCACCTTAAAGGGTCGACTTGTAACATCGCAAATAATAACAGAATCAAGGAGGTCGTCGATATTTTTTTGAGCAGTTTCGTATCAAACAATTTTTTCATTGTACTGGTTGATATGGAGAGGTTTCGTGATTTTTGGATTGACCAAAAGAGGCTCTTCCTCTTTCCATTTCCATCATTTTACAAGGACAGATTCTCTAGTTTCTGGGAAAAATTCTTGAGCAGAAGTTTCATTGTATCACCAAGGACTCAGTTCAATATTTGGGAATTCTCACCAGACAGATTGTGCTATCATTTCTTCTATAATTCGTCCACAGAGTGACTCATATTCTTGAACAGAGTATGGCTTATTAAAGACGCAGTGGTGCTCATTACTATGAAGTCAGGTACAACAGAAACAGTCATGAATCCTATTGCAATGAAAGGAATAATACACATCAGCCACATTTTCGTACGTATCGAGAGAAAAGAGTATATGATTTGCATTGTGCCCTACAACACACGACTCATAACACCAAGCAGGATCCCATCAAAAATTAGAGACATCCATACAGTCTTTGCCTGTTTTTATATTATCACAATATCGGAGATTTTCACAATCAGAACATTCAAAACAGTGAAAAATATTTTTACCATTGATGATATTATTTCCAATAACATTTTCATTTTTTAATCATTTGTAGTATCTCTTTGGTTGAGCAGAAATCCACGTGCGTACATCTCTAATTACATCGGGTATTTGTAGATTTTTAAGAACAGCAAAATATCATTCTTTTGAATACTGTTTGTTGGCTATATAATATTGTCTATTTGTGAGATTTGTACAAGAAAAACAATTAGCACAACCGCTACATCAATCACACAGGAGACATTCAGTACAACGAGAACAATCCTGACAATAAAAACTTTTTTCTAGATTTACACATTCGATACATTGAAAACAACTCCGACATGCTATAACGCTCAGACAGTCAATACATTCATAACAATCCTTAAACATTGCGGTATAGAGAAGCTTCTCTGAGTTACCACCATTAAATGAGAGATACGAATCTTTGAGGTTATTCGCATTGTTACAATAATCAGAATTTTCGAGTTGAGTTATACTACGAGCGTAATGCGGAACCCTATTGATAAAGGCAAACATCTGCTCAGTAAAGGGTCGTGAAAAGTCATACTCATAACCAAAAGATTTTGGATCCCATAGGTCACTAAAATATACCTCATTTTCATAGACAGGGTACGTCTTATCGCCTGAATGCATACTAAAAATTGTTTTCGCAGAATAGCTGCTTTTTCGGATATAGACATGCCTCTGATTCCTATATGCGAGACGTCTTTTCATACGTTCCTGAGGACACAATGTGGGACTTGGAATAGGATATTTCTTCCCTGCAAAAACTGGTGAAATCTTATCATAAAATTCGAGATCACGATCAGTTACAAAAAAATCCTGCCCGCTAATTCGGCATTTTTTGGTTTCAATTATTTTTTCTCAGAAAGGAACAATCATAATGCACTAGAATCAAAAAATAGTCATCACTGAAGTATAGACTGAATCCAAATCTCTTACCTCATCTTCTTCACAAAAATGTCATTTGTTATGTTCAAGAATAAATTCGCCTCATACGAGATCATTGAGCTCTTTACTCTTTTCGAGAGGAACAGAAGCATCATCATCAGAAGCAATAGATACAAATTTGGAACAATGATTCTTGGATTTTTCTACATCTGCCGGGAGAAAATCCCAGAGATGCAAAATACTATGAGCTTCAATCTTAGAAGAAAATCCTGCAACTAAAACAGCGCCTAGTACTCTCTCATTTCCAGAAAGTTGCATAAGATAGCCTATAACTGTCGGACAGCCGAGACTGTGCCCGATGAGAATGGTTTCTTCATCTGGTGCTCAGATAACTTCCGCGAGCCTATTAATCCAATCAACTGGTTTATTTGAGCTATTGGGCATTTCTGGCTCAATGACGGTAATACCTTGGATTTCGAGTTTATCTCTCAACCACGCTTTCCAATGGTTTCAGGGCTGTCATTGCCAACCATGTATGAGTATGACACGTTTCATAAAAAAAGAACGTTAATAAACCATTTTCCTGTAACAATTCTCGCATAAAACTGTTCTCTCCGTAGAATTATATGTTGTCTGAATATCGCAATGACATTCAGCACAGTGTGAAGATTTAAGTTCTTTTCGATTCATAAAATCTATACGTTCATTGTAGCGAACTTGTGGATGTTTCCTTGGTATTGGCAAATCATGCTTGATATAAAAACGAAGCTCTTCTTTGAGAACACGGAACGGTTCTCCACTTTTTTCACACTGAATAACCCCTGCAAGAATTTCATCAATATTTTTACTCGCGATTTCTCTCGCAACTTTCTCTGGATTGTATTGGGCCGTATCTAGGGGAATAGAGTATGTACCTGATCTTTCCTTTTTTGGGATTTCGTACCATCGCCAACCATAGCTTTCAACTGTTTCACGACCAAGAGGTTGATCATCAGCACCAATAGTTTCATTGTAACCAAACGGTGAAATACTTGGATGGAAAAACTCTCACCACTCACCTGTTGATCGCATATGATCTATAATTTTTGGAGCGAGAATATCATATTCTTGTTGGCTCATTGCGACATTGAGAATAGAGTATTGCGCATGTTTCAGACCAACGCAACCAAATAAATGATGAGAGTGAAGACACCAGGCAGAATAATAAACTTCAGAACAAAATTCACAGCATGCAGTAAAACAAATTTGAGAACTGTTTCCAGACCCCAATGATTCAAGCATATGGTCAGAATAATAACCAAACCCATTCATATCCATACAATCTTTCGCCATTTTAGACGAGCCTACGTATTTCACATTTTCACATCCAAATACCTCGAAACCGAGGACATTTTTACAGTCAACAAGATAATCTCCGATAGAATTTTCCGAGTTCACATTGTGTGAAGAGCGTACCGGATGTGAACGGTGAAATTTCTGTACACGAGCGAGAATAGTAGGATAATTATCATGCGTTAAGCGTAGTTCTTTTATGCGACTCTCATAGATAGTTTTGTCGAATTTTTCATTAAAGATACAGTACTGTTGACCAGCGAGATTAGTACACCCAAAACAATCTTGACAGCCTATACACGAAGAACAAAATGAACAATTTCGACAATTCGTACAATCTTGAGAATAAAAGACAGCATAGCATTCATTACAGTTGACACACTCATATGATTCATAGTCTTTTTTTCAAAAATACATTTCAAGGCAATCCTTTGACTCGACCACTCATTTACAAAACATACAGTCTTCACTTACTCAACCATTGAAACAAAGATAACAATTCTTCGAGGCTACTTTACCCCCTCAAAACCAATTTGTATAGTCACAATTCTCATTCGTTCCAGTACTATAAAGGCTCATCATGGGTACATCATGCCAGAGTTCCCCTACTTGTTCTAAAAATGGACGCTCAAAATCCACTTTTCTTCCATAATCAAAAGCCGACCAACTGTCACCATGCCAGAGGCTAGGCTCGCACACTTTTCTATCATCATCGGGATGATACATTGTTACAAGAGTTGTACCAGAAAAACAAGATTTTTTCTCATAGAGATATCTCTCGTTACGAAATGCCATTCGTCGCTGCATGCGTGTAATAGGGGCAAGAGTAGGTGTCGGAATAGGATATTTTTCTCAAGCAAAAATAGGTGACATCTGATCATAGAGAGATACATCTCTATCAGTGATGACAAATTTTTCTCCAGATAAAAGACACGTCTTAGTTTCAATAATTTTTTCTCCCGGTAGGATAAATGTGTTCATACTTATTGTATGCCAAAAATTATAGGAAGAGTTTTGTTTTTTCCAAAGTTCAATTCTGGAAATTTGTTCGACTTGTAGGCAACAGAACTACCCCCATCGAGATTGAGGACGGATATATTTTTATACGTTCCGATGAAGCGAGTTTCTGAGAGTACCACATCACGAACTTGAGCTAATGTCATCTTGGAATATACAGTCAAAAACCACATATCCTGTTCATTATTCTCTTTTTCAAAAACAACCATAACAGTGCGTGCATGTGCAGAACCTATATATGTTTTTGGCATAGTATTTTCATAGATAGTCCCACTATATTTTTCATAAATCATAGGTCATGCCTGAAAGGCCTCATCACAACGAGCGAGAATATCCTCTTCTGAGACGTACTCACTATTTTTGAGAAAAATTGATCAACTATTTTTTGTACGACAATATATATGTGTGAGCTGTTTATCATCGGGAACAAATTCTGTATATACTTGCCCCTGGGAAAGAAGAAGTCATGCAGGATAGACACCTCATTCTAAACGAGAAAAATACGAACCATTTATAACGGTTGAAAAAACTCCAGAGAAATCAAGCGAGCCAAAAGCAGGAACTGGAGAAGGGTAATACAAAACTTTAAAGCCAAAAGGAGCATGTGTCCATGTGAAACCCATAGTATCATCATCTATCAAATGAGGAACATCGATATTTTTTACTCATGGTAGATGCCTCCGCATATATTCTATGAGATACATACGCTCTACATGAACTGTCGATATGAGGCGTGCTTGCAATACAGGCAACTGTGTCAAAAAAACTCTCAATATTTTTTCTTTTCTAGTTGCCGATAATGATGTTATATGCTCGTTAATTTTCTGGGAAAGAGATTGCGCTTTTTCTTGTTCTAAAGTAGATGGAATATAAGCATATACAGAAACAAAAGATACACACCAGAGGATAAGTAAAAATTTTTTCATAGGTTTTAATAAACAAGTTTTTGATAAGCACATTCAGAAAGTACTTTTTCTGGTCTGTGAGGGGCATAAGGCGTAATAATATCAACTCCAGTTTCAGCGCATTTCCTCTCGTAGAGAATTGTTCCCGGACGATACTCAGTAAGACGATTCGTGTGTCGAATTTGCGGATGAATAGTTGGCACTGGTAAATGATGCTCAATGAGAAATCCAAGCTCACGTTTCTGAATCCTAAATGGCCTACGGGAGTTTTCACAAATGATTACAGAACAAAGAATTTCATTGATATTTTTGTCAGCAGTTACAAAGCCTACAACTTGTTCATCATATTCCTGAATTGGTTTTGGCACATATCATATCTCTTGAGTTAAAACTTCTCGCTCAATCCACTGTCCGCCTCGCCTCTCTATCTCACTGAGTGTAAGTGGCGTATAATCCATTCCTACTGTCTCGTTGTAACCATAGGGGGAATATTTCATGGGGAAAAACTCTCACCACTCTCCAGTTGTCTTCATATGCTCAATCATTTTTGCAGTCGCCTCTTCATACTCATGTTGAGAATATATTTTGTTGAGTAGGACATTTTTTCATTTTTTCATACCTGCACAACCAAAACAATCCTGACTCGAAACGACATTGAGCGAGTAATAAATATTTTTGGAATTGTCCCAGCACATCGCAGAAAAAGCACAAGTATTTACGTTAAATCCAGTAGCTAAACATTGATATGTAAAACTCGCATTATTACCATAAATGAGATGATCCTGACAGTTTTTAGAATCAAATAAATAGAGGCAGTTTTTGCAATCCTCCAGGTACTGACATTCAAATGAATTATATGTATTGCGAGAGTGATAAACATAGTCTCCCGTGCACGATTCATTATGTGTACCATGCATATATTTCACAGGATATTCTTTGCGTCGTTTGTTGAAATATTGACGCATTTCAGAGTAACTTTGTTTGCTCAAAATCTCATTCTTTTTCTGAGTATATTCCTCGGGTGTATACTGGATATTGTTGATACAATTTTCTCTGCGATATTGATTAAAACAAAAGAGACAATTCGAACAGCCTGTACATCAA
>CAYUVP010000007.1:0-21309 GCA_964448195.1 uncultured Candidatus Peribacteria bacterium | reverse complement strand
AAAATGATCTCTTTTGGGAAGTAATGCTGTTTGATTTTTGGTGACTCGATCTCCACTACCTCCTTTCACTTCAGAGCAAGCTTCGTGTCGCAAATGGTGAATATAAGCGTTCTCTCTTTCAAGCGTTTCTTGAGGATGATGATATGTTTGTGCAGAGTGTCACCCAGAGACTTATGCGTTTTACTCAAGATGCCGCTAATAAAACACTTGTACAATTTTTTGAATCATTTCTTGAATCCTCTGGCTATCGTAATTATTCATTGCAACAAGAAGATAGAATCGAACGTCTTTCTATTCTGAATTCTTTTTTCGACGAGATAAAAACTTTTGCTTCGCTCCATCCAGAAAGTACGCTCAAAGATTTTATAATCTATATGACCGATCTCGATCATTACTGACTTTCCCCTACCACACAGCCCATTCGTATTGAGTCAGATGCAATCGAACTTATGACTGCTCATGGAAGTAAATGACTCGAATTTCAGGCAGTATTTTTGTATGATGCAACGAGTAAGAACTGGGAGTCTAGCCGTGATCCATCCAAACTGAGTGTCACTGTCTCTCTCTTTGAAAAACATATAATAGATAAATGAGAGAAGAAAAATCAAAAACTCGAAGAAGAGCGACGTCTATGGTATGTTGCTATGACGCGAGCTAAGGAGCACCTTATTATATCTTCTAGTGATAATCAGGATATGCGACTTAAACCTTCATCTTTTATTAGCGAGATACCAGTAACATTTTACGAAAAAATTGACCCTATAATTGACCCTGTAAATATAATTCTTGCACAGACTGCTCCCCTTCCTGCGATTGATTGGTCTGAAGCAACAAAAGTGGAACTTGAGAAAAGAGCTAAAAATTATGATCTCTCTGTGACGGCGCTCAATACGTGGCTCAAATCACCAAAAGAATTCCTCGAGAAGTATCTCATTCGTCAGCCTGCTGGGAAAATGCCAAGCGCCTCTTTTGGTACTGCTGTGCACGCTTGATTGGCATTTATAGGTGAATATTTTAACGAGCATTCTTCCCTTCCAACAAAAGAGATATGGATGGAAAAGATAGAACAAACTCTCTATCATGAAATCCTAACAAAAAAAGAACAAGAAGATTTTCTCAAAAAAACAGAAGAAGTTATCGATCATTATCTATCCAGGAAAGATTGCCCCTTATCCGCAAAGGCTATTATTGAAGCACGATTTGGCTGGAAAAAAGTAGTCGTTTCTGGCATGAGGCTAACGGGCGTATTTGATCGTGTAGAAAACCTCCCTGACGGGACCATGCAAGTCGTAGATTTCAAAACTGGAAAACCAGATAAAGGTAAAGAGCAACTAGCAGATTATGAGCGACAGCTCTATTTTTATCGTCTACTCTGGGATGGTTCAAATCAGAACAAAATTCTCTCCCGAGGGGCGCTTGATTTCGTAGAGTGAAATAGTAAGGACACAGTGAACAGAAGCGTATTCAATTATAGCGAAGAATGACTAGATCTTCTCAGAAAACAAATTGCGGCCTTTAAGATATCACTCGAAACGCTCGATTTTCCGCAAGAAAATACATTTATACATTTGCAAAATCATTGCAATCAGGGTGAGGAATGTTTGTAGCCTGTTTATTAAGAACATCATTGCAGGCTATATTCACATTTTCCTCTACTATAGGCCGTATTTTCTCGAGCTCCTCCATGGCTTGGACAAGTCCTGTAACAGTCTTTGGGTCTTGAGCTTTATTTTGTCCTACAAAAATTTTCCTAGATGCGTAGGAATCATAGTTTCACCTATCCACTTCATAGAGCTCACGTGCTTTTTCATTGTTCTCTGCATATCTCGTAAGTTTTGTATAAATGGGACTCTCACTAGATTTTGCAACATCATTGGTTACTTGTCTCTCAAAGATGGGTCATATAGTCTCGTAGGCAATTCTTTTACCGGTTTCTTTCAGTGTTTCCATGATACTTTGATTATTTGCTCTGCGACCAAATTCTTTGAAAAATTGAGAATTAAGTAAGAATTTAGAATTCCCAATGCCTCATTTTTGGGCTTGAACAAGGCTATTAATTTCAGCTTCTTTGCTTGGGTCCTTATCTGTAGCACCTACCAAACTCGCTGAACGATACAGCAAGAGAGCAAACGCATCTTTCCAGATTTGAATTGCTTGAGGGTATTTCCATCCTATGCTCACAGCTTTTTTGAGTACTTTGAGGATGGCTTGATTTTTTGGGTCCTCATTGTGACATTTTTGTAGAATATCAGAGGAATAAAATTTTTGCATCTCAATAGCAAAACCCTTTGGAGCAATGGTAAATTTCAGTTCATCAATGTATTCTCGACTCTGCACATTTTTGATAAGATTTCGATAATATTTGAGAACCTCAGTATTTTGTTTTGAAAGGTCGCCTAGAACTGCCTGAAGAGTTCTCCCCTTTGTTTTATAGGTAGATGTACCGAGTTTTATATCAGTTGAAAAGATATTTCCTTGAGTGCACCGACTTCCGACATAAGCTCCCGCCTGAAATATTTTATTTTGAATATCGAGAATACTATTTTGATGTTCCTGTTCTGCGGGGAGAAGCATTCAAGAGTTATCAAAATAGTACCGAATATCAGAGATAAGCGAGCTAACATCATACCCCACTGACTGCATATAACCCAAGAGTTGTTGGATACTTCTCGCTGGTATAGCTACATCCAGATGTTTCGGGTATCATGCTGGTTTTGAGCATTTTGCTTCTGCGGTAGATATCTTTTTTACTTCATCAATGAGGGCGTCGACATTTTGACTCCAACTGGAAATGGGTGGAGAAGGAACTGTGGACAATGGACAATCCCCAAAAGCAATCAAAAAAATGTAATGAGATAAAAACAGAGGAACAATGATGTATTTAGAGAAATATTTTTGCATACATTTTAATTACCACAATCAGGTTTTTCTTTTAAATATTTGAGAATCTTATTCAGATCATCTGAAAACTGTTTCACCAAACGTACACGAGACGTGACTTCATCAAATGTCTTTTCAATGTGCTTTATTGAATCTTTATTGTATTCATGTATAAGCGCTCTATTCGTGCTTGAGCCTTCTTTTAATAACTGAGTATAAACACCTTGTGCTCTAGAAACACTCTCTCCTATTTCACGAACTTGTTGATCTCATCGTGTTGCATTACGGAGCCCAGCATCTATAAATGCCTGTTCAGTCGTACTCTTGAGATTAGTAAGACGATCGTAATCCATGCCTCTTGCTTTAAAAGCTGACCGCAAAGCATCTTCAGTCTTTTTATCCTCTTTTGACTGGCTAGCTCCTGCGACTGTCGATGAAGATTGTGAACTATTGCTTCCGAGAAAACCCAATAAAAATTTCGGAGTCTTCCAAAATACAAAATTTCCTAGACCGCTAAAAATTTCACTAAATTCAAAATTCATATCATTCTCTGTCTCGAAGAAAAACACTGTTGGGGCTGCCTTACAAGCAAAATTCCTCTTATCACCATTTTTCGTGATCCATTCAAGAGCCTCTTCAAAGATTCACTGAAAAGAATTTTTACCTCTCTCTGAACCACCGGAACCACCCAAAAAATAATGTGTATTTTTGACAAATTCAACGGTAACACAATACCCTCATTCACAATCCCCTGCAATCTGATTCCCCTGAAAATCAGAGTTATTTGATGAGCCAGCACCTCCTCACATTGCATTTTCAATATCTCCGAGGAGATTGAGATCATAGTTTTTCCCTCAACCAATCCAAGAACCTTGTTGTACTTGACCGGTAATAAGTGCCGAAGAATCATTTTTGCTAGTATTTCTATAGTCACCAAATTCAGGTGCTTCTTTGAAAAATATTTCATCTATCCTTCGAATGTCATCGAGAAGATCGTACGGTGAATTATTAACATCTCCATCATAATAGAGGCCCATGCCTGAAACATCTCGAAATGTGTTCATCTGTTCACGAACTTGTCCTGTAATATTATCTACCATACCCGAGATAATACCCTGTAGTTCAGAGATTGAATCAGCTTTTATACTAGCTTTTTGAATTTTTTTGTTCAGGTAAGGAAAAATGACTGAGAAATATCATTCAGTTGCATTTGTGAGCTCTTCTGGTGTCTCTCGTCGATATTTTGTAAGTGCGTCGTCGAAACCACTTTCTACAAGAGTATCACATCATCCACAAGATTTCACGAGCTCAGGCATTTCTTTTTTTAAGATTTTATTAAGCTTCTTTGAAAAACCACGAAATGAATCCTCAGAATACCCACTAAAGTTCCCTGTTTCCCAATCGCTCGAACCTGAAAACATATTCAAGCCCGAATAAGTAATATCTGTTTGACGAAGCGTATTTTGAGCTACCAATGAACTCTCCGAGTCGTTAGTAAGAGCAAAAATTCATGAACCCGTAGAGACAAGCACACACATAACCAATAAAATGGTGTAGTAAAATCTAGTGGATAAGCTCTGCACTTTTTGCATCAGTCAATTAATAACTATTATTTATAGAAACATGATACTTATGACTCTGCCATTTATCAATGAAAAAGCTTGCTAATTCTCAATGGAACTATATACTCGCAACGTTTTTTATTTATAATTATTTTCCTATGCACAATGTCGGTAAAAAAGAAAGCCAAGAAGGCAAAACACAGTTTGAGATGCACAAAACTCTTATCCTGATCAAGCCTGATACGATTGCTCGTGGTATCGTCGGAGACATCCTATCACGTCTCGAGAGAAAGAGCCTTAAAATCGTAGGTATGAAATTCATACAAATCACTCCGGAACTCTGTGCAGAACACTATGCTCATGTAGCACATCAACCATTTTTCCCAAAAATTGTAAGTTACATCACTGATGGCCCAGTATTGGCGATGGTTGTGGAAGGTATAGATGCAGTCCGACAGGTTCGAAATATTTGTGGAGCAACCGATCCTCAATTTGCTGCACCTGGCACCATCCGAGGTGATCACAGCTGTACAATTGACTATAATCTCATTCACTCATCTGATTCTATTGCTTCAGCTGATGTAGAGATTAGTCGTTTCTTCAACCCAGAAGAAGTATTTCAATATACAAAAAACGTTTACGTTAACTAATTTCATGGCTCATGCGAGCTTTTTCCATATTATCAGATCAACAAACGAGAGCCGATAAAATACTATCGGCTCTTTTTGACGGTATGTATTCTCGTTCTCAAATTCAAAAATGATTCAATCTCAAACAAATTCTGGTTACAAACCTAAAAGACGGTAAAACATACTCTAACCCAAAATACTACCTCCAAAAAGGCGATTCTATAAAGATGGATATACAGCCTATCCTCTCTACTCTTCCACCAGATTATCGTCCTCTAGAAATAATTTTTGAAAATAATGATTTTCTCGTTATAAGTAAGGATGCGGGGATAAATACTCATCCAACACCTTCTTATGAGGGACGTTTTGGCACCATGGTAAATCAACTTATTGCCCAGATAAAAGATTTTGATCGTGAGCAGGGAGAAGATAGGCCATGAATAGTTCATCGTCTCGACAGAGAAACCAGTGGCCTCATTCTCGTAGCAAAAAATGATGTCACATTACGAAAACTCCAGAAGCTTATTCATGATCATAAGGTCGAAAAAACCTATCTCGCTCTTATCATTTGAGAACCAAAAAATGCTATAGGTACTATAAAATCAATAATAGGTCGTGACCCTAATAATCGTCTCAAGATGACTATAAAAAACCCTGTAGAATGACGCGAAGCAGTGACTCATTATAAAGTCGTTTCTGTTTTTCAATTCGAATGAAAAAAGCTCAGCCTCCTAGAGATAACTCTTGAGACTGGTCGCACCCATCAAATACGCGTACATATGGCAAATATAGGCCATCCCATACTTGGAGATGAAAAATACGGTATCGAATCAGAAAATATATGGGCGAAAAAACATTTCTGATTGGAAAGACAATTCCTCCACGCATGGAAATTACACTTTAGACTTGAGGAAAAAGAATACAGTTTTACCGCTCCTCTCAAACCTGATTTAGAAAAAACTCTCGAAAATCTCAAAAAATAACCAAAAATTATAAACAGCAAATGTTATCAATTTTGTCGTTTCTTTTCTGGTATTTACCTCCTAAAAAAGGCTCAGTTAAGAATATGCCTATAGATTCAAGAATATCCTCTAATTTCATAGTCCTAGCACCGAAACAAATTACATTTGCATCATTGTGGCTTCTGCTCACTTTTGTTACATCGGGTGAATAAGCCAATACAGCACGAATATTTCTATAACGATTTGCAGCTATAGACATCCCTACTCCTGTGCCACAAACAAGTATGCCTATATCAGCATCATGTCAGATGACAGAGCAAACTTTTGCGACATAATCAGGGAAATCATCCAGTTCATCATTTTTTTCTGGTCACAAATCTAGGATTTTATGTTGAGTAGTAGCGAGATATCTGAGTATACCTTCACGAAATGGAAAACCGGCATGGTCACAAGCAAAAGCTATTCTCATGTTTTTTTATACTTAGATAATTCCCCAAGTATATATCAGATAAAAGGAAGTCAAAGTATCCACAAAAAATACACAGGCTCAAACTCCCAAAGTGATACAAATTTAAAGACTCATGCATAGGGCGAAGCCAGGAGTCAAAAATGAACAATAAGTGACGTCAGAATAGCTAAAATGAGCCACTTATTAACTCGTAAATCAAATGCCTTCAATCTGCCACAGCTCAATGAACGAAGCATCTGATAAACCACTGATGAACTAACTGCAAGCGTTTGGGCCAGTGCAAGATTTTCTACGAAAACAAAAAATACGATTCCAACAACTCAAAGACCAATAATGCCTGCCCAGATTATAAATCCACTGATTCCAGCAAGAAGACTCTCGTTAATAGGCTTGCGTTTCATGACATCTGCTTCAGTATTTTGAGTCGAGAGAGCAAGAGCTGGGAAACTATCAGTGACGAGATTAATCCATAGAATCTGAATAGCCACAAATGGAACCATGAGAGGATCTCTAAAAACTATAACACAGAGAGCGAGCAATATGACTTCATAGAAATTACAAGCAAGGAGGTATTTGATAAATTTTTTTGTATTATCATAGATTCTTCTCCCTTCTTCTACACCAGCAACTATTGAGGAAAAATTATCATCGAGCAAGACCATATCACTCGCGTCTCTCGCCACATCTGTTCAGCGTTGCCCCATAGCTATACCTATATCTGATTGCTTCAGTGCAAGAGCATCATTGACGCCATCACCAGTCATTGCAACAATATGCCCCTGAGACTTGAGTATACGCACTATTCGTAGTTTATCTTGAGGCGCTATACGAGAAAATATATCAACAGTTCTGAGTTTTTCACTTAATTCAACATCCGTGAGAAGAGAAAGTTTTGTAGCATCAATAGTCACATTTCAGAGGCCTATCATACCCCCGACAGCTCAGGCTGTGAGCTCAGAATCTCCAGTAATCATAATAACTCTTATACCTGCATGTTGGCACGTCTTTATAGCATCGGCTACCTCTATTCTAGGCGGGTCCATCATTGCCATAAATCAGACAAAAATAAGGTCAGATTCAGCTTCATCCATCGTATAATTTTTCTGATTATTCTCAAAATTTTTATAAGCAAAAGCGAGTACTCTCTTTCCTTCTCCTGCAAGTTTTTGAAAATTTTTTTGAAGTTCGTCTCTTCTCTCATCCCTGAGTGGTTGTATTTGATTTGCCACTTGTTCATATTTGATCAATTCCAATATTCTCTCTGGCGCTCATTTTACGAATGATCGACCCCCAGCATCAACTGTTCGAACAATAGACATTCTTTTTCTTTCACTATCAAAAGGGAATTCCATAATTAGAGGATATCTCCTTTCAATATCTTCTTTATTATATCCATATTCTTCGACGCATTCTACGAGACCTATCTCTGTAGGGTCACCAAATATTTTTTCTACACCATGTTCATCTTTTCATCGGCTTGCCTTGTTGCATAGAGCAGCTATATCAAATATAGAAGGACCTTCATTTTTCTCTTTGGCCATTATTTCTTGCCCTTTTTTATAAAAGTCACCTCAAGTGTAAATATCAACAACTTTCATTTCGGATTGAGTGAGTGTCCCCGTTTTATCAGTACAAATAACTGTCACACGTCCTAGAGTTTCTGAAGCTGGGAGCTTCCTCACAAGAACATGACGCTTAACAAGACGCTTTGTAACAAATGCTAATCCAAGGGCAACAACTGCAGGTAGTCCTTCTGGAATAGCAGAAACAGCAAGGCTCACAGCCACAAGAAATGAATGGGAAAAATGTCCACCTTCAAACAATAATACAGCTACTATACAAAGACAAAGTATCGTTATAAAAATAGCTATTTTTCGTGAAAAATCTTCCAGTTTTTGTGAAAAAGGATTAATATCATCCTGTATCTGCCCCACCATGCCGGAGATACGTCCCAATTCAGTGAGTCCACCAGTAGCAACTATGACTGCCTGGCCTGAGCCACCAGCTACCGTCGTCCCCTGATATATCATATTTATCCTATCTGAGAGAGGCATAGTGTCTGAGATTTTGTGAATATTTTTTTCTTGTGCGACACTCTCGCCTGTTAGTATTGCCTGGTTTACCCGAAGTCATGAGGAGGAAATTATCCGCGCATCAGCTACTATCTTTTCACCCTCATCAATCAAGAGAATATCACCAGGTACTACATTTGTCGACGGTATAACCTGCATCTTTCCATCTCGAAGTACGCGAGCTTGGGGAGTGAGGAGACTTCTGAGATGTTCGAGCGTTTGTTCAGTTTTATATTCTTGCAAAACTCCAATCACAGTATTGATAACAACAATCCCGAGAATAATAAAAGCATCTAAATAAGATTTTTCAAGGAATGCTGAGAGAAGTGCCGCAACTATCAAAACAATTATTAGTGTCGATTTGAGTTGTTCAAAAACCATAGCCCAGATATTTCTCCCCTTCATTTGAGGAAGACTATTTGGTCATACTTTCTCCAATATTTCCTTCGCTTTCTCGCTTTCTAATCATATTTTCGATGTTCAATAACTTGCTAAAACGTCATCGATGTCGAGAGAGTGTATATTCATACTAAGACTTTATCATTTTTTTTATGTATAATCAAATAATGGGTGTTGCACTGAGAACAAGAGTATATATACTATAGCTATATTATGTCTCACGGCCATTGACACCACAATCCTGATGTTACGTTGATAATAAAAATCCCTTCAGATTTCTCAGGAGGGCCTATTGAAGTTGCACAAATGCTTGAGGCGCTTCATCCAACGCTTGGACACTCTGTTTTTAGTCTTGATTTTCATATTGTTGGGAGGAAACTTTTTTTTAGTCTCCAGGTAACTCATGACGAAAAATCTATTATTGAAAATCAACTCTACACTACCTTTCAAAATATAGAAATAGAAGAAGTAAAAAGCCCAATGAAATATGACCCAGCAAATTCAGTAAAAGCCTCTATCTGAATGCGCGAACATGATTTCTTTCCCATACAAACCTACGTCGATGGTGGAGACAGTGTTCTCAAGAAAATTCTCTCTCAAACCAGCGATCTCGAACTCACTGATAAATGTACATTTCAGATTGCGCTCATGCCTGCGCATACTCACAATACAATCTGGAACTACACACGAAACCTCCATCATAAATGGCACATGTTTAAGAATTCAATGAATATGAAGAGGCGTTTTCTTGATACAAAAGTAAATATTCGTAGTCATGATGCACAGCATAAATATGAACACAAGAACCACGAAAACTTGTACTATGCCAAGTTAACTTGTTATATTCAGTCATCCTCTCAGGCTCTCGCTCGGGCAAAAATGCTTGCTCTCCTCAAAAATCTCTACGATCTAGAAAACCACGAGAATCAAATCATTTTCACTGTATCACCCATGCATGAAGGTGATATGAATAATATCCTCTCCCCTGTTTTAGGTAAAAGAAAATATTACCTCACGACTGATGAGATAGCGACCCTCTGGCATTTTCCTCAAGTCAAAGATAAAGTACCACACATACTCCGTATTCTCTCAAGAAAAGCTCGTCCTCCTCTCGGACTCCCTACAGATCAGAACGTAGCTGAGAAGGATCTGGTAAAATTTGGTATCACAAATTATCGAAGTCAAAAAATTCCATTTGGCCTAAAAACTGCTGATAAAGCTCGTCACCTCTACATGGTCGGTAAATCTGGCTCTGGAAAGTCAAAACTTCTCGAACTTCTTGGATATTCTGATATCGTCAATGGTCGCTGATTTGCTCTCCTAGATCCTCATGGAGATCTCGTAGATAATATTCTCAAATTTATTCCAGAAAATCGTAAAAAAGATGTTGTCATATTCGACCCTACAGATATTAATTTTCCCGTTGGTTTTAATCCTCTCGAAGAAGTCCCAGAAGAATACAGACAGGAATTCACCAATTCTTTTCTTGAAATTTTTAAAAAACTCTTTTGACAGGCATGGAATGCGCGTCTCGAACACGTCATGCGTTTTTGTGTTCTGGCTCTACTCGAAGTCTGAGGAGCAACAGTACTCTCAATTATAAAACTCCTGACAGACCGTGATTATCGTCAAACAGTTATAAAACAACTCAATGATCAAACTGTAAAAAATTTCTGGACAAATGAATTTGCAGCATGGAGTGAAAAATTTGACAGTGAGGCTATCATGCCAATTCTCAATAAAGTAGCACAATTTGTGAGTTCTCCAATGATCAGAAACATTGTTTGTCAAACAAATAATGCCATGAATATAGCCGACATTATGGATCATAACAAGATACTCCTAGTAAAACTCAGTAAGGGGCAACTCGGAGAATCAAATGCTAATCTCATCGGAGCGATGATGATCACTCGTATCTACCAAGTAGCGATGATGCGTGCAGAGATCTCAGAAGAAAGACGAGTTCCTTTTTCTGTCTATATCGATGAGTTCCAAAACTTTGCAACTGATACGTTCGAAAATATTCTTTCAGAAGTACGAAAATATAAGCTCAACATCACTGTGGCCCATCAATACATGGATCAACTATCTCCGAGTCTCAGAAAAACTATCTTTGGTAACGTCGCAAATATTATTTCATTCAGAGTTGGAGCAGAAGATGCCGCAATTCTTGCTCGTGAATATGAACCAGTATTTAGCGTTACAGATATCATGAATCTCGGTGTTCGAGAGATGTATCTCAAGATTAATATTGATGGTGAAAATACAGAAGCATTTTCTGCTCGTACGATGAACGTACCACGACTCCCTTATGATCATTCAAAAGCAATTCAAGAACTCTCAAGGCAAGTGTATGCACGTGGCAGAAAAGATGTTGAAGCAAAAATATTTGGTACCGATGCTGATACGCTACAAACAATGGAAAATCTCAAAGTCGAAGGTGATTTTTTTCAACCAGTGATATAAAAAAGACCTAATACGGGACGGCGCCCCCCTGTGTTATTTCTTTCTCTCTCGTGACATAGAGTTAGCCATAGTTACTACTTCATCTTTTGTAATACCTTCTACATCTTGCTGGGTTTTCATATTTTCTTTGAACCATTTTGACCACTCGCTTTCTTGATTATCAAAGCCACTCCAGGAAGTCTTTCAGAGCACAACTGTATCATTTGGGATAATCCAGTAATCATTTTTTGCAAGTATTGTAGTACCACCAATTGAAAAGGTTTTTCCTTTTTCATCTTCATCATAATCGTTTTCTTCTTTGAGGCTCATGAGTTTATTTCATAGGTTTGCAAGTACGATCATTTGGTATAATCATCATCATACTTCATCCACAGGACTCCAGTTCCCTGATTTTGTCTTTACTCGCATTTTCCATTTATCGCTCTTTGTCGGGTCAGGAATTACTTGTACAGCATAAGTTTTATTATTCTCTTTTCGTTCCAAAGTAATAACTCCGAGATTATCAACGGAATAATCCATTTTCGTCCAATTTTGGGTACTCTTGAGTGATCAACAGATAAATTCATAGGTCATATTAAGAGTCTCCTGATTTGGAAATTTCTTTTGATCATTTCGATTAATCTGACAGGCTCGAATAGTCCAATCAGGAGATGGTTTTTTGAGTGAATCAACATCAATGCCCATGTCATCTGCAGTTATGGTGTGAGATTTTCATTCTTTATCATGAGTTGTAGCTTCCAGAAGACCTCATTTGAGATAAGTGTATGTTGTTTCCGGGCTTCCATCAGAATATTTTATATGGAGAGTAAACGGTTTATTGATTTTATTCAGTGTTCATTCTATATCTGCCCCGCTCTTCCCCTCGTTAACTCAGTCCATGGCCAACAGGGTCTCTAGCTGGTTTTTTCCTTCTCCTGTAACAGATATATCTTTTACTTCTTTTTGAGATTCATCTTTCAATGCATCTGTAAAACTTTTTATATTAAGCAATCTTTTGACATCTTGAGCGGTACTATATAAAAGGTAAGCATCTATAACAAGAAATAATACAGGTACAAATTTTGACAGTACCATGCCTGACTGCTTCGCTACCATCTTCTCTCCGAGCTTTAGCGCAACTTTACCTGCCTGTTTCATAAGAGCATTTTTCACAAAACTTCATAGTTTAAGTGCAAGAGGAAGTCATAAAATAAGAGCGGAATTAATTTTGATTTCTCTACTCAGTCATTTTTGCCTTTCACCAAGAATACTGTCTGTAAAAGCATCAAGAAATGCTGTTCTCTCATCTGGATTCACTACCCCTCTGACTTCTTTAAACAATTTTGAGCTTGCATTGATATCTTTAATAATTAATGGATCATGCTTAAATTCCAAAAGTAATTCAGCAGTTTTTAGGTGTATAGATTGTTCTGATAAATTGTTAATAGTTTCTCGCTCTAAATAGGCAAGTATTTTTTCTATACGATGAGCACTTTCTGAATTATTTCTGAGCTCTCAGGCAAGGGTATCAAGCGAATTATTCATACATGAATCATTTATTTTATTTCATAATTTGCCTGAAAAGCTCGGGCTTTTCAGCTTTCTTCCACATAGCGTATTTCTGATATAACACCATTCTTTACGACATATTCTTCAAATCCATCTCTATCTTCTGGGAGTCGTACTTGGTAAGTAAAGTCTTTCACTTCGTCGCAAATATTTTGCCAATCAGATGCATCGAGTGATTTTTTATTTTTCAATATATCTGCTATAAGAGTATTTACTTGGCTTGCTTTATCAGTACCTAATACATGTATATTGCTTCTTTCGTGATTTTTGTTGAGACGATCATTGAGATCAGCCAGCTCCTTTTTAAGGGCTTCTTCTTTATTTTTATCTTGAAAATATTCATAGGCTACCCCCGCTCAGAAGACAACAGCTGCCCCGACTCATACCCTACCTACTCTCCGTAACATACTCGGTCTTGCAGATTTTAATATTCATTTCTCTATTTCGGCTACTCGGAGTAATCTTCATGCCTTTACCATTTCCATAAATTGTCCTGGAGCTTTTAAAACAGCACCAATTTGATTACGAAAAATGACCGCTCATAGCGTACCACCTATAGCAATTTTATTATCTCAAATCCAATCAACTGCTTCGCCAATTTTTTTAATACCACTAACCACGCCATTTCATATTTCTTTAGCCTTATCTATAGTGCCGTCTATTCATTTTTTTATGTTTCATAATGTTTGATTGTTAGGAAATTTCTCTGCGAGTATATCAATAGCCATCTTTCCTCAAAATACACCTAAAGCTCAGAGTCATATATATTTTGTCCATTTCCAGAGAGTACCAAAGAACCCTGGTGATTCTTCTCATTTTTTCTCTTTATCTTCTTTTTTATCAGTTTTATCTTTTCTGCGAAAAGCAAAAAAAGCACCAACACCGGCAATAAGTCATGTGAGGATGCCAACTTTTGTATCATCTACATTTTTTATGTATTCACCCAGAATAGGTATTTTTTTCACAGTGCCACCCAGAGCTTCCATAGTTTTTCCACCGAGCTTAGCAGTATCTTCCAAAATTCATGTTGGTTTTGCAGCCTGTAATTCTTTCTTTCTGAGGGAGACAATCTCACTTTTTGCAAGAATAAATGCTTCTCTTATTTTCTGTTTTAAGTTTTCATCATTAAGAGAGATTAACATCTCATTTTGTTTCATGGTAATTTGCTCATCTGTATGACTTTTGAGACGATCAAGAAGAAGGCTTTTTAATTCTTCTTGCGTAGAACGACGAACTGTTGTTTCTATATTTTCTGGTGAAAAAAGAGAGGTTTCCGGAGTTTGAGACATAAAAAAGATGGTTAAAACTCATTTATGATATCATGGTTTTACGCCAAATGCAAAAGCAAAGTCTTTTTCTAAGATAACTAATTAAGCCTCTCCCTCATTTCACTCTTATAAGCTTCCACTCCGGGTTGATCAAAAGGATTTACCCCTATCATCACGCCAGACAGTGCACAGGCATACATCATCGTATAGAGGAAATACCCCATTGTTTCTGGATACAGATTATCGAGCGTTATCATCATACTCGGACATCCTCCATCATTGTGTGCTTTTGCAGTTGATTCGAGAGCAATCAGGTTCATCTCGTGGAGACTACGGCCAACAAGAGGATTGAGACCGTCAGCCATATCAGCCATTGCTGGGATTTTTGTCGAAGCATAAGGGTCACGGATCCAGAGCATAGTTTCAAAAAAGAGGCGACGTCCTTCCTGGACATATTGTCCGAGAGAATGAAGGTCAGTCGTATAACTGAGTGTGTCTGGATAGAGGCCTGTGCCTTCTTTGCCGTGACTTTCGCCCATGAGTTGTTTCCACCATTCACCGATAAAATAGAGTGACGGTTCTGAAGTAATAAAAAGCTCGGATACAAAACCAGATTGCTCGAGTGCGACACGCTTCTCAGCATATATAAATGCTGTATGTTTCTCATCGGAAAGAATGTGAGTGCGTGCTTTTCTGGCTCATTCCACGAGTTTCTGGATATCTACACCTGCAAAAGAGCATGGTATGAGCCCAACAGGCGTCAAAACAGAATAACGACCGCCGACATCTCCTGGAAGAATATATGATTTATACCCCTGTTTGTCACTCTCGGATCTAAGTGCTCAGTTTTTCTCATCCGTAACAGTCACAATTCTTCATTGCACTTCTTCTATTGAATATTTTAAGAGGAGAAATTCGCGGACAAGACGGTATGAAATAGCCGTTTCCATAGTCGTGCCAGACTTGGAAATAATACACGCTGAAACACGTTTATTTTGATATTTGGTAAAGACTCTCTCATACTCTCTACCAGAGAGATGATTCCCAAGAAAGACTACTTCGGCATCTCATCCATAGGGGTCAGAAAATGCTTCGATAATAGCACGTGCTCCGAGGTAAGAACCCCCAATTCCACACACGATGAGAACATCACTTTTGGCACGAAGAGAGTCTGTGTATGTTTGAATCTCGGCAATTTTTTCATCAGACATATCCCCTGGGAGACTCATCCATCCCAGATAATCTGAACCTTTACAGGTCTTATTCTGGAGAGCTTTATGTGCTTCAACGACGGAAATAACAGGTGAGAAAAATTTTCCTGAGAGGAAGCTATCTATATACGAGGTTGAGAGGGGAAGCATAATAAAAAAATTATAGAGAGATTGTATGTATTTTTTCAAAGAGCAATTGAGAAATTTGCTCATTGTCATTTACTTCTAGATGTATTCAGTCATGAATATTTCCCTCCAATACATCATAGAGGCTAATAAAATGAACATCATTATCTGCGCAATATGATTTTTCTTTTGTATTTAATTCTCACAAAATTTCTGCTGAATGAGTATCGAAAGAAGTATCTGGCCCAAGAGTATCAACTTTTATTTTTGGTGGACTCATGAGAACTATTTCCGTCTTGGAGAAATGATTCAATTCATCATGTTGTCTGACAAAATCTACATAGAGTCTGAGTCCGTCTAGAATTTGATCTGAATTGAGTCAAAACTTCTTTTTTGCATCGTTAGTTCAAAGTAAAATTATAAGTACATCGATATCCCCCTGAGATTCGATACAGGGGCAAAAATATCTGAAACCCCATCTTCCTGGGCTAGTAGCATCTTCAATATTAACTGTACGTGCTCGCAATCACTCCTCTATTATCTCATAGTCCTCTCCAAGTTTATTCTGGAGCCTATATGTCCATCTATCCGCTCTATCAAACCTAATTCATCCAAAATGGTTTCACCATGTCAGAGAATCGCCAAAACAGAGGATTTTCTTTGTCTGAGGGTTGAGAATCATAAATAACTTCCAAACTGTATAAAAAAAGTATAATCACTTCCGTTCCTTTTCAATTCTTTCATGCAAAAAATCATATTAGTCGGTGGTGGCACAGGCTGACACGTCTTTCCCCTTATCAACCTCGCAGAATACATCAAGAAAAACCATCCAGAAACCTCTTTTCACTGGATTGGTGAGACTGAAAGTATCGAATCTCGGGTCACATGAGAAAACAATATCCCATTCTCCCCTATTGTGTGTGGAAAACTCCGACGATACTTCTCGCTCCAGACACTCCTAACACCGTTTCAGGTACTAGCAGGAATAGTACAATCGATGACGATTTTGCACCGAGAAAAACCAACTGCAATATTTTCAAAAGGTGGTTATGTTTCTCTTCCTGTGGCTATTGCCGGCTGGATAATGAAAATTCCCGTTTATCTCCACGAATCAGACTCAATCCCTGGTCTAGCAAATAAAATTGTTGGACGATTTGCTTCATGAATATTTTGTGCTTTCTCCGAGACGGATAGCTTTTTTGATACAAAAAAAATCCTCTGACATGGTTCATTACTTTCTGCCGAGATTCTCTCTCTGACAAGCGAAGTAATACCATCAAATCCTCGAACTCAAGTACTTGTCTCGTGTGGATCTCAGGGTTCAGCAAGTATTTTTGATGCAGTACTTGAGCTCCTTCCGAGCTTTTCTGATGTGGATTTTCATATCATTCTCTGAGTAAAAAATCTCGACTATCGTGCAAAATTTGAGAAATTTTCGAACGTTCACATCTTTGATTTTTTCTACAATCAAACTAATTATCTCAAAGTGGTTCAAAAGTGTGACGCTGTTATAGCCCGCAGTGGTTCAAGCATATTTGAATTTGAAGCCCTCGGACTTCACATGATTCTTATCCCTCATCCATTTACTGGCAACAACCACCAATATTGGAATGCAAAAGCATTTGAGAAAAAAGGTCATGAACTGCTCGAACAGAAAAATATCAGTGATTTATGTGGTGTCATCGAAAAATATAGAGCCTATAAAAAATCATCTAAAAAAATGGTGGTAGATAGGACGATTTTTGATACAATAGCTCAAACACTTTTCAAATAATTCTATGAAACAATATCTCGACCTCTTGCAACATATCATGGATAAAGGCGTCGACCGTAACAACGGTACGGACATCAAAGACAAAAACTACTCTTCTAGTGTGGAGCAAGTATGAACACGCTCTGTTTTTGGGTACCAGTTACGATGTGACCTCTCAGAAGGATTCCCACTTCTGACGACGAAGAAAATGTATACTCGAAGTATTATCCATGAGCTTATATGGTTTCTCACAGGAGATACAAATATCCGCTATTTAGCACAAAATGATGTCCATATTTGGGATTTATGGCCTTTTCAGACCTATCTCTCAAAGGTGTGACTCACAGATCAATTTCCCGCTTATTCACCAGAGTGGAAGGAAAAAATGACAACCTTTATAGAACAAATAAAAGTCGATGATGATTTTGCAAAAGAATGGGGAGACCTAGGCCCTGTTTATGGTTATCAATGGCGAAACTTTAATGGACAAGGTATCGATCAAATCAAAAAGGTTCTCTATAACTGCAAAAATAATCCTAGTAGTCGTCGAAATCTGGTCGTCGCTTATAATCCAGCGCAGGCAGATAATATGGCGCTCCCCCCGTGTCATAGCCTTTTTCAGTTTTACATAGCCAATAACAAACTCTCTTGTCAGCTCTATCAGCGTTCAGTTGATAGTTTCTTGGGGCTTCCCTTCAATATAGCATCCTATTCACTGCTCGTCCATATGATTGCACAAGTAAGCGATCTTGATGTAGGTGATTTTATTCACACTTCTGGCGATCTCCATATCTATCACAATCATTTTGATCAGGTAAAAGAGCAACTTTCTCGAGAACCTCGTCCTCTTCCAAAGCTCAAGCTGAACCCAGACATTAAGGATCTTTTTGCTTTCAGATTTGAAGATATAGAAATCGTTGATTACGATCCACTTCCTCCTATTAAAGCTCCTATTACTGTATAAAATGAAATTTATTCTCGTTGCCGCAATGGCAAAAAACCGTGTTATCGGAAAAAATAATGGACTCCCTTGGGATCTCCCAGAGGAGATGGCTGATTTTCGAGCTTTTACACAAGGAAAAACGATTCTCATGGGACGAAAAACCTATGAAGGACTTGGACGAATACTCCCCAAGAGAAGAAACATTATGCTCACACGAGAACCTTCTGTTGTTAAAATAGGAGAATTTCCTACCGTTCAGGCAGTGAACGGATGGAAAGTCGATGGCGGAGAAAAAGGCGAAATAGAGATCTATACTTCTGTGGAAGAAATTCAGAAAAATCTCAAAGAAGACGAAGATTTACTCGTACTCGGAGGCTCTGAAGTCTATAAGCTCTTTCTCGAAAATCCACTCTCGGAAATTCGTCTCTCGGAAATCCACGGAGAGTATGACGGCGACACCTACTTCCCTGCCTTTGAAGAACTTTACGAAGAAGTCTCTCGAGAATCAAAAGAAGGATATGATGTGGTCTGGTATAAGAGAAAACTAGCGTAGCTCTGTTATTTTATCTCGGAGCCACTGAGGCCAATCAGGTGTACCGCCTCGCATAGAAGTATCATAGATACGAACTATGTTTTTTTCTCTGTCAGAAGCCTGTTCAGGGATCTGTGAAGTACGTGTCTCAGTCATATGAGCATCATGATCAAATGGATTCACATATGCATGAAGAAAACCTGGTTGCGTCTCAAATGTTCCACCAGCGGGCACAAAAATCACTTCTAATTCTTGGACGTATTTTGCATAGATTTCATCAAGAGTACACTTCGAAACATCTGTTTTTCAGAGAACAATCGCCATGTCAGTCAATGCTACGCCTTTTTCATGATGTCCTGGATGTATAGGAGTTCCGTGGTACTGGAGACTGAGAAATTCTCATGGCTTTACCCAAAAAATTTTCTTGTCATGTTCAGGAGTTTCCTCGAGAACATAATAGGCTCACCACGGTCTTTCCTCATCGCATTCGAGAACGGAGAAATGATTTTCTTGTATATATATTTCTATAAATTGGTTTTTCATAAAGATATGATATTCCTCTCTTTGCAGAATCAAGGAAAAGAATATACTGAAGACTATGAAACAACTTAACATAAAAATGCCTGACTTGAAAAACATACGTTGGGAAAGTTCTATCAATACAGTCTCTATTATTTCAGTGTTAGGGGCAGTCATCTATCAGATTTATCCATCAATCATTATATATGGAGGTATGTATAATTATCCTGTTGGTATTTTTGGTTTTTTGGGTGAGCTTATTTTATACAGCTTTCTTCATGGATGATTCTGGCATGTACTCAGTAATATAATATTTTTCTTATTTATAGGAAGAATAATAGAACGCATACACTGAGAACGATGGACTTGGTTTCTCTGGATTTGGACAACAATATTTGTTGGAGTATTTCTCTATCTTTTTTCAGAAAGACCAACTATAGGATGAAGCGGTTTCGCTATGTCGCTCCTCGCAGTGTATGCTTATGATTTCTATAAAAATAAACAAACTGAGGATTTGAAAGGTGCACTCTTACTTATTTTTATAAACTTAGTCCTCGGATTTAGTGGTACTGTTAGTTTTATGGGGCATTTTGCAGGAGCTCTTGCTGGAGGTCTTTATGCTTGGTTTAGAAATAAGTATCCCCATTTCCACTTTTATCATTTATTTAGATAAGACGGTTTTCTTTCATCATCGTCAAAATATCATGGGCGCCTACTTCAACTGTTTTGTTGTTGTAGTCATAGATAACATCATATGTATCTTTGAATATCTCGTAATATTCATCTTCATTCAATCTATCTTCCGGTTTTTCATTTACATCTCATCGACTCTTAATCCTCTCGTAGAGAGTTTCAGGAGCAACATCCAAATAAATACTGAGAAACTTAACGTTATTTTGGAAACACCATTTCTTGAGAGCCACTAACCCCATTATTTCGCAGTTTACTATACCTGTTTGTGTTGGAGCAGGAAGGCCATAGTATGAGTTATTGGACTTGCGAAAATAACATTCAATAATTTGATTCTCTCTGAGACGGTTAATAAAATCATCTTCAGTAACAAAAAAATATCATTCTTCCTCGGGGAATCGTGGTTTCCTGCTTGTGTAGTTTTTTGTCTTTTCGAGTCAGAGCTTATTATTAAGGACATCAATAATAGTAGTTTTTCAGCTCCCCCCTCGCCCGCCTATATGAAGTATGTAGTCAATCATGGAGATGAGTATAATAATTACAGAGAAAAGTCGAGAACAAGAGGCAAATGATCTGATACGGCTACATCTCGTATTTCACATGATGAAACAGAAATATTTTTCGTAAAGATATGATCAATACCAAGCCCAAGGTGAGCTGGATCTTTCTGAAACAATGGGTGAAGAGAGCGACAAAGGGTATTCTTAAATGATTCTGAATGTTGCGTCAATTTTTCCCTGATAATTTTCACTGCCATACTCTCATTGCGGATATTTAAATCACCCGTCAGAATTGTCGGTATATCGTCATGGGCATTAAGATATTCCACCACTTTCTCCGCATCCTGCCATATCTGAAGGGTTTCCAGGCAATCATACGACACATGAAAATGAACCGTTAACAGCCTCACAGGCCCTAACTCTGTTGATATTTGCGTAACCAGAAGAGGAAAGCTAAATTTCCATGCATTTGGATATTTTTCATATTTTGGACGATCAGAAAATGCAATATTGTCAGCTGCAAGGAATACAGGCTTTTCTCCCCCTAAGTATGCTCTGCTTTCAGAGATAAGATTATTCCGACTAAGTACTGCAGCACCAAAACTGATTTGATGGGTTCAGCAGTCTCTAAAAATTGTTGGATGAAAAATAGTATTCCAAGAAAATCGTTTAGCAAGTTCTCCAATATAATCTTGTTGTGCTCCTCATTTTGATGAAAAGATATTTTTACCATCAGTCGCCTCAACCAGGGAAAGTATATCTGGCTTTTCCACCTCTAAA
>CAYUVP010000006.1:21376-22881 GCA_964448195.1 uncultured Candidatus Peribacteria bacterium | reverse complement strand
TTGTCGTATCAAAAACACACTTTTCAACCCTTCGCACCGCGAAGGGTTTTTATTTTTAATTTTTTTATTTTATGAATACACATTCAAAAACCTGATTTCTCTCGACATCAGATGAAATCAAAAGTGATTTACCTGTAACTCCGAGATGAATTACAGCTCAGAGGGAAGGGACAGAAGCTATACAAAATATACTTGATGGTGAAAACCGACAGATGCTCATTATTGGTCCATGTTCTGCAGATTTTCAAGATTCTCTTAAAGAGTATGGAGAATTTTTAGCTGAACTCCAAGAAGAGGTGAGAGAAAAAATATTGCTCGTGATGAGATTTTATACGGGCAAGCCTCGTACTATTGGTGGTTGGAAAGGATTACAACAAGGCGCACCGGGTGAACCAGTAGATATTGATAGATGACTCCGTGAGGCAAGAAAAATTGCAGTAGAGTTATTAGATCTAGGCATTCCTTTAGCAGACGAAATGCTTCATCCGCAGATGATGGGACATATGGAAGATCTACTCAGTTATATAGCAGTTGGCGCAAGAAGTACTACCAACCAATATCACCGAGAAGTGGCTTCATGAGCTCCTATGCCAGTAGGATTCAAAAATCCTGAAAGTGGCGACTTACTCCTCATGGTAAATTCTATCATGGCCGCACAGGGTCCAAGTGACTATACTCTCGCCAACGGAAGAACATATCACGGAAATGGTAATCCATATGCTCATGCTATATTACGTTGAAGTAACTTCGAATGAACTGTAAAATCAAACTATGACGTAGACAGTGTGCAAAGATTTTTAAAATTTGCAGAAAAAGTAAAACTCTTAAATCCAAAATTACTCATAGACACAAATCACGATAATTCTGGGAAAAAACCAGAAAAACAAATAGAAATAATGAGAGAAATAATGCAAATGTTGCGAGATTTTCCTGATATGAGACTTGTAATGAAAGGTTTTATGGTAGAAAGTTATCTTCATGACTGAAGACAAGATGGAACATGAAGAATTATTCATGGCAAATCACTCACAGACCCTTGTATTGGTCGTGAAAATACACGTGCACTTGTGATGGAACTCGCTGAAAAAATCTAATACTATGACACGAGAACTCGATGACATCCGCAAAGATATTGATCTTCTTGATAAACAAATCGTGACCTCTCTTTTTGAAGAAGGTATCGATGAGGCAAATCCAGAATCAGCTGATGTCAACGCAGAAGAAATAGAACAAATTCGTGCATTACAACTTCGCTTTTCTACAAAGACATGGCAACTTATCAATGCTCGCATGAGTCTCTCACGAGAAGTCTGAGAAACCAAAAAAGCAGCAAAAATAGCTGTTGTTGTAGACAAAGTAAGATACGAAGTAGTCATAACAAAAGCACAATCTCATGCACCAGGAGATGCCCGTGAAGAAGTCCGAAAACTCTATGAACTTATCCACGATATCTCAGTCAGAATACAGAATGAAATAATCACTCAACCTTAAAATATGTGCCACTT
>CAYUVP010000006.1:1789-21366 GCA_964448195.1 uncultured Candidatus Peribacteria bacterium | reverse complement strand
CCTCGGGAGAAAGGATTTTTCGTATTGTCCATAAAATTGGATTAAACAAACCACCAAAACTCTCGAGTCTTTCGAGAGTTTTTTTATTTGACAAAATATTAATATATTAAATAATAAATTTATGAAACATTCAATTATAGATCCAGAGTTCGTCGTAAACTGAGAATTAGAACATTCAATTATCTATGGAGACTGAGCCCACTCCAGAGATTTACGAAAAAAATGATTACTTCCTACAGGTACTGAGGAGCATACTGCACATCATGTAGTGCTGCCGATTATTACAATAGAAAGTGCCGTACTAGAACTTTTAAAACTATGAATATCCCAAGAAGATATCATTAGTTTTGCTGGCGTAATGGCAAAGGCTCCAAATGGAATTCCATCAGTTCATGCCCTCTGGGGGCCAGCAGCAACGACCAAGTTAAAAATCGCTGTTGCCATGGAGACATTTGGAGACTCAAACCTCCTCATGAAAAAGCTTGTAGAAAAAATGACATCAAACGATATAAACATCATCGAGACAAATAAACCCGAACATGATAGCAAAATGGCAATAATTCAAGGTCTGATGAATTTATGGATTATAATGGTGTGAGAAGAAAAAAATGAAGGCCTAAAAACTCAGTTATTACAACACTGGAAAACCCCCATAGGAACTGTCGTCGATATGATTCATGCTAATCCTTATGCAGAAATTTTGATAAAAAGATTCTTTGAGTCACTTCCCTGAAGCTGATACAACGTCTCCGAAGCATTAGAAAGAACTATACACACAAATCTAACTGCAGCAGATATCGAAAAGTTCTGAACTCCAAACTCAAGTCGTATTATGGAATTCATATCGACAACAACTGGAAGAATTATTCTGTCGAGAAGTTCGATACAGAATTTGCAACAAGACTTAAACAGAAATGGTCATATATCTCTCGCAAATCGGATGAGAAAAATAAGAGAGCAATAATAAAAAACTCTCCCAAATTTGGGAGAGTTTTTTAGGAAAAAATAAATTAAGCCATTATTTTCTCTTTTTTCACAGTAGTTCGACGAAATGATCCACGTGTAAAGTTTGAAAATTTTACAGGGAAAAGTGTGGAGATAATCTGTTGGAAAACAATCTTTTTATCCTGATTCGCATCAATTGTGACAGCGGGATGATGCGCAAAATAATGTTGATAGGAAGTAACATAAGTTTCTTGGAGCTTCTCTACGAGTCGTCGTTTTGCTTTTTTTGTGAGCTTTTCACCATCAGGCATATAACGAAGATTTTGAACCATGTGGAGCGAAAGAAGAGTCCCCTCTCCAGAGTCACCATCTTTTTTTGCACGTTTAGTCATATTTTCAAGTGTCTTCTTTGCATGCACAGAGAGAAAAATAGTTGTCGCACGTTCAAAAAGTTCTCGGTAGATACTATTCGCAAACCAGAGAAGACCATTTTCAAGTTGTTGGAGCGTGTGCCCCAGAGTCAATCCACGTATAACAATCGTGGGAAGCGCACGATCCATGATGACTGTATGACCTTTTATGAGATGAGGAATTACTTTTCTCTCGATTTGATAGAGCATGTCTGCAACCTGGAGGAGGAGATGAGATTCTGGAGTGGCTATATCCACACCTTTTTTGAGCTCATTTTGTGTAAAATAATCACGAAAATGCGGTGCGTCTTTCCAGGAAACGACGACAGCAGTATTACCATCATCTTCTATTTTTTTCTTGAGTTTTTTAGCTTGGGTAGATTTACCACTTCCATCTGGTCACTCGAGGATAATGAGTTTACCTGGAAAATGAGCAATAGGGGAAAAATTTGGTTTCATATATATTAAAGTCATGAGATAAGCTCCATACCATATTTTCGTTGAAAATATGTGCCAACTATTTTACGCATTTCAGGAGTTGTTTCGTATACAGGTTTCACAGCATCGAGGATATACATATGCTCTGAAGCTGCGAGGCGATCATATGCATCGACAACTCGAGTTTGAAATGCATGAAAATTGTGAAGAATATTTTCTGAAAATTGCATATCCATACCAGCTTCATAGTGTTTAAGTTCAGAGCGACCAGCAGCACGTTTCATACCGGCTTCAACAGGCAAACGGAAATAGATAGTCATATCAGGAATAGGAAAATATTCATCATAAAAGTGACGAAGATCAGCTATTTCAAGACCACGTGCATAACCACGTGCAAGAGCTGTATAGATGTATCTATCACAGAGGACAATCATACCAGCTCTGAGCATACCAGCAATTTCCGTAATATACCGTTCCATGAGATCAGCAGCATGAACCATATCAAAGACAGGGGCAGGTAATGCGAGATCTTTCTTTTTTAATGCTCTTGTAAGTGGCTTGATACGAGGATTACTATTCCATTCAGTAAAATGAACGAAAAATCCATTTGATTCAAGAAGTTTTTGAAGAATCTTAACCTGTGTGGATTTACCACTACCATCTTGTCATTCTACGACAATGAGTGTTCCTGGACGAACTTCTTTAGGAAAAAATGGTTTCTTGTCAGCTATTTTTTTAGGCTGAAATCGTGTCCTAACGACTGATTTTGATGAGGCTGTTGTAGTTTTCATGTCCTCACCGTACCAGATTTTTTTTATCGAATCAAGACAAATAACCTAATTTTAAAGAAAATTGAATTGCCACCTATATGATAGTATTTCTTATATATTTCTATATTCCTACTTCCACCATCGTTTTTTGAGACGTTTGAAATGTTTTTGTAGAAAAATAACTGTATATTCAAAGAAATCCATGACGACTTCCCCAGCGTCAATGATCCATTCTGAGAGAGGGCTTGGGATTATATGGGCGAGTTTCCATGAACCCCAGCACATCATAAAAAATGCAAGTATTTGATTGAAATTAAATATTTTCCAATCACTCAATAAACCAAAAATGTAGGAGAAATTATCAGCTGATGCATCATTCCACCATTCACCTAGGAACCACATAATACCAAAAAGGAGAGATCACAAACCAGCAGCCATACCGCGTTCTGGACGTATTTTTTTTATGATATAAGTCACTGAAAAAATCAATATACACACTATGATATAGACAATAGCCAATGGGAAACGTGGAAATTCTGCAAGAATTGGGTTATTCACATAATCAACTGAGAAAATACCTTCACTCCTGACACCATACGTCTGACCTCATAAAAATGCTCACAAGTACCCAACAATTGAGGCAAAAACTCATGATATGACAACTATATCCAGTATATCTTCTTTCTCTGCTGAACTTTTTGTACGAAATAAAAACAATAACACTCACAGAAAACCAACAATAGCCCCCCCGAGACTAAAATAAAAATCCGACATTAGAAAAAAACTCAATATCGGAAAATCACCAGAAAAAGCCGATTTTGTTGGGAGTCAGAGATAGAGCAAGACATGAAAAAGCCTTGACACAAAGAACGTAACAAGAAAGAAAGATAACAAATTTACTGTAAAAAAAGCAGTACTAATTTGGTACTTTCGACCGAGCCGCCACAGCATCCAATAAAAGAGGATAAACGAGAGAGTCAGACATAAGCCATATGTCATGACTGGAATAGTATTATCACCAAAGCTAAAAGTATAAAGTTCAGGGTACATGAAGTGAGTATATAGGAGCTATAAATATTGTAAACCTATCTCGCATATTCGATATATCGATTTTCTCGACTTACCATGACTTTCACTTCTCCTGGATATTGGAGGTTATCTTGGATTCCAACCGCAATTTCACGAGCAAGTTTTTCTGCATCAAGATCTGATATTTTTTTAGCATCGACGAATACTCGCACCTCTCGACCAGCAGAGAGTGCATACGCTTTCTCCACCCCAGCAAAACTGAGAACGAGGTTCTCCATGTCTTTCATTCGTTTGATATATTCCTCGACATTCGCACGGCGAGCACCAGGTCGGACAGCACTGATAGCGTCGGCAATCATAATAATACCAGTTTCAATACAAGTTGCTGGGATAGCACCATGATGAGCTTCAGTGAGATTAATTAGTTTTTCATCAAAAGCATATTTTCGGAGAATCTTACCACCAATTTCTGGGTGAGTACCCTCAATATCGTGATCGAGAGCTTTGCCGATATCGTGAAGCATTCCTCATTTGAGTGCTATATCAGAATCAGCACCAACTTGTTTAGCGATAGATTCAGCAATGTAAGCAACTTCTTGAGAATGCTTGAGAATATTTTGGCCGAAACTCGTACGAAAACGGAGCTTACCAATGAGACTCACAATCTCATCTGGGAATCCAGAGATATTCATTTCTGCGAGGACTTGTTGCCCGAGTTTAAGAAGAAGCTTTTCTGCATCTTTCTGATTATTTTGGACAATTTCTTCTATACGTGCTGGCTGAATACGTTTATCGCCCAGGAGATCCTCGAGGGACTTCTTTGCAACATAACGACGAAAGAGATCAAAACTTGATATAAATATAGTATTTGGAGTATCATCAATAATGATCGAAACACCCGTCTCTTTTTCAAATGTTGTAATATTGCGACCTTCTTTCCCAATTATACGACCCTTCAGGTCATCACTCTCAAGCTCTATTGTTGTCTGAGTTGTCTCAGCAGTAACAGCACCCGCATATTGTTGCATAGAATTGACCAGAATTTCACGACAAACCTCTTCTTCACGATTACGAAGTTCTGATTTTTTGACTTCAATGTGCTTGATAAAATCAGCCTCATATTGTTCTTCTATTTGTTGAAGGAGTTTCGCTCGTGCATCCTCTTGTGAGAGCTTCGCCACTTCTGAGAGTTTTTTTGCAATATCAGCTTTTTTCTTTGTTAATGTTTCTTCCTCTAAAGCAAGTCATTCTTTCGCGGCATTGAGTTCTTCTGTTTTTTTGACAAGTTCATCGAGTTTTTGGTCGAGTTTTGTCTCTTTTTGTTCGAGACGTGCTTCGATATATATAGCTTTTTTTTCTATTCCTCCGTATGTCACTGGCTTCCTTTTCGGCCATGCTGACAATACCATCAGCTCGCATACCTCAATTTTTCTTTTGTTGAGCTATATAAATATAAAACGCTCATACACCTATGAGCAAGCCCACAAAGAGGCTCAAAAACGAAAACATAAAATGGAAATAAAAAACTAAAGTGATGATTTTCCCCCTCTACGATAAAGATGTTATTTTCATGGATTTGGAACAGTACACGTGACAGTTATAGATACTATTCATCTCGACTATATTCTTCAAACACTATCTCATTTACCTGATATACTTTTACGAAGGAGTTTGGAAATTTCAATCGTGAACATACTAGTGAAAAATATTCGAAGGGCAAATTTTAGTTTAATCGAGATTAGCAGGACGCTTCATAGTGTCTGGTTGGATCTGTGCCTGAAAAACTGGTACACCATTTTTTTCGACCCACATCAAAAAAGATCCCGTAATTTTCAAGTCATTTGTTTGTGGAGCTAATCATTTTGTCCTCAATTCGACTGCTGCAGAGCCTTTGGCCCGACCACCAAATTCATTCATTTTTAAGATATGTTCATACTTTGCTTGTGCGAGAACTTTATCTGTTCATTCAATTTCTGCTCAGAGAAGTTCGGAAATATCTCACGATTTACTATAATCTACCATGGGAAATTGAACACTATCATAGACCCTATCAGATGCAACAAGTTGAGTTTTGAGTTGGTCAATTTGTCTCCGAAGAGTCACTGCATCCTGCGGGAGATTTTTGCCATAAGCAGGAACGATATAGACAGTTTCATTGGTCTGAGTTTTCATCTTAATAACGGGAGTAGCTTTTGGCGTCTGGAGAACTTCATATCCTGATTTGAGTTTTACGCCTTCAACCGTTATTGGGCTTTTATCATCTTTTGCTTCAAGTGGTTTACCATCGTTATCAGTGAGACCTATGTTGACTTTACTTCCCGGGGTTTGCCATGCAAACTGTACGTCGAGGATACTTACTGCATAGGCACTATCTGTATTCCCACTTGGCTCTAGTCGGATACTAAACCCTTTTGATTGCAAAAAATCATTCACTTTCTTACAACCAGCATCGCCAACGCCGCCAGCGCCAGACATAATATTCTGAAGATTTGGAAGTTCTGTATCTAGCTTAGTTTTATCTTTGGCGAATTCTGCTCCTGCAGTTGGGAGTTTCCATACGACATTCTTCAATCACGCCTCCTTAGTAACACGAGCGAGGACATCAGCAAATGTATGAGGCACAGAAGAGACACTTGGCGGAGGAGTTATTCCTAGCTCTTTCAGTTGATCCATTTTTATTTTATGAGCACTGTCAATCTTTCACTTTTCATCGGGATTATTCGCAGGACCTGAATGTACCATAGGCTGAGAAATTGGTTCGTCAGGAGACTGTGCTTGTGGTTTTTCTGTAGACATAAATGAGATGGTTAATAAATAGTAAAAAATAAATTATAATTCTGCAGCATTATCAGTTTTACCCTGGGAAGGTTTTGGCGACTCAGATACAGGTCTCTGTGATGGAATATATTGGGCTTTTAATAAATTCGAATTTGGATCAAAAACAAAATCTATTTTCTTGATCTCATCTGCTAATTTTGGAGCATACGTGAGAATTTTTTGTCTTAGAACTGACGTCATTATCGACATAATTTCTGGAGGAAGAGCACTCTTTCATGTATACAAATCTTTTAGTATTTTTTGCCCAGAATCACCTCCTTTATAAAAATCTTCAATAGTTTCTCCACTTTCAACTTTTCCATTACCAGTGTTTATTTGCTTAACCATCTCCCCCAGATTAATGGGGTTGGGATTGTTCTCAAAATAATTGTCCACATACCAACCAGCCACTTGAAGAGGTGCTGTTTCTTCCCAAGGTTCTTGCGCGTGTTTTGACGGATTCTGTTTGTGAAAGAGAGATGATGCATACGATTCAAAAAATTCATTTGAAAAAGTATTATCAAATTCATTTTTCGGCTCAAAAGATCGGAAGATAATTCCCGGGTATAATCAATTATTCAATCATTTTTGTCAAAAATGTTCCGTCAATGTAGGAGTAATATCAAAATAATTCCATGCGCCTACAATTTTACTGTCAGAGATATTAACTCAGCTATCATTTTGATTTCATTTGAGTTTATTATTTATCACCTTGTCCCAATGAGATGAGTCCACAAGTATTATTGTCAGAGGTTTTCCGTAAGTTTCTTTAATATGGTCAAACCGAGCTTTATTATCTTGATACAATTTTGCTAATGTATTCATTTTTTCGGCTGCATTCGTATCTCATTTATTATAGAGCACATTATACCCGTCGAAATTTCTTAATTCCACAATATCTGTTGATTGAAGACCTTCTTTTTGCTTTTCTGCTGGCGTACTGATTGGTGTATTAATTGTATCTTGGACTTTTTTAAGAAGGTCAGAAAGAGTCGTTGGTTTCTGAAAACCATTTGTCTGTGATGTATAATCCCTAAATCCTCCAAGACGAGCATAAAGTGCTTCCGTAATTATTTGAGGAGCTATACCCTTATAATCACCGAGTTCTTGTTTTAATGATTTGGTATATTGTCCTAAATCTTGTACTGAAATATCTCTATTTGAAATTTTATCAAGCAAGTACAACATATGTCTCAATGAAGATTTTTCTTGACCAAACTTTTTTGCTTTTTCTACAACTGGATTATCTAAATAAAAATTAAAATCTCGACTACTTACCTCTGAGTAAGCGGAATATTTATTTTTTAAAATTTCTTTATCTGCTTCACTTATTATACCATCTGTCTCAAAAGTTGAGAGTAAACCATCCAATCTGGAATAAGATGAATCAGAAAAATTTGTACCACCATTCTGTATTATTTTACCATCTTGAATAACGTCATAACCATCTGATGTACCGTTATTATTATTATCGAATTCTACATACGTTTTATTACCTTCTTTTTTCACCAGCCGATAACCTGCATACTTTTCTTCTCCATTTATTAACTCTCAATCATGAAATAATTCAGGAATTATCTTTTGTAGTTCTGTTTTATGAGAAGTAGCATTGAGAAAATTAGTAGATATTTTTTCTATTTTTGAAGTATTTTCTATCTTTTTTTTCACTATTTTTCCTCCTTCAACGACATATCAAGGAACGAGCATAACAGAGTAATCAGCATCAGATTCTGGATAAGCAAATCTCAATCCCTCTGGGAATTTCCAACCATCCTGAGACGCATATATAATTCACAGTTTCTGGATTGTTGCTGCCTCTAATCATCATATCTTATGAACACTTTCTAGAATTTTTTGACCAATAATCTTCTCTTCTGTATTTTGAGTATCCGGTACTTCTGAACTTAATGTTGGTTTAAGTCATGGCGAATTTTGTAGTATTTTTTTAATTATTTTCCCGTTCTTCACTTCATAACCATTCCTGAGTGTAAGAATTGGATTCTCATCACTATCCTCTTCACCCCAATCAAGAGAAGAAGTATCCTCTAATTGCCACCTACTACCATCAAAATATAATCACACATCTTCTAATTTTGCACTCTCAAGTCATGGAATAGCACGAAGCGCAAGAACTATTTTTTGTTCTTTTCTCTCTTTTTCATTTCATCCAGCTGGTATTGCTGTCTGAGGCTTGACGTTGGATTCTGGCCTTGCTTGAGGTTTAGTTGACGGCTTTTCGGAAAGTGCTGGTCCAGACTGCGCTGTTGGTTTTTCAGAAGGTATTGAAAGTGGCTTTTGGTTATTTGGTTCGGCTTTAGTTGTATTTGGCCCTACTGTGTTTTTTGTGAGCTTTCACCGTGTTGGACCATTCTTCCCTATCCATCCATCTGCCGTCAGACCATTATCGTGTTGAAATCTCTGAACGACATCGACAAAAGCACGTGAGCCAAATCCAGTACTCGGTGAGACTCAGAGGACATCGTAGATTTCTTCTTGCTCTTCAGTTGAGAGACCTTCGGCAAGAGCTGAATTTTTCGCTATAGCTGTCTGTAATAATTCTTCTTTAATCCCATTTAACCCGACTTTCGCTTCTGAGACTTCACGAAGTACACTCATCACTCCACGACCGAGTATTCCGTATGATGCTTGCTGGACGTATCCATTTTCTACAAGCGTAGTTACCCCATCCTGTGTCACGGCAACATCGAGAATACTCGGATGTGCAGATCAGAATTTATTTTGGAATTGTATCAAAGCATTTTGGAGATTTACATCATACACTGAAGAATTTTTTTCTACGCTTATTCAAATCTTAGCAAGCATCTCACGAGTGTTTTTGATTTGTTCAGGCATTATTCAGAGCTTATCCATCGTTTTTTTGATTTCTTCCATCGATGGTTTACCTTTTGTAAGAGCTTCTTTACCAGAACCTTCTGGTTTTTTTGATCCAAAAATTCTCTGGAGAAGATTTGGTTTTTTTTGAGGCAGCTGAGCACTCGGTAATTGTTGATCGATTGTTGTTCGTTCGCTTCTTGAAGTCATATAATTATGAGTTATGAGATGATGTTACCAGATTTTTCGAAGCAATACAAAAAAATGACCAAAAAACTCGCCTTTTGTCAAAAATCTCTATTATGCACTTATGACGGAACAAAAAAAACAACGCCGAGTATGATATGTGACGCTCCTTGGACGACCAAGTGCTGGTAAGTCTAGTTTTGTCAATGCTGTTATAGATGACAAGATCAGTGCAGTATCTTCTGTCCCCCAGACAACGAGACGACTCATCCGCGGAATTCATACAACAGAGGATTACCAGATTATTTTTCAAGATGTACCGGGCCTACATGGTAGTAAACAAAAATGGAATCAATCTATCAATTGGGTAACAAAAAATGCTCTCTCTGATACTGATGTGATTCTCCGTGTCATTGATGGAGCGAGAAATAAATGACCAGAAGAAGAAGCTATAGACAGAATAGTAGCTGAAACAGATAAGCCTGTTATCACTATCGTCACAAAATCTGACCTTATAAAAAAAGCAGGGAGAGAAATCTATCCTGCAAATACACTCTTCGTCTCAAACATAACAAAAGAAGGTATCGAAGAAATCACAAAAAAATTGGGAGATATGCTTCCCGAATGACCATTACTCTACCCAGACACTGATGTCACCGATCAGGATGTATACACTCGAGTTAGTGAGATTATTCGTGAAAAAGTATTTCAAACCACTTTCGAAGAAGTTCCACATCACACTTATGTAGAAGTAGAAGAAATGGAGGATAAAGGAAATCTCGTCAAAATTCTCGCCTATATATTTTGCTCAACAGAATCACAAAAAAAAATTCTCGTCGGAAACCACTGAACAAAAATAAAAGAGATGGGCATAGCTGCAAGAGGCGATTTGCAGGACCTTTTTGAGAAAAAAGTCTATCTGGAACTCCATGTAAAAGTAAGCAGTAATTGGCAGGATAGGGAAAATATAACGAGGAAGATTCTCTGAAAAAAGTAAAGAGATAAAAAACTCAATAAGCTCTGTAATTAGAAAAAATACTTGTCGATAGCCATGCTGTTGTTATTATTAGAAGACTTTTATATCTTTATTGTAAGTATATGCGCGGGGACTACTCTCATACACCTTCGACACAGTGGACCAAAATTCTTCTCGGACTTGGTGCTTTCATCTTCATCATACTCATCGTGAAATTCATGAATGGAGGAGGAGAATCCCTCGATACTGCATCAGTAAGCCTCCGTCTCCCCGACACAACCAGTAGTGCCCAGATAACAACTGGTGAAAATAAAGAAAAAGACGTCAATGCAAATACACCTCTCTCAACTCTCGATTTTATAGAAGTTAAAAATGGTACTGCTCAAATAGTTCTCCTAAAAAATACTAAAAATACAATCAACCTCAATACAGGCTCTAAAATCCGTTATCTAGGTGAAACAAACGATGCAAAATCTCAATTTAGAATAGAAAATAAAGATATATGGATTCAGTCAGATACTTCGGAAATGACATTTGATCTGATAGGGGTCAATCTGACACCTTCATCAAATACAGTGCTCAATGTCTCAAAAAATGAACTTTTCACAACCATTACAGTTCTTCAGTGAAGTGCTAATATCGACCTCAATGGCTCCCTTCAGGAAATAGTAGCAGGAAAACAACTCAATTATTCTTCTCTCAAGGCATTGACGGCCGAAGATATCGCTTCTCGTATAGTTCCAGTAAATCCAGAAGCACTAACATCTGATTGGATGAAACTCAATGGGGCTAGCGCCTATAGCACAACAAGCCCGAGCACAGACCAGACAGGAACTACTCCTATAACAAATACGACAGGAAATGGGAGTTTAGTAATTTTTGAATCACCTATTGACGAATCAACACTGAATTCAAAGACAACAACAGTCTCTGGGAGAATTCTTTCACCAAATGTCTCACGCATTATCATAAATGGGACTCCCGCAACTGTTGACCCCGCAAAACAAACTTTTACAGTCGCTGCAATAACCCTCACAGCAAAAGAAAATAATATTGTCTATCGAACATACGATATAGCTGGCTCCCTTCTTTCAAAATGAATTATTACTGTCTACACTACAGTTCCAGGAGTTTCATGAACCAACACCACGACAACTCCATCATCCACTTCAAATAGAGCACAGGTAGAAACATACAAACCAGATAATAGATTCAAAGTAATATCACCGAGTACTGATTTTTTTGAAACACGCGAAACAAAAGTAAAAATCGAAGGTCGTGTCAGCCCAAATCTCGCTCACCACATCACAATTAACGACTTTAAACTTGGATCTTTTAGCCCAAATTGAACCTCTTGGTATTATTTTGCAAATCAACAATTCGGTAATATGCAAGAAGGTGTCAATACCTACACTATTCGCTACTTTGATGCAGAAGACAATGAGATTTACAAGCAACTTTTCGTAATAAAAAAACTTTCTGCCCTACGTACAAGTACTATCTCGAGCGAGGTAAGACGATAAAATTTTTATGAGAGAAATAGGATCATCCATAGCAGAAGTCATGATCATGATGCTCATACTGAGTATATCTATCATAGGAATTTATACGATGGTCAACAATGGACAAAAACTCGCCCTACTAACTGATAATCGGCTCATAGCTATAAATATAGCAAAAGAAGGTATAGAAACTGTAGGTGCCCTTCGTGATACTTTTTCACTCCGTGCTTATGGAGCAAGCAATTGTTTCTTTACAGTTGATGGCAAGAATTATGGTAATTGCCCTGTCCTAAATAATACTACTACAGATTATATCATCAATGATGCAAAAACTCTGACTGCTAAAGCAACAGGTAATTTTCCAGTCTGCATTAATGAAAATGGATGGTATTCTCAAGAAAATTTAAAAACAGTACCAACAGTAACACCCTGTAGTAACAGTATTACAAATATGTGTGGCGGATCTCAGACAAAGCTGTGTCGCACACAATTTACACGAAAGATTAATTTTAGTAAGTGTGCTGCACCTGACGATCCAAACGTATGCATAAAAGCAAAGGTAACGGTCACGTGGTGATCTGGAAAAGATAAAACTATCACCCTCGAACAAATATTTACAAAAAAATAAAACTATTGCAGGGATGCTTCAAGTTCTGATATTATTGACTCTGTAATAGGCGTACTCAGAGAGATACGACTTGATCAAAAAACAGCAGTATTTACTCACACAACTCTCCCTCTCATATCAACAAGTGGGCCTCAACTAAAACCACTCTGAATCCCCATATCTGTTTGGATATATTTGCCTGGGAGAATCTGGGCATCATTGCTTCAGATGTGCTGAATTGGATCAGATATTATACCCCGCATAAGAATAATAGACTTGGAAAGTGCGAATGTGCCAAAAGAAATAACATCATCCCCTGATTGAAGACTGTTTTGTGAAGAGATAATTTTCACTGCACGATTCTGGCGAAAAACTGAATCTGGTACAATCTGAACTAGCGCAACATCACCATATATACTTGTTTCGGACATGCGAATAATAGGATAGTCATAACCTGCTTGAGTACGAATAAAATTTTGAGATGCTAACAGATGCTTACTCGTCAAAATCAGCCCCTTTTCTACATCAATTATGCTCCCCGCCCCCACAAAATTATCTCCTTGTATCATCATAACCACGGATGGAGATACAGATTGAATTATTTCAGGAGAAATAACACGAGCATCTGTTTTATAAGGAAAAACAGAACGCATTGCAAAGACGACCATAAATATTCCCAAAACTACAGACTGTACAACAATGAGACGATAGGAAGTTGAAATTTTCATCGAGAATAGTATATTTTTTTTTAAGAAAAAGCGAAACGAATGGTAGATGCAAAAGAACTTAATATAACTCAGATTTACAAGTGGATAATTAAAAAAAATCACTAGAATGCACCTATGTGAGAAACAAACTCTATCCATCCCAGCTCGATTATCACTAATTGTACTCTTGGCAACAATATACATATAGGACCTTTTTGTTTTATTAGCGACTCAATTCTTGGCAACAATGTATCAATTGAAGGAGGTTCACGAGTAGAAAAAAGTCAACTTGGAAATAATGTAGAGCTCTTATGGTGAGCGATTATACGAGAATCTTCTCTCGATGAATCCTGTATAATAGGAGGAGAAGTAAAACGATCAAAACTAGGGAAGAAAAATGTTGCAAAACATCCAGGAACCAATATCTGAAGTACTGTTTCAGGAGATAAAGTAAACTACGGTGGGGGTTTTAAATGTGCAAACTATGATGGAAAAGGAAAAGGACATTTTATAATTGGAGAAAATGTATTTTTCTGATGTAACAGTGTTATTTCTGTAAAAGCCGAACACACAACTCATATTCATGATGGTGTCAAAATCGGAGCCAATATACACATTGGCATGGATATACCTCCTGATTCTCTCGTATATACAGACAAAGAGACTGGAAAAATAACAATCCGTGAAGGATATTACAAAAAATAGTCATGCGTCACCCTTATTTTTTTCTTCTTTTCAGCGTCTTCATCATTCTCTACTGTGCCATCAATGGATATATATTTGTCCACTGATATCGCATGACTGGTGTTTTTGGTATAGACAAAAGTCTCTACACCGTGAGCTTCTTGGGGCTCTCTTTCTGTTATATAATTGGTGAATACATCCAAAAACACAGGAGCTCAAATTTCTCCGATGGACTCATCACAATAGGCTCACTCTGGTTTGTTGGTATAGTACATTTCTTTTTTGTTAGTATAGCCTACGACGTGATAAAGTGAATAAATAGTCTGGTTCATTGGATAAGTCCGCAAAAAATTGGACAATTAGCTTACCATGTCACCTGGTGAACTCTCTGTGGAACAGTTATCACAATAGGACTCTGATACATAAACGCTCGTAATCAAAAAATACGCCGATACACAATAAAAATTAACAAAAAAAATCCTCACACAAGAACCCTGACTCTTGCAGTAGCGAGTGACATTCACCTCGGAGCAACAAACGGAGTAGGACACATAAAACGGATAGTAAAAAAAATTAATGCCCTGAATCCTGATATTGTTCTTCTTCCCGGTGATATTGTCGATGGGGAGCTCGACCCTGTGATTCGACGAGACCTCGGGAGCTACCTACGTGAATTACACTCACAATACGGAGTATATGGTATTAATGGGAACCACGAGTATATAGGTGGTATAGAACATGCACGTGACTATATATCAGCTCATAACGTAGTGATGCTCCAGGATACATCTGTAGAAGTAGCTGGGGTGGTTATCATAGGACGGGATGACATCTCTTCTTCACGATTTGGTCATGAGAGAAAAGAGCTCAAAGAAATCATAAAAAAAGTAAATAAAGAGAAGCCTCTTATTCTTCTCGATCATCAACCAAAAAAACTCTCTGAAGCACAGAAAAATGGTATTGATGTGCAATTCTCTGGGCATACACACAATGGTCAGTTGTGGCCTCTAAATCTGATAGTAAAACGCCTCTTTGAGCTCCCTATTGGTTACAAGAAAAAAGGAAATACGCATATTTTTGTAGCAGCAGGTGCTGGGACATGGTGACCGCCTGTTCGCACCAATGCTCGCCCAGATATTCTTTTTGTAACACTCGAGTTTTCATAATATTGCGAATACAAAAGATGTTAATTGATTCTCTGTATTAAAAATATATACTGAAGAAATGAAAATTGCTTCCGTAACACCTCTCATAAAAATGTGTTCTTTTAAAGTGGGGAGAATTAGTAATCTTGTTGGCATAACGAGATCATTCTATCTCGTTACTTTTATATCTTACGGCCTCGGTTATGTATTTCGGTGATTATGAATTACGATGATCATACCCCTCACGCAAGGTCTGATACAAAAAGACTTTACTTTTATACTCACTCATAAATACGTAGAACCTTTTCTGAGTTTTATACCTGGGATAGACCAATGGAACAATACCAGTATTTTTGGGTTCTTTGTATCCATTATACTCTGCCTCACTCTCTCTAGTCTCGCTTTGAATTACATTATTGGACTCTACATATGGAGAAAGAAACAATCTTATTCTCTACGAGCAACAGAAAAACTCTTTCAGAAATATATATCTCTGTGAAATAGTTTTTTCGTTCAACAAAAATCGAGTTATTTGAGAGCAAAAATTGAGTCAATTCCAAATCTCATTGATTGATTTATAACAACGACTCAGAGGGGTATGCAGGCGGCATTTGAGATTGGATCAGCATTTGCAATATTACTCTATATTGATCTCTATCTTTCCTGAATTGCGAGTTTATTTATGGTTTTCTCAGTCGGAATATTTTTCTCTATACGCAATGTTGTTTCCCGTGCATATCGGAGCAATCTCCTTTCGGGAATAAGCTTTGGCTCAATTGTACAAGACATTTTATGACGACAATCACTCATGACCTCATCAAACACCGTTGAAGATGAAATGAACTATTTCACAGATGAATATGGAAAAATGACTCAAAAAAAATATCGCTTTGAAAAAATACAGAACCTCATCAACCCTCTTAATATAGGTCTTCAGATGACTTTTGTCATTTTCATGGGTTTTCTCTTGAGCCATATGGTTTTAAAAAACTCTGCCCTAACCGTGTCTGCTGCTTTTGTTTTTTTAATACTTTTTCACAGGATGATTGGTAAAATACAGAATTTTTGCAGTCTTGTGATAGAGAGAATGGGCATAAGAAAAACACTCCAAGAAACACTTTTAGATGTTATGTCTCTGCAATCACCTGTTATTTCTGGGAATCGAAAATTCTCCTCCTTTAAAGATAAAATTGAGTGCAAAAATCTCTCATTTCAGTATGAAAAATCACCTGTTTTAAAAAACATTAATTGTACTATTTCTAGAGGAAAAATCACACTCATAGTCGGACCAAATGGGTCAGGAAAATCAACTTTCATAAACCTCCTCTTGAGACTCTATGACTGTGCCCCAGAAAGTATATACCTCGATGGAAAAGATATACGAGAATACAGCGTAGATTCATGGAGAACAAAAATAGCCTACGTAGCTCAGGATATAACACTTTTTCATGGCACTTTACTGAAAAATTTAACATACGGCGTTAAGGGGAGAGTAAGCATCAAAAAAATCAACGATCTTCTCAAAAAAGTGTGACTCAATAAATTTGTAGCGAGTCTCCCCGACTGACTCAATACAAATATCGGAGACTGAGGTGTTCGATTTTCAGGAGGTCAAAGACAAAGAATTGCTATAGCTCGAGCCCTTTTAATTGATCCTCAGATTATCATTTTTGATGAAGCCACAAAATCTGTTGATACTGAGACGGAAAAACTCATCATGCGAATGCTCGTCAAAGAGTTTCAAAAAACAACACGCATCATAGTATCACATAATCCTGCACATAAGAAACTTGCAGACACCGTAATTGATTTTTGATAATGAATAATTTTTTCGACTACTTTGACGCCATATATTGTATCAATCTTGATTGTCGTACTGACCGTTGGGAGGCAGTGCAGAGAGAGTTTGATCGTGTGGGTATACGAGAGAGGGTTGTTCGATTTAGTGCCATTGAGACACCGGGAAATGGCCATGCAGGATGTATGCTGTCTCATAGGGCCATAATACAGAAGGCAAAGGATATGTGATGGGAGAATGTACTGGTATTTGAGGATGATGTGGTGTTTATAGGGGAAAATCTTATCAAAAATTTACCGAAAAAAATGCCTCGACACTGGAGTTTATTTTACTTAGGAGGTCTTTTTGTGAGTATAGATAAACCATTTTTAGAACCTTGTAACGATTTTTTGAGGGGTGCAGGCATTAGGTGAACCCAGGCCATTTCATACAATTCAAATGTTTATACAAAATTATTAGGTAAATTACCAAGCAAAAATGATGATTCCATGTGAAGTTTTCTAAAAAGATATAAAACTATAGATTATTACTTATCTTGTTTTTTTCAAAATCGTTGCAATACATTTATAACAAACACCAATATGTGCAGACAAAGAATCGGCTTCAGTAATATCGAAAATAGAACTACAGATTACGACTATTCTCAGAGTGCTCTCTTTGAGAGAATATTACAATGATCAAAATATCAGGTATTTTATAGGAAAAATATGCGTGTGTTTTTTCAGGTATGCTGGTTTTTTCAGACTACAAGAAAGTAAGACACATTATTGAATAAAAAACCACCGATAACTCAATAAATGACGAGTAATTCTCATAAAAATTTTCCATAATAGAAAAGAATTATGAAAAACAAAAAAGAAATATTGTTATTTTTATTGACAAGTTGATTTAAAAACCGATAATGTTCTTACTTAATAAATATATTATGACTAAAGAAGATTTTCCGGAAAATCTTACTACTCCTGCTGAAACAGAGGTTGCTAAAAAAGCAGCACTACCAGCTTGGGCAACACGCTTGACGAGATGAGTCGTGGCTGCTACAACTCTATTGACTGCACCACTACAGGCTTGAGATGCAAAGATAACAAGCACTGGACCCGAAAAAAGAGCTCTAACAGAAGCTCCACTAGAAAAAACAAAACCAAGTTGGTTTACTGATATCCAAAAACTTGTCGTACAGGTTACAGCCGATCCTGACTTACTTACGATATCTCAGACGGCTGCTCAATCATTACCAGTTTTCGTTAGGGATCTAGAACAAAAGATGCCCCAAATTGAAAAAGAGATGGCAGACTGGAGACAGGCAATGGCTAAAGAACTCACAAAGCAAATAGATATTGAATACAATGCCCTCACTGCAAAAATCAGCAGAGCCTCTAGCATCAAAGATGCGAAGACTGAGGAATGGTATTCACGTCAAATGATATTGCAAGATCTCTTGAAAAACCTAAAAAAACCGGTTGTTACCAATGGCGATTTAAAAGTTGCCATAGCTCAATGTCCTTCATTACAAGGATGGTATACGAAAGAAAGAACAAATGCTCAGACAAGGTTTACAGCAAAATACTTTGGTACTTTGTGAGAGAGTGTCAGCAGAGTTGCGGTAATAGCTTCTCAGAAAAAAGACCCTGGATTATGAAAAGTTCTAAACGAACTCGCTCTACGTCTTAGAAATCCTATCAACATGGATGCTTGAGACAATAACATAGAAGGCACAGAAGTTGCCTCACTGCCTTATGAAATAAAGCCTGGTAAAGGAATAGCTCCAGCCGTTGAATCTGGTAAAATCACTATGAGTGGCAAGAATATAACTATTATGGATGCGAATATAGGAGATTGAGGCTCTCGTATCAAATGATTACCAGAAAAAACTGAGCTTAACTTTAAATTAAAGCTAGAAAATGGAGAGATTGACGCCACTGGAATGCCCGGTAAAGATCTTGCTCTATACGTACATCAACCAGCTAAATGACACAATAAAGAAACATACAAAAATGTAGCGCTTTGGTCAGACCTAAAAACAGTATGACAAGAAATAGAAGGTTCTTTTACTATACCAGAAGGAGCTGAAGTTTACTTCTTAATGGGACAAGATAGATTCAAAACTACAAAATGAACTACTTTTTCGCTGAGTTTCACACCTGGAAAAGAAGAAACAACAATTGCAAAAAATAAATAATATCCCTGAACAATCTTTTGCTGTTGAGATAGATATCAGAAAATTTTCGGCTTTTTTGGAGCATCTGTAAATGTGTTCTCATATATCATCGAGGATTTTCTGCCCGTATTTTTTTGGCATTTTTCGTCAAACCATCTGACAGATACATTTTTGAAACAATCATTTCTGGACTCAAAAATACTTGGTGCTCGGGAAGAGAAAGATAGAAAAATGTCTCAGGCATGAAATATTCTCTAGTACTAATGGGGTACTGGAAATCTTGAACCATATTTTTCTTCCAGACAACTGTCTTATCGCCAACTCCTGCATAAATATCATAAATGTCTAAAAATGATATACCATCATTATTAAAAGGTAAGACTGTACCTAATATCTTGCCTGAGTCTTGAGACATACAGGCAAAGACATATCAAGAAAATTTATCTCCAGGATTATATAATGAAGACACTACCTCCATAAAATTATCCTCTAAAATATCATCAGAATCAACGTAACAGAATAAGGGGGTATCAAAATGTTTAAAAGCAAAATTATCCATATGAGTTTTTCATT
>CAYUVP010000006.1:0-1779 GCA_964448195.1 uncultured Candidatus Peribacteria bacterium | reverse complement strand
ATTTGTATTTTATGTTCGCTCATACATTCTCAGATAAACTCTTTTGTCTGATCTGTGGAACCGTCATCGAGAACTAACCAGACAAAATCAAAGAGAGATTGTCTCGTGAGAGATATATAGAGTTTTTTAAGTGTCTGGAGTCTATTAAATGTAGGAGTATAGATAGTTACCAGAGATTGTTTTCCCATAGAAACAAGTATACTTTTTGAAATATAAAATGCAAAAGATACCAAAGGTTATACACCAAATATGGTTAGGAGGAAAACCTCTCCCCCAAACATTTCAAAAATACAGAGAAACGTGGGTAGAGAAAAACCCCGAGTGGGATTTCATATTGTGGACAGAGAAAAATTTGAATAATATTGGGTGATTAGATAGAAAAAAACTCGACATTTTGTGTCATCCTGCCATAAAGTCTGACTATTTGAGATTTCTCATCATAAAAGAATTTGGAGGCGTCTATATAGACATAGATTTTGAATGTTTGAAACCCCTGAATACTTTATTAAATGACGTGGGGATATTTATAGGAGAATACCGTGAAGGAGAATATCTCCCTAATGGATTTTTTGGTGCCAATAAGAATCACAAGCTCATACAAGAAATATGTACTGCTATGAAAATCCGTATATCAAAAAAAAATATCCTCAAACATCCTCTCAACACGCTCATTTGACCAGTTTTCATCGACAAATATTTCCGTTGATATAAATGAAAAGACTTAAAAATATTCAAAAAAGAGATTTTTTATCCTATCCACTGGTCCATATATTATCCTGGCATAACTATACCGAAAAATCTTCTCGCTGTATCTTTTGCTCATCATCACGCAGCAGCAAGTTGGGTAAAAATGACAAATACTCAGAGGTTAAAACAAAAATTACTCACTTATAAAGTTTTTCAAATAACGTATAAATACGTATGGGGGCCTCTAAAAAAATATATGTATGAATAGAGATAATAATCCTTTCGACTACTTTGACGCCATATATTGTATCAACCTTGATCGTCGTACTGACCGTTGGGAGGCAGTGCAGAGAGAGTTTGATCGTGTGGGTATACGAGAGAGGGTTGTTCGATTTAGTGCCATTGAGACACCCGAGAATGGTGCTATAGGATGTTTGCTCTCTCATAGAGCCATAATACAGAAGGCAAAAGATATGTGATGGGAGAATGTACTGGTATTTGAGGATGATGTTGAGATAATATCGAGCCTGGGTTATTTAAAATTTTTTATAAGAGAGTTGCAGAATACAAAGTGGGACATAGCCTATTTTTGAGGTTTTTTTGACATCAGAAATGGCCACTATAGAAAAATAAATAAATATATCGGTCGTATAAACTGACTCTGGTGCACGCATGCAATTTCTTACAATAAAAGTATATTTGAAAGTCTCTCTTCATTGATTTGAGAAAGTAATTTTATAAATAAATACAAAAGTATAGATAATTTTTTATATACATGGCAGAAGGAAGTAATTGCCCTGAGTCCAAAAAAAATTTGTATGCAGCAAAGGCATACAGTATCAAATATAGATAAGACTCATACATTTAATACCATTAAAAATAGCATGTACTTAAGATGGCTAGTAGTAACAATTGAAGGAATAAATAAACCCTATCAGAAAATGAGACACATCTACCGGAGAATTAGGACAAATAAGTTGACCACCGAAAAAAATAATAATCCTTTCGACTACTTTGACGCCATATATTGTATCAATCTTGATCGTCGTACTGACCGTTGGGAGGCAGTGCAGAGAGAGTTTGATCGTGTGG
>CAYUVP010000005.1:20096-25134 GCA_964448195.1 uncultured Candidatus Peribacteria bacterium | reverse complement strand
TCATCTCACTTCTCAATATCTTAGCGGTGATACCTGTTGCGCTCATCATAGTAACAGCACCGGTAGTATTTATCATGACGTTTGATTCACCCACGAGTGATAACTCAACACAGATGTGGATAGTCAGGATATTGATGTATGTAGTGATCCCTCTTGCGGTAGCTGGATGTATATTTCTCTCTCAATGGAAACGTTCGCTTATCTGGGCTCTCATTGCTGCATCACCGATGTTGTATGTGAGTTATGGATATTTCCTCAAGCCAGATGTATTTTTGCTAAAACATGAGGCGAGTGCGAAAGATTTTGTCTGTCAGACATGACATCTCTCACTCAAAGAACCATGATTTGGAACACCTATACCAGAAATGCGATGGATCGATTGGCATCAAAAAACAGGCCTCAACTCCGCTCATAGCGATGCTGTTGGAACTCTCTACAATTGATATTTTATACCTCGTGAACAGCTCGAATACATACAGGCAAAAGATTTTATCAAATCCATTTTTTCAGAAAATAAAAATATAATAGAAGGTTGTAGAAATACAGAAAACAAAACTCTCTTTGAAGTCTACCCTCTCGGGTCAGATGTTATCATAAAAGAACTTAATGAAAAAATAAGTAATAGAAATAAGAATATATCACTATAATACGACCGTATGAAAAAAATAATCACCCTCGCCCTACTTTCTGTTTTTATAACAGGAACTTTTGCCTACACGACAACTGATGTCTCTCAGGCAAACTATCTTGCCAACAAGAGAATAATAAAAGACTGGAGTGGAGAACCAAAAAATTATCGATTTGATGATTATATCGCCCGTTCTGAGATTATGGGTATGGTCCTCGCGATGATGAATATAACTCGCAATACTCACTGTCGTGGAGATTTCGTAGATGTGCCAAAATCTGATACAGATTGGGTCTGTCGCACAGTCGAGACGGCAGCAGATAATGGTTTTATCAATGCAAGACCGGTCGGCATGAAGACTCGTCCATATGGAAATATCACTCGGGCAGAGGCATTTTCTATTCTATTAAAGGCAGCAAATTTTCGACCTCTAAAAGAATATGGAACATTTATATCAAAAGATACTGATGCAACCACATGGCAAAAAGAGTTATTTATTAAAATTCGTAATTTGTGAATAGAAGTACCTGGAACTCAATATTTGTCATCAAATAATCCAAGCATTCCATATAAATTTTTTCCAAATCGAATTGCAACTCGTGGAGAAGTCTTTCATTTTGCATATACAATTTTAGAAGCACAAAAACCTACATGAACGTGTGGTGAATGGGATAATTATGATTTTGCTTCTCTGAGCACGATGGACGGATTGGATCTCATGGCTCTCAGTGGAACTAATGACAAATTTTGTGCATCATGAACCATGAGTCACCTGTATGAGAATAATACAGGAATTAGTTGGTCTTGTAATGGAAGCGATAATCGTATCTGCAAAACAAATTGATTCAGTTATGGAAATTCTCGACTCAAAATCGATAGCGTCAGCGGTGAGTGAAAAAAATGAACACTCGTCACGCTCGACGTACTTAATTTTCCTTTTAATAATATTCTACAAATACAGGCAGGAAATTATGCCCGTCACGCCATGATACAGCTCGTAGAGTGATATTGAGTTTCAGCTGATGGTACAAAAATCACCTTCACACTTCCATCAAATCTCAATGGTGCTATGGGACAATTTCCTGGTGAATCACATCTGCCAGATGAACCATACGCAATCTACATCAGAAATACAACAAATGGAGAATATGTGAAACTCTTCAATCCTTTTGGATCTGCAATAACACAAAAATAATAATTCATTGAAAATCCCCACAAACTCATAGGATGTACGGGTTATTTTAATTATTATTTTTATGGATGTCCAAACCTATTTCTGGGAGTGATTTTTTCTCTTTGTCACCATCATGCTCGTGATAGATTTAGGAGTCTTTAATAAAAAGGCACATGTCGTAAAAACAAAAGAAGCTCTGATTTGGAGTGCAGTTTGGATAGGATGTGCTGGTATATTTGCAGGACTCATCGCACACTGGCTCTGAAGTGAAAAAGCACTGCAATTCGTGACAGCCTACGTCATGGAGAAATCGCTCAGTGTCGATAATCTCTTTGTATTTATCATGATTTTCTCGTATTTTAAAATCGAACAAAAACATCAACACAAAATACTTTTCTGGGGAATTGTTGGAGCCCTTATCATGCGAGCACTCTTTATATCTCTTGGAATACAAATTATAGAATCATTCCATTTTGTGATCTATATTTTTGGCGCATTCCTGATCGTCACCGCTATCAAGATGCTCTTTGAAAGCAAAGAAGAAATCGAGTTTGAACGCAAGCTCATAGTCCGACTCTTGAAAAAGATCATGCCAATTTCAAAGGAAATGGATAATGGAAAGTTTATTACCATGCAAAACGCAAAACGCGCAGCAACACCAATGCTCGTAGCCCTTCTCATGATCGAATTCACTGATCTCGTCTTCGCCCTCGACTCTATTCCAGCTGTCCTGGCTATATCGAGCGATATGTTTATTGTCTACACGAGTAATATTTTTGCTATTCTTGGCCTTCGTTCGCTCTACTTTGCACTCTCTGGCATGATGGGAAACTTTGTCTATCTGAAATACGGCCTCTCAGCTGTCCTCGCATTTGTAGGCACAAAGATGCTTATCTCTGGTTTTTATCACGTCGATATCCTTGTATCCCTCGGAGTAATAGTGGGATGTCTGACACTTTCTATTGTTGCTTCCTACGTTTTCCCTTCAAAGAAAAACAAACACATCTCAGATCTTCTGTAAAAAAGATGAGTAACCTTCAGATAGCTTTTTGCATAAAATCGCTACAATGCAAACATGAATAATTACATAGCACTCTTACGAGGTATCAATGTCAGTGGGCAGAAAATGATAAACATGAAAGATTTCAAAGCTCTTCTCCTGAAAAACGGTTTCGAAAATGCTATGACATATATTCAGAGTGGAAATATTGTTTTCAAAAGTGAAGAAAAAAATACAAAAAAACTACAAGAAAAAATGCACCAACTGATCCAAGACTATTATGTTTTTGAAGTGCCAGTTCTCATACTCACTGAAAAAGACATTGGAAATATTATATCAAACAACCCCTACACTAAAGACAAAAAAGATATCACAAAATTGCATGTGACATTGCTTGATACCACTCCTGAAGAAAGCCTTCTAGCAAGTTGTCGGGATGAAAAATTTCAGAGTGATGAATTTGTCATGGATAGCACGACAATCTATCTCTACTGCCCTGACGGATATGGGATGACTAAATTTTCTACCATGTTTTTCGAGAAAAAACTCGGTGTCACAGCGACGACGAGAAGCTGGAAAACAATCGATTCACTTCAAAAATTAGTCAAAGGAGAGAATCTAGTTTCAACAGAAACTGTTTAAAAAATGACTATGAAATTCGTGAACAATTTCAAAAAAATCCACGGAATAAAAAGTGAGATAAAGGCGTTTATTCGGGCATACAGAGACGAACGCACATCTATGGCGAGAAAGCTCCTCATAGGTATACTCATATTGATATATGTGATAAATCCTATTGACTTATCTCCTGACTTTTTACCAATTATAGGTATCGCAGATGATATACTTATTGTGCCAACAATATTATGGATTCTCTTGCCAAATCATGTGCTCAATGATGCCCGTATCTTTATAACAAAAACAGAAAATCGAGATAAACATAGTCATCATTGGTTATTCTGGGTATGTCTCAACGCTCTCGGAATAATGCTCGTATATACACTTTATAAACTTTTGAGCTAGATTTGAAATATCCAAGAAGCCTCTATAATCCAGCAGAATATTTTCAATTCATTCTATGATTACCCCTGAACTCGTCGTGCTCGTCGATGAAGAAAACAATATAGTGGGCTCGATGCCAAAGTCAGAAGTACACAGTGCAAACACTCCACTACATCGTGCTTTCTCAGTTTTTCTGTTTAATACAGAAAAGAAACTCCTCCTCCAACAGCGAAGTCACATCAAAAAAACCTGGCCACTCGCTTGGTCAAATAGTTGTTGTGGACATCCATGACTCGATGAGACAAATATCGACGCCGCAAAGAGGAGAATAAAAGATGAACTTGGCATGACTGTTGCGTGGATAGAAGAAGCGGCACACTATAGATATCAATTCACGAAAGATGGAGTCATGGAAAATGAAATATGCCCTATCCATATCGGATATACCGAAAATGAACCCGTGATCAATCCTGACGAAGTCGAAGCCATAGAATGGATCAACTGGAGTGATTTCCTAACAGAAATCAAAAATAATACAGATAAATACTCACCTTGGTGCGTCGAAGAAGCCATGATGTTGGAAGAATCTGGTATTCTCAAAAAAATGAATTTGATATAAGTAGCCTCTTCTCTAAATAGAATCAGTTGTTTTTACCTATAAATAGGTAGAATGCAGGCCTTATGAAACGCTCAGAAACTCAAAAAAATCAGACAATCTCCATCCAAGGCCACCACTTGGGCGACCGTCTCGAGCTCAAGACAATAAAAAATAGCCTTCCTTTTGAATGTATCTACTCTGACCCTACTGAACTCCTCTACAAAATATGAGAATTCTCCTATTTCCGAATATACGATTATGGAAGTATAGTATTTCTGGGGATAGACAAAAGCACTCAGACAGGAATAATCTCATCCCTAAGGAACATACTCACGCTTGATAGTCATGCACTTATTACAGAAAGTTTTGATATTGAGGTAAATAAATCACTGCCCTACGATGTACTCTTTGATAAAATAATTATCAAAGAATTTAATCTCAACATAGCGCAAATAGTGACACTCAATATAGCACAATCAGTAGCTCTCGATTATTATATTGAACAATCAAATATCCTCCTCGGACAAACAACTCAATTAAGTGTTGAGTTAGAAGAGAAGGGTAAATTTTCGATAAAAGGAAGCAAACTCCTGAGATACATAGGGAGAACGTTGAACCTAAAAAACAAAATAGCTC
>CAYUVP010000005.1:0-20086 GCA_964448195.1 uncultured Candidatus Peribacteria bacterium | reverse complement strand
CAAAACCTCTACATATTTGATGGACCAACTCTCACATGGAATGATGAATTTCTAAATGCTGTCAATAATGATTTGAGTCGAGAACTTGATATCAAGATACGTCACAAAAGTCTCCAGGAAAACCTGAGTACGGTGAGAGAAAATTTGGAGATTTTTCAGAGTATTAGTCAGCACTATCATAGTGCTTTCCTAGAATGGATCGTGATTATTCTGATTGCAGTTGAGATTGGCAATGTGTTTATTGAGAGGTTTTTTGGTATTCACTAAGTACGAGAAAAAAGCCTATATTCTGAAATTTGTTTTTGATTAAATAGGATATCCTCGATTTGGGACCCAAAAAAACTCACAAAAAGAACACCTTGTAATAACCGTATCATAATTGTATCCCCTTGCCGAAAAAAGGTATTTTCTTCATCGGATTTTTTTGCAATGTACCCATTTTCACTTAGCCAGTGGAGAAGCACATCTTCTTTTATTTTCATATCTTTCTGAATATCAAAAACAAAATTCTTGAGCTCCTTCTCATCAATCTTCCAATCAAGTGTCTCAACAGGAAATATACCCACGAGATTGACATCGTATGTGACTTCCAAAATATCAATCTTGCTCGATATGAGTCGGTATTGTTGTGAAGTGAGTTTTAGTTCTCCCAGATTTTGAAGTGTGGCAAGGAGTTTCTCTCAATGTACTCTTGTTTCGACTATCAATTTACGACTACTGTGAAATTCTTCTTTTTGCAGAAGAAGAGCATATATGAGAGGATGTGCTGGGGATGAATAATTCATGTAATGACTCAGAGTATAGTAAAACTCTGAAAACTAGGAAGCAATTTCAATAATTTCATGCTGTAAACCATCATTTTTCTGTGTTTCAGAGGTAATAGCGGAACATACTGAGAGAGTTGGTTGAGAGCACTATTCATGTCTGAACTGAGAATTCATTTTGCATTTTCTAGAGACTGAATAAATAATTCCTGCGCCCTCTGGATAGAAGTCTACAAAGTTGTCTCAGTCTGACTGACAGACGCAGCAAACTTTGGACTCTCAAAATAATATGAGTCAGAATTGATTGCTGCTATACGTCCCTGAGTTGTACTAAATTTACCTGGAATAGACATAATAACATAGTAAACTGAAGATTTAAAGCAAATTGACAAAAAGGAAAGAAAAATATACTACAACTAATAACAAAAGAAACTCTTCTAATTCCTCCTTTATGAAAAAAACACTCCTTCTATGTTCAACTATCTGCGTCTTGTCAACAAATGTATTTGGGGGCAGTGATTACTCATTTTTTGATATAAACAACACAACAAATTTTTTCCAAATGCTGGATAAAATAGAAAATACTACTCTCAAAAATCTTGTTCAAAAAAACGCTCTCACAGCAACAAATAACACTCTCACTGAGGACAGTTCCTATTCTCAGAGTCACTTTTTTGGAAAGAGATTTTTCTTTAATGGTTCAATACCTGATGAACTCTTAAAGAAAATTTCAGGAGTATATATGGTTATATCAAAAGATGGAACTGCGACTAATGGCATAAAAATTCCTGTCAATACATCAAAAATCGAAGATGGAATTGTGGTCAATGCTTCCCAATTCATGGCATGAAATTATTATTATACACAGCTTGTTTTAAAGATATCAGAGGATCTCTATATTCCTTTTTCTTCTACGTGAAATATCTACGGCCAAGATGGTTCATACTCTACAGATGCAAAATTGATTTTTCTTTCTACACTCTTGAATAATAGTGGATATGTATGACCAAATTCATATAACGAACAAGATAATACTTCATACGAGATTGTCCTAAAGGAAAAAATAAAAAAAATTGGGAACATAGGAGAAGACGCCACTGAGAAAAACATATCTTGGCTCGAATCATTAGCTGATCGAACGATGAAGCTCGCGATTATATCAACTGAAACACAAAAAAAACTCGTAGAAACAGTAAAATCTGATGAAGATTTTATATCGATAATCCCTCAAGCAAAAAAAATACAATTTAGGATTGATATGCTCAACCTCATAACAACAGTCACTCAACAAATCATCAACAGTCTCAATAGCCAAATGATCGAGGCAGAAGTTTTAAAATAATTCAGAATACATGTATTCAGCAACTCTCACGTTCATTCTTAGTGATTTTTTTGAAAAAAAATGATGAGAAAATTATTCGAAAGATATATTTCAATTTTCCACGCCACCAAATAGAAATTTTTGAGATATCTGTATCAATGTATTTCCAGCAGTCAAAGCAACAAAAACTCCCCCACCTCAACTCGCTCAGGAAGTACTCGATTTGATGAAAAAGGAAAACTTTGTAAATAATGGCAATATTCAAGGTGGCTTCGTCAATCTCTTTGTTACCGATGAATTCTATCAGAAAGAACTCGGAGCATGGTCTCTCCCAATATTTGAAAAGAAAAATGAGAAAATCATAATTGATTACATGGGTGCAAATATCGGAAAACCTCTCCATATTGGACACCTCTGTACTCCTCTCTTTGGACAAGCAACCATCAACCTCCTTCGTTTCATGGGCTACGATGTCACAGCTGATATGCATCAGGGTGATTGGGGTGGAATATTTGGAAAACTGATTACTGGTTGGAAATACTTCGGTGATGAAGATTCTTTCCAAAAAGACCCCGTCCATCATCTCCTGGAAATCTATGTTGCTATCACAGAAAAAACAGAAAAAGAACCAGAAGTAGAACAAGAATGTCGTGATGCATTCCGTCTTCTCTCAGAGGGTGATGAGGCGTCAGTAAAACTCTGGCAACAATTCACTGATAAGAGCCTCGCAGGTGTCCGAGCTATCATGAGCGAATTTGGTGTCCATCCTGATATCTGGATTGGGGAAAGTTTTTATGAAGGCATTAAACTTCCAAAACTCGGAAACTGGCCTGATCTCAGTTCAGATAATACAATGTCAGCTGTCGTCGAAGAGCTCGTTGAGAGATGAATCGCAACAAAAAATGATGATGAAAGTGTCGGTGTCATATTTTCAAAAGAATCAAAACTTCCTTCATGTATTCTTCAAAAGAGAGATTGAACACACGGGTATCTCGCGAGCGACTTAGCAGCAATAAAATATCGCCTCAAAAATTGGTCTCCCAGTCGTATCGTTTATTTTGTCGACAATCGACAAGCGCTTCATTTTCGACAACTCTTCGCCACAGCAACACAGTCTTGGCTTGATGGAAAAAATACCGAACTAACTCATGCTGCAAATTGATTTGTCAGTCTTCCTGATGGAGCTATGTCAACACGACATGGACGTGTGATATTTTTACAAGATTTGATTTGAGAAAGCTTTGATCGTGTGAAAAATATCCTCGAAGTACGTGAAAGAACACTTTCCGATAGTGATACAAAAGCAGTCGCACTTGGAGCAATTATCTACTCATTTTTGAGTCAAGATCGTGAACGTGATTGGATTTTTGAATGGGACAAAGTGCTCGCTTTTGAAGGCAATAGTGGACCGTATCTACAGTATACCTACGTGCGATGGAAGAAAATCCTAGACGAAATCGGACCCGTATGAACTACTGAACATCAATCATGAGATTCCCTACTCACGACTTTTGACCGAGATGTCATAAGTGACATTATGGGATTCAACGAGGTTTTTGAAAATTGCGGAACAACCTACAAATTTCACCTCCTCATAGCCCATCTTGCGACGATGACTCGACATCTCAATGCTCTCTATGCAAATACTCCAAAACTCAAAGAAACAATAGAAAATGAGCGCATAGCAAGAATAAAAATCATTCAGAACAGCCTCAAAATTATCCAATATACAGCAAGTATCATTGGTATGCCTCTCCCTGAAGAGATGTAATTACTGACAGAGATTATTAATACACGAAAGAGGTGGGACATTTATATATAATATCGAGCAATCGCTCATGATTGAGTATGTTTGATTAAAGAGTTTTTCTGTATCAGTATAGAATGTGGTCTTTTGTGTAAATAAGTTGGCATCTATATTTTTCTCAGAGTATCGCATAGCAACGCTTGAACCGCCACAGGATTTTGCACCAAAGAATTTCCAACGACACTGAGATGAATCCGAACATGATAAATCTTTTGTGTAATTCTCTATTTCCTTTCAAATCTTATTGAGAAACATTGCATCCTGATTTAGATTTTGAGGAATATAGGGAACATAACTGGTGCAATATTGTGGTCTCACAATAGCAGGGCAAAACATTAGTTTGAAAATTTCTTGACCATTAGACGTCCTAGAGCAACTATTACACCCATCATAATAGCTCTGACAAATACTCTTATCAAAAATAATATTACCTCTGCAATCAGATGAATTATATTCACTTTCATATGTACTATCACAAATAGCATCGCCCTGATTAATGCAAGTATAGCCAGCATCCGCGAGTGTGCTTCCATCTTTTCTCTCAGTGCGTGTCAATCATGCACAACACTGAAATGCATTTGGATCTTCTGGGTACATCACGTACCCACCGCCTGCATAGCCCCCCTCTTTCACACAACTCGATCCAGTACTACAATCAGACGAATTGAGACTACTTTCAAAACGAGTATTACAGTACCCATCACCTACACGAGCACATATATTGGCAGAACCTACGGCCCCTTCTTTGCTCGATACATTGGTCAATCCGGCACAACAAATTCCGCTATATTGATATTCAGGAGGAAGAGAATAATTTGATACATTTTTTCATTCACCAACACAGAGAGTTGAAGTTTCTTTAACACAGCGATTATTCTGGAGTTTATAACCTGATTCACAGAGGGAACACGAAGGGATACCTTGCCAGAAACATGCTCTTTTTGTGCAGGCAGCAGAGCCATTGTAGACAGTACAGTCGTTACAGCCATCATTGTAGACAGTACAGTGAGCAGTTGGATTATTTAAGTTTTTTCATTCCATCAGAATTACGATCAGCTGAAAAAATTCTCACCTTGTAATACGTTGAGAGAATGACCATTTTTTGCTGGATCCATCAATAATAATAGGGTAGAGTCTCGATCAACCTGCGATAATCTCTGAAACTGAAAGTGATGGAAAATTTATTTCCTGTATGGTAAGAACTAATCTCTTCTGCCAATCTGGGAGATTACCTCATACAGAATTAATAGAGGAAGTTGATAGTGGTACATCGAGAGATTTGAGAGTGATACCTAGCGCCTCTGCAAATGTCAGGGTATCTTTAGGGCGAAAATATGTATTTTTCCGAGTAACAATACCATTATCGGCAGCAATCTCAGCAGCACGACATACCCACCATTCTCGTGTATCCGGGAAATATCCACGACAGACATATTCATTATCAAGAGTCGTTCATTGGAGCTTAAGTGCGATACCCAGTGCCTCTTGACGCGAAAGAAAATCAGAGAGCCTATACATCTGCGATTCTTTTTCCTGGAGAGCAGTAGGAGTACTTAATCACTGCGCAGGAGGTGATGATTGATCTACAATAATCCCATCTTGAGCAAGGCTTTTTGCGCTATCAAGCTCTGAATTAACCGCAAATATAAAAGAAAAACTCGTAGATAAAAAGAGAGAGAAGAGAATTATTGAGCGCATATATTTGTAGGGAAATTATTAGAAATCCATTCTACTAGAAAAACTCATATACAAAAGCTTTATTCACATACTCTTCACACAAACAAATTATCCATTAAAAAGAAAGTGTTATCAAGTAAAAATATATTTTTTTTATTGATTCGATCAATTTTTTTGTACAATGAAATCAATTTAGTAAGTGTTTTTCTCCTTAAACTATCTCACAGTATACAAAATTTATGGCTCGTCCTTATTCCTATCTGATCTTAGCAACAATTTTGCTCCCAGGAATTCTCACTTCAGAACCGCCCGTATCTCTCGGAAAGACAAACAATGTCCCCGTAGAAATTGTCTTCTCTTGAATCACCCCATTTGATCCAAACCCGTCATTACTCCTACGTATTCAGTGAAATAGCCTCCAAGAAATAAGTTCACCTTGTAAATCAGAATCATCAATTATCAATAAAACTGAGAGCGCTATAATGATTCAATGGAGACCAACTTGAGTCTGCCCTCTACCGTTCATTACTTTCGACAAAAAAAATTACGTACTTCCTGTGAACGGTTTTTTCCCAGAAGACTCAACCCTCTCTGATGTTTCCACCCAGACACTTCGAAATACTCTTGAATCAGGAGCATTTCTACGAACAGATACACGTCTCTCATCTTTTTCTGTTCGTACATTTTTTGAAAACATAGAATACATACTCAGAACAAGAGAAACAAAATTTTCTCTTCCTATCCCAAACTCGACAATTCCATCAAAAGCAACACATCTTCCAAATTCTGCTCGACCATTTCGAGCTGGCGTGACAGATGGTGTACATCACGGCTTCGATTTTTATGTCAATAAATGAACCCCTGTGGAAGCTATCGAAGATGCCGTTGTTATTCATGTAAAACGAGATTTTTCATGGGACGAGATGAATCATCTCAATGAGTGACATTCAGATTTAGAAGAACAAGAAAATTTGGATGTGTACAGAGGGAACACAGTGTACCTCAAAACAGTCTCGGGCCATGTAGCTATCTATGCTCACTTGAGCAATATACCAGAGAATATAGTGGTCTGACAGACAGTTAGTCGGGGCGAAGTAGTCTGACATGTATGAGATTCAGCAGTACCTGATAAAAAATATCTCTACCACCTTCATTTTGAAATTGCAATGAATCCACTACAGGATGAAAAAGCTGGGCAATATACTTTTTCCGATATTCTCCTATGGCCATTTTGGGGAAAGGGAAAGACAGCAGAATGGATTAGAGCGAACTCGACAGGGCTATTCAACTAAAATTTGTCTTTTCTTACTCACTCGATATACTTACTCATGTTATATAAGAAATACTCTACTGGATATACAAGCTTTCACCTGTTGTGAAAAAAAAAGATATGTAGTACAATGAAGTTGCAAGTTGAATCAAAAAAAATCAAAAAATTATATTATTCCGTGGTCATCAATAGAGCTCATACTGTGATTTCTTTGATGCTCATGTCACCGCATACCCATATCTAGCTCTTGCGGATTCATACATCCCTGTTTTATTTTGTATTATTTTTTATGTCCGATAATTTTTTTGCTGAGCTCGACTCAGAACTAGAAACAAACCCCTCTCTCTGAAAACCAGAAGAAATAAAGAAGCCTCTTCAAGAACCTCGCGTTTTCCCTACACAAAGAAAGTGAATTAATGCTTCTCATATACTCAAGCCTGAAGAGAAAATTGCACCAAGTGGAGAACAAAGCCACGAAAATCTCGCGAAACCACAATCATCATCGACTCGTCCTCTTCCTCGTAAAATTATTCCAAGCGAAAAATCTTTCCAAAGAAATGGTCCGCTTAAAAGACTTGAACTTCCAACAACAAACGGTCTCGTGGAAACAAATATTGCTTCAGCTGAAAAACCCTCACAACTTTCCCCTGCTATTATCAAGAGTCTCAATGTGCCCGTGATTTTCCCAAAATCTCTCGAACCACAAATACTCCCAAAGGCAGATAAAAATGTTACTCGTATGATTCCAATTGGTGGACTCCGTACTGTTGGGGCAAACATGACTATGTTTGAACATGGTGACGACATCCTCATTGTCGACGGTGGTCTCGAATTCGCTCGTGGTGGCAAATCTCCAGGGTTTAATTACCTCCTTCCTGATATCCGATTTCTCCAACCGCATATAAAACGCATTAAAGCGATGTTTATAACTCATGGACATCTCGATCATATTGGTGCATTAAAAAATCTCATCCCTGCACTAGGATTTCCACCTATTTATGGCGCTCCATTTACTATTGCGATGATAAAAAAAGGATTCGAAGAAGCAGGCCTCAAAAACAAAGTTCAATTCTTCACCGTCAATCCTGATGGTGGGAAAATGGCAAATGTTGGCGTATTTAAATACGAATTTTTCCGTGTGAACCATACTATTCCTGATAGTTGTGGCGTCTACATCGAAACACCGAGTGCTCGTATTATGCATATGGGAGACTACAAAGTTGAATTTTTTCCACGTATTGATAAACCAGCAAGCCTCTCTAATTATGCAAGGATTGCCAGCCGTGGAATCGATATACTCCTTCAGGAAACAACCAATTCTGCTCGACAGGAATGGACCACTTCTGAAACAAAAGTCACTGGAGAACTCAAGGCACTCATACAAGAAGCTCGTGAACGTGTCATTGTTGGGAACTTCTCAACCCTTATCTCTCGTATCCAAGATATCGTCACGATAGCCCAAGAACTTGGACGAACCGTCTTAATAAATGGTCGAAGCATGGTTGATTGCGTTGCTATTTCTCGGGAAATTGGTTACCTCAAGTGCAAAGAAGGCGTCATCAAGCCACTCGATAAGAAAACCATGGAAAGCATACCAGAAAACAAACAAATTATTATCACAACAGGTGCCCAAGGAGAAGAATTTGGTGGACTCAATAATATTTCTCGAGGTGATCATCCGACAATTTCTATCAAACCAAGCGATACTATCATCCTCTCTTCCTCGATCATCCCTGGTAATGAACTCGCGATCAGTGAGATGATGAATCGACTGAACCGATTTGGGTCAAAAATCATCACTATCAAAGAATTTGAAGTTCACTCTGGTGGTCACGGGGGTATAGCAGAGCAACGTGTCATAATGAATCTCGTAAGCCCAAAATATATCGTCCCCGTTCACGGAGACCTCTCGCAACGCCTCACGCTCAAACGAGAAGCAGTTAAGATGGGATGGGATCCAAAAAATGTCCTCATTATAGAAGATGGCTCTATTGTAGAGATAGATGAAAAACACGACCTCATTTTCTCTCGAAAAAAGATCCCTCTTGAAGCACTCGGTGTCGATGGTATGAGTATAGGATCTCTCGAAACTCGTGCTATCAAAGAGCGTATTCAGCTTGGTGAAGAAGGCGTCCTCGTTATCAATACACGAGATGCAACTGTTGAATCACGTGGACTCTTTTTTCCAGATGAAATCACAGCTTCACACGCTGCTATTAGTGATTACATAAAAAAAGGACTTTCAATGAAAAAACCTGAAGAAAATGACAAAAACTTCAAAGACTCTCTCGGAAAAGATATAGGAAAAATGGTTCTCAAAGTCTGGGAAAGGGAGCCGTTGGTAGTGTGTATATAGATTAAGTTACTAGAAAATAATGAATCAAAAGTACTCCTTCCAAACATCTAGAAAAACAACCTTTTCGAGATGTTGATGGATTGAAGAAGTATTTTAGTCTTGCAACAAGCAAAGTAGGAGACGCTAATGGAATATAGCCTAATACTGCTCAAAAAATACCTTCTCTCTCAAAATTCAATAAAGCTCAAGTACAGAACGTACTTCTGTAACCATGGCCGGACTACCACAGATATAAAATTCTGTCTCTCCAGTACGATTAAGTTCTAAAACGTGTTCAGGTCGGAGATATTCTGTCACACGTCACTCGTGGTGTTTTTTGGGAAGAATCGACGTTTCACGAGAACAATAAATCTCGTAGTCAAAAATATCTCTCTGAGACCAGTCTTGAAGCTGATTAATATAAAAAACATCTCGGAGCTCTCTTACGCCAAAAAGAAAAAAGAGAGGTACGTGAATATTTTTTTCAAGAGTGGAGCGAAGCTGAAAATAGAGTGGAGCGAACCCTGTCCCTGTGCCAATAAAAACTTTTGGAAGAAGAGTGTCTCGAAGAATGAATTGTCCGAGAGGTCACCAGATCTGCATTTTGTGTCCAATTTCTTGGTCACAGATTGCTACACTTCCGCCTTTCCCCTCTGGAAGGCGCTTGATAATAAAAAATACATTCTTCCCTTCCGCCCAACTAACTGAATACGAGCGACGCAATTGAGGGTTACCAGAGGTATCACAAAGGAGAAACTGTCAGGGGAGAATATTTAATAGAATTTCAGAGGTATATCGAAGTTCAAATACGTCATGAGTTAGCTGTTTTTTGGACTGGAGAGTTAAAAAAATTGGTGATGGCATCATTGAAAAGAAAAATATACGAGTACTATAGAGATATTCTCATTTTTTACCACCTATGAAAAAATTTCTCGTACTTCTCTTCTGTTGTTTTAATACTCTGACTTTTGGTCTCAGTGGATCCCTGCAGGCACGCATGGAGAAGGTTTATGATGTATATAGATCACAATTTATAGAAGGTCGAACAAGTGAAGAACAATGATCTAAAATGCAGTCAATACAAAAAGCTCTTTGGGCTTATCAGAATAAAGCAGGAACCTCCGAAACAGACAAGATGAAATTTGCTTATCTTAGCCACCTTTTCTGTGAGGCAGAAAGTATCATTGATGGTAGAATATGCCAAGACAACTATACTATATCGGAGACACTCACGGCACACAAAAATACATTAGAACTTTCCGAAATTCGTCGTTTACTGATCGAAGAACATAGTAAAAGAAGATTTAACCGTGGACTCAGCATGCTGACAGAATCTCATGCACTCAACGCAATAGCTCAGAAATATGCGTTGTCTCTATGCAAGGCTGGGTATATAAGTCATGACCTCAATGGAAGTACTCTTGAGAAACGCTATCAAGAGGGTAAATATAGCTACAAAATTGGAGGGGAAAACCTCTGATCTGGGCAGACAAATATAGCTCAATTGTTAGATCAACTCATCACGAGCCTACATCACAGAAATAACATGTTTGAACCAAATTTCCGTGAAATAGGCGTATGACAGTGTGATAATATTTGGGTTCTCAATTATGGGACACCTCTGTAAAATAACTACTCAAAAATTTTACTCCGATACAATAGTATGATAAAGTGTTCTCATGACTCAGATAATTACTCCACTTTTACCTGAAAAAGAAAAGATATTTCAGAATTTCTATAATGTCGTACGTGTTTATGGTGCAATTTGGCTGATTTTCCACCTCACAAGTGTTTTTTTCTTTGGCTTCATAGTAGGTTCTCCTCTTCTTGTAGGTATATTCCTGGGTATATGAAATATATGGTCTATGATTATAGATGTTCCTCTTGGTACCATTCAGAGACATGTGCCATCAAAAACTATGCTCAAAGTAGCAAATGCTCTCATGATTATTGCAGCAGTTATCTTTCTTATTCTCATAGAATCAGCAGGAGAAATCAGCTTTCGTCTCTGATGATGAATACTGGAAATCACTCGAACATTTTTGGCAACTGGTATCAACTTTATACTGCTTCTGTTTATAGGGATTCTATATGGTACAATCAAAGAAATATATGATATCACAACTATGTCCTACCTCCTCAATCATTGTGATCCGTCTGAATATGATACCGCAATGTCCAAAAATAATGTAGCAATGGGGACAGGCTCAATAGTAGGGGTGTTGATATCTATAGGAATACTTTCTCTCCGGACAGACTCAATAGAGCTCATCCTCTTTATGTTGATATTTTTAGTAATATGTGTCTGGGTATTTATAGAAAATTATTTTGATAATTCTCACGAAGTTTTTGACTTAAATGCAGTAAAAGAACTACATGTAATTGAAAAAACAAAAAACCTAGAACAAAAAACAGTAAACTATATCAAAAATACAGTCACAACCGTGGATTTCCAAAGAATAAAATGAGAAATGAACTACATAATCATGAGACCAAAAGAGCTCTCTCATGAATTAGATTGGTGAGAGATAATTGAGAAGACTAAAATAGAGTTTAAAAGTATATACAGGCTCATTTTTGAAAAAGATACTTTTGTACCCATGCTTCTCTGGACAACAGGAAGTATTTTCGTATTTGGCTGTTGGGATACTATTGTAACAACCTTTTTCATCACCTATCTCGATTCAGCACTCAGAGACTCAGCAGAAATAAAAAATATTATACAAAGCGGCTTTGTACTCATAGGCATACTCGCAATTCCAGCCTACTGATTACAGATGTTTTGGATTAAAAAAGCAGAAAATCGAGGTAAATTCAGCATTATAACACTAGGGTTATTCCTCTCGGCAGGAGCGCTATTAGGTTTAGCGGGTGCTGGAAATATAGGTTGAGCACTTGGGATAGCTGCTATAGTCATATTTGGCATGCTCAATAGTACTGGATATGCTGCAGGCTATCCTATGAGTCAATCGATATTTGCTGACGAATATAACCGTGCTTACTCTAAAACTATGAGCACAAACGTAATAAATGCGGATACATCGGCAGCACCTCTAAAAATACTCAATAATCTCGCTAATGCTATTGGGCTCATATTTTGAGGCCTGCTCATATCGTTAGTAGGGTTCACAGGTATGTTTATAGTGTACGGTCTGGCAGTACTCTTTTGGGCTATAGTAAGTATCGTGAAAAAAACTGAATGGAAATTAGAGTAAAGTAGGTCAAAAATTTGCTATAGAAAACCAGATATGTTAGTCTGGTATCATGCCATACTGGAATGACCTACAACACCCGCACACAAAGCAAAAAAGAGATATCATCATTGGTGAAATATTTAACACATCTCATGATGTGCTAAACTGGGTAAAAAAAGAAGAAAGAAAGATAGAAAAAAATCACACTTGGTTCAAAAAAATAAAAGGAGCAGCGCATTTTATGAGTATGACGAGTATAATCTTTGTTATACTATTATTCATATCAAATTGGTCAGCCTATACGACATTTGCTCGTGCACTTCTAAAGCCTGAAACTCTCAACGCAGAAAAGGTACAAATAGAGGGGGGACTAGCAAGTACAACTATTACTGAATCAACTGATACAACAAATAAAAAACAACTTCGAAAACAACGAATACTGAGAAAAAATTTAGAAAAAAATCAATCGATTACTCCAGACTTAAGTGCGAATTATTTCAACCAAGATGTGACACATGTGAGCCTCTCTGTGAATATAGCCCCTTATGAAGATAGGATTATTATACCAAAAATTGGTAAGAACATACCACTGGTAGATGTAGAAAGCCACAATGCAGACAGCTCAAATGAATGGAATGAAATATTTATGAAAGAGCTCGAAAATGGTATTGTGAAATACCCTGGATCTGCAGATCCCGGTCAAAAGGGAAACAGTTTCATATTCGGTCATAGTTCCAATTATCCATGGGCAAAATGAAATTATAATGATGTCTTTGCGCTCCTGAATGAGCTTGTCACTTGAGATGAAATCATAGTTTATTTTCATCAGAAAAAATTTATCTATACAGTAAAAGAGAAAAAAATAGTCAAACCTGGTCATATATCATCACTGGGGGGCTACAATGATGACAGAAGACTGACGCTGATGACTTGTTGGCCACTTGGTACCACACTCAATAGATTGCTCGTTGTGACAGAGTTAAAAGAAATCACTCACACTATCTAATAATCTCCTATGGATAACATCATACAAATATTTATAGCACAATCACACTGGATAGACGTAACTATTATTTGCGGAATTACACTCGCTTTTACTTTTTGGATAGGGATGTTTCGTACATCGACTCTTGTAAAGAAAAATATACAATACAACGAAGAACTCAAGAAACTCCGGAGAAATATCTATCTTGAATGTGAGAAAAACTTCTTTCTCTAATAACTAAGTTTCATTCGAAAAAATTGGTACAGAGATTAGACTATTACGAGCTTCTCAGGTTATCCCATGCTTACGCCATGACATGGAAGTCATAGTACCAATTTGATACATGGTAAGTATTTGTTTTTTTAATAAATCAGATAAAAAGCCCTCATGAATAATTGGGACTTCTAATCCCATAATCAAGCCCATTCTCAGGGCTTGCTGAAGAGAACGCAGGTCGGCAGAAGATCGAAATGGAGGAGTGTGGGCATAGTAATATAGATTCTGACTGTTTTTACTCTGCAAAAAATCTTTATCTTTTTCACACCACAAGGATTGCCCCAGTGAAACACTTACGGTAAAGAGTTCATTTGGAGGCAGACTATAATTTTTCGCAAAAGCATCTTCATATCATTTTTGTCTGTAATATTTGCGAATTTCTTCAACAGCTTCTCGAGTCGAAATACCACGAACATGAGCACGTTTTTTATGGTCTTTCACGAACCTTAATGCATCTTGCACAACCTTGATATCATCACTTCTATCAAAGTGTCATACCCAATCATCATATCATTTGTATCAGATGATTGGAGATTCAATAGAAAATACCTTACCAGGAAATATATCCCAATCAGGAGATAAAATCTCAGATGAAAATACATTTCTAGCATCTTGATTCGTATATTCAAGACAATTCCCAAGAAAATACCACATAAATAATTACTCTTCAGAAGTACGTCCTACTACACGTCTGTAATGCATCCAATCATGATAAAATATATTTATAATTGATGCAAGAGGTATAGCCAAAAGGACTCCAAGAGGACCACCCAAAGTAGCACCTATAAGAGTCATAACGAGAATATAGAGAGATGATAGACTCAAAGTCCTACTCATAATAAGCGGAACCATGACATTTCATTCAAGTTGCTGAAAGAGAATATAAAGTCAGATAACTCCAGCAATACTCACAAGACTCACTTCTGGGCTCACGAGCACCATCAAAAAAGCTGGCACAAATGCTAAAATAGGCCCCAGATATGGTACAAATTCCATAGCTCCAGCTATGAGTGCGAGAGAAAATATATGATCAACAGGAAGACCCATTTTTTGAGCTATAAAAAGGCCAACAAAATTAATAGCAAACATGAAGAGCGCGAGTATGATTTGTCATCGCAGCCAGGTATGAATTGCAAGGGATATAGTGTGCTGTCTGCTGCGAAAATAATGCCCCAAATCTGATGGCAAAATGCCAAAAAACCACTTTAGAAAAACCCGACGCTCCAAAATAATAAAAAATGTAAGCAACAGAAAAAGCGTAAAAGACGTAATTGCAGTAGTAATACTGGTAGCGACAGAAATACTTACCGTCGAAAATTGACCAGCTCATTTTTGGACAAAATTACGTATTGTATCAATATTACCAACCAAGCTATCAATGACGAATTGCTTCCTATTCTCATCCGTAATGAGATCCTTCAAGCGATTGAAATTAACCTCATTTCTGATAACCTTTCCTAGGTTCATCGGAAGAGTATCAATAATAGGAAATCATGATTTCGCTTCAGTTTCTATTACTCTCACAGTACGGACAACGTAGAGCTTTGAGTCCTCTGCTAGACCAACAAAAACAGGAATGATGGAAGTAAGAAAAAGACTACAACAAAAAACCAAAGAGAAAAATACCACAAAAATTCATAAAACATCAGGGATTTTCCATTTTTTCATATGTACCACAAACGGAGTTATCAGAAGCGCAAAAAAACAAGAAATCAAAAATAGCCCCACTATATCTCTCAAGATATAAATAAGCCAAAGAACACTTGTGATAGTGATAGTTATAGTCACATAAACAATAAACTGACGAGTAGCGGGTGAAAGTATGGATTTCATATAGACAGTATATACAATACTGGGTATTTTCGCAAAATTATCACACTATTTTCAGATATTCTTCCTCACACAAAATCCTCCCATCATACTCCGCTGGCCATGAAGTCTGGATTTCCTGTCATGATTTAGCACATTTCGTGGTACGAAGGGTTCCATTATAGGGCATCCATTTGAAATTTTCTTGAATACGACGCATATAATAACTATGTGGTAAACATACGCCTAGCTCTCGACAGAGATTGACGTCCTGAGGGAGAATTTGAAATGGCTTTAGAGAAATATGATCCCAATATGTTTGTTTTGTAGTGGTTTCTGTTGCTTCTTGAGGGGTTTTTGGGAGTTGATCAATATTGAGATAATAAGTGTTATGCTTTTCAGGATTAGGTTGATGAAAATACCCGAGAGTTTGTTGTTCCTCCTTTGATAATGGAAAATAATAACTACTCCAGCTCTCATCGTAGGGATTTGGAGCAAAAGCTCATGGGAAAAACTGTCACCATTCACCTGTCGATCTCATATGATCAATTATCTTTTGTTTGAGAGCAGAATATTCTTGAGTGGAATGAGAAGTATTTAAGATGCAATTTTTACCTCTCAAAAGACCACAGCAACCGAAGCAATTCTCGAGTTGAGCCGAGTAAGCAGAATAATCAACAAAGCGTGCTTCTGTAATCTGGAAAGAAAATCGAACCTCATAACACTTCAGCTGAACAGCCGCACACATGTATTGTTTTTCAGTGTCGTAAGGACTTACACAATCAAGGCACGTCTTCGCAATAGTACCTCGACCTATATTACAGACATCTTCCATCTCATTTGCAAAAAATACTGACTCAGCATTTTTCATTTCTTCCACATAATTACCTACCACATTTTCAGACTTCTCAACGTAATGAGCAAGAAAATATGCTTTTTCTCACATAATAGTACGAAAAATAGTGCGTGCTTTCTGATACCCCTCTAGAGTATCAAAATTCCACTGTTTTTTAATCTGTAAATATTCTTGTTGCGTGTATTGCTGATTTGCTATGCAATAGGCACGATTGCGGAGATTGTAACAAAAAAGACAATCATGACAATTTCGACAGTCGTAACAAAACTCCATTTTTTGCGAATTTTTCATCTGAAGAGAAGCGACAGATTCAAAACATGAATGACAATTTACACAATCAATACAACGTTCACATTCATAGCAAAAAGCATTAAAGAGGCTTGTTTTCTCCTGATAAGCTCTGTATACATAACGACAATCTTCTGTTTTAAAAAGGCTATGAGCAAGGTAACAATCACGGCAATGCCAAGCATCATCTGTATATTCACAATTTTCATTATTCGCACCAGTACTATGAGCAATGGGGCATTGTTTGAAAAGTTTCTCTGCTTGACTGAAAAATGATTGATTGAAATCAAAATCTGATTTTGGCGGATTTGCATTTTTAAACCACTCATCTTTGTGCCAGACAGGGTAAGGGCAATCTGGACGAAAAATAGAAATAATTTCCTTATGAGTTCTGTCACATTTTCTTTTGTGGAGGTTCCAATGTGGCCAAAATGCTCCAAGATGACGGATCCGAAATTCACGAGGAATATCAGATTCCGGAACATCAAAAAGTGCACGCAGTTTTGATTCTAGTGTTGTCATAAGAGGGAATAAAAAAAGTATATTCAGAGTTTGTAAAAACCAAAAAATACTTAGTATTATCTACAATGAAGATACAAAGCATTGATGTAAAATTATTTCTCTCAATAGGCCTCACTATTACAGGATTTCTGATGAGCATAACAGCATTCACACAAGTATATAAAAGACACTCAGTTCCGTATCCTGAGATAAAAAATATCTCAAGTGAAGTGCTTCCGAAAATACAAGAAACAAATTTTATCGCTGTTTGAGATATAATGCTCTCCAGAAATGTCGCTCGACATGCAAAAATATGAGGGGGCGGATTGTGGATTTGGGAAAAAATTTGAGAATTCTTGAGGTCATCTGATTTTGTTTTTTGAAACCTCGAATGAACTACCAATGGAACAGACATATTCTCATATCAAAAGACACTCACATTCAACGCGCTTCCTGAGCTCATAGAAACATTACCAAAAGTAGGCTTTGAGATTCTCAACTTAGCGAATAATCACGCTCTTGATCAATGAAATGAAGGACTGATTATTACACAAAAATTATTGAAAAAAATAGGTATTCAAAATATAGGAGTTGGGGAGAAAAAAGATGAAGCATGGGAACCAAAAATTATTGAAAAAAATAATATAAAAATAGCTTTTATATGAGCTTCCTACACTTCTTACAATGACGATGGAACTCGAGTCAGTGAACGCGTAGCTCGCATGCAAGAGACAAATAGACTCAAAGAATCTCTCAGGAGAGCGAAGAGAGATGCCGATATAGTAGTCGTCACTATGCATGCATGAACAGAATATACCCTCAAAACAACACCTCTGCAAGAATCATTTGCACGAACAGCCATCGATAATGGTGCAGACATCGTCATTGGGGCTCATCCTCACTGGATACAGCCTATCGAACGCTATCAATGAAAATATATATTTTATTCTCTCGGAAATTTTGTTTTTGATCAAGAATTTAGTCCAGAAACAAAAGAATGACTCACGCTCAAAATCTCTATACAAAAAAATACAGAAAAAACACATATAAAACAAATAGAACTCATCCCTATTATCATAGAGAGTTACGGACAACCTCGCCTCACAACAGAAGAAGAAAAAGATACTATACTGAAAAAAATCTGAGAAAAAGATACCATCCTTCGCTAAATTTATGACACCATTAGAAAAAATATTACAAAAATATCAAATCACAGAATTTGAGGATTATGGGAAAAATGATTTTTATGAAATATATAAGAAATACCCTTCAAAAATTATTGGAAAATGATTTTTCTCCCGTGCATATAAAATAACAGAAGCGGACTGGGTTATAAAAGAAGGAAGGTGGGATATAGATGTACCACTTATTTTTGGAACAAAGAGCATACACGGACAACCATTACAAAAACTCTTGAGTCCATTTTCATACAAATTTCTCCCCACGAAAGAAGAATCATGGAGACAATATCAGGAGTATCTTCTTCTAGCGCGGTACTTTGGTTTTTTTGATGAGACGTATTCCTATTATGCTGACTTTGATGCACTACGAGCATTTCAAAAATGACTACGTTTAAATATCTCGATTTTTCAGGATATCATAAAGCAAAGATTTGGAATTCAGATACCAAAGAACATACAAAATATTTTGCCGATATTTCACAACTTTCTTCCTCGAGAATTTATGGGGTACGGGAAATCCTATTCTGAAGAAAATAAAGGGAAATATACATCCTACATCACTCAAGAGTATATCGACTGAGTACCTTTCTCTGAAAAAAAACTGGAAGAATTCAATCAGGGAGAACTTTCACAGATATATCTACTCTGCATTCTGATTCTCACTTTCTACATCCAAACAGGAAAAATACCTGATACACGTCCGAATAATGATCCAAAACATTGGGGACAGTGGTTCATGCATACAGAAAATATTTTCTCAACTCAATCACAAGGTATCAAAATGGTGGATACTCGTTGGCTATGGAGTACAGATACTAACATCATAAAAAGAGGGATACTGATTCCTGAACTTATTCTCCAAAGCGTCACTAGAACAACTAAAAAAATACAAAAAATGCTCATTTAAAAAATAAAAAAACTGAAGAGATAGTCATTTATTTGGAAAAAGAGATTTTTTATGAATAATCACAGCAGTATGAAATCTTTTTTAAAAAAAAATCTAGCAAATGTAATCACAACATTCTGAATTGTATCAGGCTTAATTGCCTGTAATCAGGTCCTTTTTGGTCCTTCGTGGATAATAGCTGAATGTTTATTTATTTTTGCACTCGTCACAGATGCTCTTGATGGGAAAATAGCACGAAAATTTTGAGGAACAAAAGCTGGACCGTATCTCGATGATATAGCGGATTTGATTAATTTTGGAATACATCCAGCTCTGTGGATATTTTCACAAACTGGACAATTATGGTTAGCGATAGTATTTTGATTATCTATTCTCTACAGACTTATACGTTTTACATTCCTAAAACAAGATACAATGGAGATATTTTCAGGTCTTCCTTCACCAGCAACAGCTCTTGGGATTTTTGGGCTCATTTTTATTGCACCAAAAACAGATTTTTTGATCGTTGGGACAATATTTTTCGCTTTTCTATCAATCTGAAAAATCCCCTACATACACGTCATAAAATACAAAAAAAGTATCATTCTAAAAATAGCGCTACTTACAAGTATAGGACTTTTACCATTTTTATTCTGATGGACTAAGGCTGGTATAGGTACTCTCCACCTGACACTTATAGGCATATACATTCTCTTTTCTTTTATCTTTCTCATACCTCGCCATGTCTTTCGCTAATTTTCTATCGGTTTTTCTGATTTTTCTTCCCGCATTTCTAGCTAATGCATCACCAGTAATAGCAAAAAATATTCCGGGAATTAGACATTTTTCCCGCCCAATCAATGCTCCAATTTTTGGAAAAAATAAAACTATTCGTGGTTTCTTACCTGGAGTCATGACCGGTGCACTGTCTGGATT
>CAYUVP010000004.1:6287-26601 GCA_964448195.1 uncultured Candidatus Peribacteria bacterium | reverse complement strand
CTGTTCCTCAGACCTACCATGCAGAGACTTTTACAGCGATAGCTCCAGAACATGCACTTGTCTATGAGTTGGTCAAATGAACGGAGTATGAGAAAGAGGTGATGGATTTTTGTGAAAAAATAAAAGCAAAAAAAGCAGCTGGAAAATTTGATTTTGAAAAAGATTTAGAAGGTATTTTTACTGGTCGATATGTTGAGAATTTTGCAGGGACAGGAAATGATCTCCCGATTTGGGTCGCGAGTTATATCTTGGCTGATTACGGTACAGGTATCGTCAACTGTAGTGCACACGATGTTCGTGACTTTGCTTTTGCAAAAAAACACGACATCTCACTTCATCCTGTGATGTTCCCTGCTGATTCTGTCGAAGCTGAAAAAGTCCGCAATCTCGAATATTCGTATGCAAAAGATGACGAAGGTATCATGGAAGAACCTGCTCTTTTCAAAGGAAGAAAGTGGTGAGAAGTGCGTGAAGATATCATAGATTACCTCGATAAAAATGGCTTTGCTGAGAGAAAAATAAATTACAAACTCCGTGACTGGATTTTCTCTCGTCAGCGCTATTGGGGTGAGCCAATTCCACTGATTCATATCAAAGATGAAGATAAAGAATCACTTCCGGCAACAAAAAATGATGACTGTTGGATTGATGGTGATGCGCTCAAAAAATGAGACAAAACGCTCGGGAAAATAACTCGAGGGATTTCTGATTGGCTTTTACCAGATTGGGATTTACCATTGAAGCTCCCAGAAGTAGAAAAATATGAACCATCAGGTGATGGACAATCCCCTCTTGCGACCATTCCTGAATGGGTTCATGTTCAACTAGGAAAAAATCTCTCAGGATATCGTGAGACAAATACTATGCCTCAATGGGCTGGCTCTTGCTGGTACTATCTTCGTTTTATGGATCCGACGAATAGCGAGGCAATTGTTGACCCAGCTGTAGTGAAATACTGGGGTGAAGTTGATAGTTATATAGGTGGTGCTGAACATGCTGTACTTCACCTTCTCTATGCTCGTTTCTGGCATAAATTCCTCTTTGATATAGGCGTCGTCCCAACAGATGAGCCGTTTTTCAGACTCCGTAATGTAGGGCTCATCCTCTGACCAGATGGAAATAAAATGAGTAAATCAAAAGGGAATGTCATCAATCCTGATGATGTCATCTCTGAATATGGTGCTGATACGCTTCGTCTCTATGAGATGAGTATGGCTGATTTTTCTGATGTTGCTCCGTGGAATACCAAGGCTATTGTCGGAAGTTATCGACTCCTTGAGAAAATTTATCGACTCTTCACAACCGATACAGAGACGACAGAATATAAATCATGGACAACAGATGATAATCTCCGTGCAGCAAAAACGATGCATAAGATGATCAAAAAAATCGCAGAAGATATCGAAAATATGAAATTTAATACGGCGATCGCAGCTATCAATATCATGCTCAATGAAGGTGTACCGACTGACCCGGAACAAGCACATGAGTGGAAGTCAGTTCTTGCTCGCCTCCTCCAACCATTTGCTCCTCATATGGCAGAAGAATGTTGGTCACTCCTCGGCAATGAGAATTCTATATATTCAACGGAATGGCCAGAATACACCCCTGCGATGACTATCGACGACGAAGTACAGATTGCTATTCAAATCGGAGGAAAACTCAGAGGTACTTACTCATTTTTACGGGGTGTCACTGCTGAGGAAGTACGTATGACGGTTGAAAACAAACCAGAAATCGCAAAATGGCTGGAAGGTGTTACAGTTATCAAAGAAGTCTTTATTCCAAATAAGATTCTTAATATTGTCGTAAAGTAATATTTAATTTTACTTTAAAATAACTAATTTATTTTATGAACAATCCTTTTTCAGGAGAGAAGATCTCCCAACTCGGTACCAGAGTAAGTTTGTACATACGTACTTTGCCACGTTCTGTGAAAATCACTTTTGCAGTACTGTTTTCCGTAGTTCTTCTTTCCTGAATTTTGTATTTTGGAATTCAGTTTTATCGGGCATGAAACGAACAGAAAACGATAGAAAAAATCACAAACCTCGTTTCGCAGTGACCTACTGTGGCGAGCTGTAGTGAGCTCTCTAGTTACAATCTCTCTCTTGTAGAAGACGTAAAATTCTGAAATATAATAAACGGTCTATTGGATTTTGAAAGTATGTGCTCTCAGATACAGGCAAAATTTTCTGTTCTCTCATTTTTCGATCCAGAACGCGATTTCCAGACGACATTAGCTATGGATTTTTCTGTTCCTATTGGATCTATTCGTGGTGATGTTTGATCGGAGACGTACAAAGAGAATGAACTCAAAATCCGAGAGCAATTATCTCAATTTATTCGTTTCTCACCTGAAGTGAAATTGAGTGCAGATAATATTGCTCTCTATGATAAAAAAATGGTATTAAGTGTTTCTCTTGAACCACAGACCGCTTATACTCTTTCTATGGCTGGCGCTATGGTTTCCACAGAAGGCAAGAAAATTTCTTCATGGGATTTTATCACTCCTGAAAATAAAACTCTTAGTCTCCGTGCTCAAGGAAGAGTAACACTCTATGACGGCTGACACCCTCCTGTTATGGAAGTTCTATCATATAATTCACTCAAGAAAAATACCTCCCTTAAGGTGTGTTCTCTCGACCTCGAAAATTATGCTAAAATCGAAGTATTTCTCAAAAATAGAGATATAGAAAGAGTAAATACATCACTTTCAATGTCTTCAGAGGTTGCAGTTGCATCAAAAAAAATGAGCGCTCAAGAAGAATTCTTCTTTTCCAGCATAGATACTCTCAAGAATAATGGCTGTGAGGAAATACCCGTGAATCTCGAGAATGAGAAGGATCAAAATACCTTAATAAAAAAGGAAATACCATTAGCTGATTCTCTGAAAAAGCTATGATCTCATGGTTTATATGTTATCGTTTTCTCAGATCATGCTGACCGATATTATAACAATCGCATCCAGTCGCCTATACTTCTCTGATCCGTGAGTGCTCATACGACGATGAAAATATCACAAAATGGTGAAGCATTTTTCTTTGTAAATGATTTTTCTGGTAAGCCTGTTGAAGGTATGGAATTGAGTGTAGCTGTCAATGAATTTACATCAAAGAATACTGCGTATGCAAATGGTAACAGGACGATTACGCAGATATCACCCCTTACAAATACTGTTTATTGAAAACAGATTGTTCTCTGAAAGACCAATAAGGACGGTATACTTAAGATAGGTCTGCGTGGAAAAATCGAAAACGTGTACAATAAAACTTTTGAAAATAATTATGAATTTGATGAACTGGGTAAATATGATTCATTTTTTGTTACGGGTAAAAAATGAGATCTTCTCACATTTGTTTCTTCTCAGTGGAATGGTGGTATTGCCCCATCAAATTTTTGATACACTGTGAATAGTTGGTATGGAAATTCTTATTCTTTGAATGGTGATAATTTGAGTACCTATCAATGGCAAGGAGAAGATAGAAAATACCTCTCTCATATTTTTACTGATAGAGTTTTGTATATACCAGGAGAAACAGTCATGATAAAAGCTGTTATCCGAAAGAGTCTCAATTTAGGGGCTCCAAAAGATGAACATTTTTCTGTAGTTGTGACAGATCCGCAAGGGAAAGAAATACAAAGGTCTGATGTTGTTGCCAATGAATTCGGAAGTGTTTTGGCTTCGATTCTTCTCGATAAAAAACTCTCTCTCTGAGCATATAGTATATGAATATTTGATCTCCAAGGCATGGAGATTAATCGTACTGGTTTTTCACTCGAGGTCTTTAAAAATCCAAAATTTACTACAGAGATAAAACTCCAAACTGAATGACTCAAAGGTGAAAATGTTGAAATAGAAAAGACGGAGAAATGACCATATTATTGGTGAAATCAATACCGTGGAAAATTTGTACTCAAGGCTGACCTTATTTGAAAATATTACAGTGGCTGAGTCCTCTCAAATACTCCATTTACATATAAAATATATCGACAAGAATATTGGGATTCATCGTATTGGGATGATTGTTATTATGGTTGTTTTTGGGAGCCAAATAAAGAATTTTATACTGAATGAACTGGTGTCTTTGATGCCAATGGTTGAGCGAGTCTTTCTGTTCCAGTTGATTTTTCTTCTTCGTATAGTGATTACAAATACGTCTTTGAAGTAACACCAAAAGATGCTGCAGGCGATAGTATATCGAGTACTAATTCGACTGTTGTTCGTCTCCCAGCAGAGTACAAGCTCTGGGATCCGACTAATACTCTTACATTTTCATGAGATAAACGTTTTTATCCAGCGGGTACTGAGGTGACTATTCGTGGAAAATTGAATCATGGAGCATGGGATGAAAATCAAGAAAATAAATATCTCCTCATCGTGAAGAAAAAAACTTTTGATACAAAAGAAGTTCAAGATGTTCGTTGATTCACGAGAGTTGTTAGTACGCCGGTAGAGAAATTGATTGAGGTTATTCCTGTGACAAAAAAACGATTTAGAATAGGCAAGGATGGAGCAGTTGATATCGACTACAAGCTCACAGAGACAGCTGAATATGTATTTGAATTCTGAGCGGTCAATATTAATCAGCTTCAAGTTGCTCAGGATGATTATTGGGATTTAGTGGATGAATTTAATTCATCATGAAAGACGTCTCTTGAGAAAAAAATAACCACGCTTGTTGATGGTTCGACAGATTTTTGGTCACTCTCTTCTCGATGTATCGGAGATCAGAATACACTCTGTTCACGTGAGGGTATTATTGCTCTTGCGGGTTGTTCTGACAAGTCAACACAACCAAGTACTGTAAATACAGGTACTCCCCTGCAACCTATCTTTTTATCAGATTTTGATATCTGTCTACAGAAGACACACCCTATTACTTTGCTTCAGAGAATTACCCTCGAAAATCTCATTGTCTCTCCACAATTTTTCACACTTCTTACTTACTCTGATTCCCCTTCTCAAAATCCCGTAGTGTCTGATAATAAAATTCAGGTTCTCTCAGAAAAAGTCTCTTATAAGATAGGTGAAAAAGCACGAGTACTCGTGAGATTGCCTTTTTCAAAATGAAAAATATTGTGGACTGTTGAAAAGAGATGAGTCGAAAAAAGTGAATATATTGATGTTCCAGGTAATGTTTTCTTCAAAGAAATAACTGTCGACGAGAGCTTTATGCCAAATGCATACATATGAGTGGTGGCAATTGATACAAATGCTGAAAGAGTTCCAGAATACAAAGTTGGCTATACTGAAATAGTCGTTGATAAGACTGATAAAAAGGCAACTGTTGAAGTTTCTTCTGATAAAAAAGTATACCTCCCACGTGATCAAGTGAAGCTCTCTATCCGTGTTCAGGATAACGCAAAAAAAGGTAAAAAAAGTGAACTTGCTGTTATGGTAGTGGATGATAGTCTCATTAGTTTAATGGGAAATATAGATACCAATACGCTCCAAAAAATATGGCAAAAATTACCGTTCCAAATACAGACAAGTATTACTAATATAGCGATGCTAAAAAACTATTATTTCTCACGGCCTGGTATTGTCGGAGGAAGCTGATCTGGAAATAGAAAAGGTGGTGACAGTTCCGTGAGTACAAGAAGCATATTTAAAAACACAGCTTATTATAATGGTCGTGTTGTGACTGATAATAATGGTAATGCAACAGTAGATTTTATTCTACCAGATAATCTCACTCAATTCCGCGTTATGGTTGTCTCCAATTCTCTTGATAATACTTTTGGTTCATGAGAGTCGTTATTCTCTGTCCAGAGACCAGTCACTGTAGAAGATAAAACACCACTGATATTGCGTGATAATGACCATGCTTTTATCTGAGCTAATGTCTTTAATCAATCATGAAAAGATATGTCATTTGTTGTATCTCTCGTGTCTTCTGATATTGATATCAAAGAAGCCCAACAGACTGTTACACTGAAAAATGGCGCTAATATTTTTGTTTCTTTTGACGTCCAAGTTCGTGATGATATGAATGATATAAATTATGTTATGAATGTTGTTGGTGATTCTCCTCGCAATTCTGATAGCGTCTCTGGAAAAATTTCTCGCACCGGTTCCCCTACTCTTGTGCAGCGAGTCATCGAGAATGATATTTTAATCTGAACAAAAAAAGATTATACGATCAATATCCCTGAGAATACTCTTGTTAAAAAATCTACTTACAACTTATCACTCTCCAATAACCCTATTCAGCACCTCGAATCTATATTTGCATCACTCCTAGTCTATCCATACGGATGTATAGAACAATCTGTCTCTACGACATTTCCAAATGTCATGGCTACAAAATTCTCTCGTTATTTTGTGAATAGTTCTATTGATCAAAACAAAGCAAAAGAACAGGCTATTGCTGGCATATCGCGAATTGCTTCTATGCAGGTTGAATCAGGCTGATTTGCTTATTGGCAGTGAGACCCACAGGCTAACCTCGCCATCACCCCTTACGTGTTGAAAACTCTTATAGATATTCGAGATATGTGATTTGCTGTCGATCCTACGATGATAGATCGTGCTATTAATTATCTCGTCACAATGATTCCAAAAGCCGAGAGTCATACAGAGAAGATGGAAATATTTTCAGCTCTTGCTCGCGTATGAAAGGGGCGTGATGCTCATGATTTTTATTTCTGAAATCCAAATGTGAGTAAGAATTTTACACGACATGAGATGCTCGCCTACACGCAGTGACTTATCGCTACAGATAAAATAGGCTATGCAGATGCCATAAATAATAATATAGCTATCATAAAAAATATGCTTCAAAGCAATCAGAAACAGGATTATTATTGGTACTGGGATGAGATTTCTGACAAAGCTGCTTTTGCATCAATTTTGATGGACATGGATTATGATGCTGCATATATTACAAGTATTATAAAAGAATTATCTGATCAGGATTATCTGAGTTATTATATTAGTACTCAATCCAAGAATACCGCCTTCAATACTTTTATAAAATATGTAGAAAAATATAAATACGCTAAGACGAGCAAGGTTCAAGTGATACTTAATGGTGTCTCTCAAGAAGTAGTATTGAGTTCGGGAAACAATTTTGCAAAGAGCTTCCCGCTTTCTTCTGTCAAAAAAGAGAATCTGATATCGCTTTCTGTGAAAAGTGATTCCCAGACCCCCGTCTTTGTAAATGCTCGACTCAATGCTTATCCTGAGGATGTGGTAAAAGTAAAAAAATATGAAAATGGCATGACACTCACTCGTACAATCTCAGAAGTTGTCGATACTAAAAAACTTGCTGAATGTAGTCAGTATTACTACGGGCAGAACGATGATGATTGTAAAAATGCTTTCCAAACTGTCTCTGGTAATATTCTCAAAAAATGAGCTACCTATAAGATTACTCTTCAGGCAAAATTCCCTGATTCATACCGTAGATCAAATCTGACATTCGAAGACTATTTGCCCGCTACTTTCCGTGTCTTAAATAGCAAATTCCGTACTAATTCAATAGCGACGAACCAAGCTACGAGTGAAGGTTGGTACTTTGATCATGTCGAGCTTCTTCCAAATGTTATCATGGCACATGCACAGTATGTATGGCAGGATACAATAGAATACACATACTTTGTTACACCCGAATTCGCATGAACCTTTCTCTATCCACCAGCAACTGCATATCTTATGTATAATCTGGATACACGTGCTTATGGTGAATTTAGAACTCTTGAGGTACGATAGATACTATGTTTGGTAAAATAATACCTTTTGCCGTAGTAAAGAGAAAATATATACAGAGAATATTTTTTGTATGTTTATGTTCTTGATTTATCCTTCTTTGATGGATTTTTTTACCAATCCTGCGTGACTCACAGAAATCAGTGAACCGTGTCTATATTCTGGATAGAAATGGTATTCTCATGACCGATAGAAGTGGTAAGGAGGGGTATTCGATTAAGGTAGATTTACCAGATAATTATTTTTGAGTGCCGTTTATTCAGGAGCTTATTGATATTGAGGATAGACGATTCCAGTATCACTTTTGAGTTGATGTCTTGGCAAAAATGAGGGCGTTAATTGATAATATTCTCGGAGAGCCTGTTAGTGGATGAAGTACTATTACTGAGCAGTACATCAAAATAAAATACTTTCAGGATTATCCACGTTCATTTTTTCAGAAAATTCGAGAAGCAACTATTGCGTTCACTTTCTCTATTTTTTATGGTAAGAAAACAATCATAGAGAATTATCTCAATAGTGTGTATATGGGGAATAGAATTTATTCAGTACATGCGGCTGCACGTATTTATTTTCACAAGGATAACCTCTGAGATCTGAACGAAGAAGAACGTACCATACTTATAACCCTTATCCATAATCCTGGACTTTCCCTCGATGATGTGAAATTCCAAAACTATTTTTCTGAAGTAAAAAATCGTCTCGGTTTCACGTTTGAATCAAAGATAGATTCTCTTGAGAAAATTCAAAATATAGATTATTTTCCTTTTGTATCTAGAAAAGCTGAAGATCTCTGTCTTCAAAAAAACCAAGAAAATTCTGAAAATTGAATTCTTTTTACCCAGGCTGACTGTACGAAGGGGCAATTTAGAAGTACTATAGATGCCCAGTTGAGTCTTTTTGCTCGTAATTCACTCAATCAGACTCTCACGCAGCTTAGTGAAAAACACGTTACCAATGGCGCCATATTTTGACTTAATCCTATCACAAGAGAGATTCTTATCTATGAGTGAAGTCGTGATTTTTATTCCCAATCTATTGATGGTCAAGTGGATGTCATCTCATCTCCTCGTCAACCTGGAAGTTCTATGAAGCCATTCTTATATCTTCTAGCTCTCAAAAATAATTTTCATCCCGATAGTGTTATTCTTGATTTAGAGAGGCAATATCCTAGTTTTCAACCAGGGCTGACATATACCTCGGAGAATTATACTCTCAAAGAATATGGTCTTGTGAGATTCAAGAAAGCTCTTTGAAATAGTCTGAACAATGCATCTGTAAGACTTGCCCAAGAATTGTGAATTAACCGTGTTTATGATTTTTATAAACAGAATGGTTTTCATTTTGATTTTCCTGCCGAACATTACTGATATTCTCTTGTTTTGGGAAACCCTACTATTCGTCTCTATGATCTCGTTATGAGTTATATCCATCTTGTGCCCATCCCAGATAAAAATGGATATATTGATGAGGATAAATATCTCCTCATAGATATACTTAAAAATCCTGATAATAGAGATGTTAGTTTTGGTGTTAATTCCTTACTCAATACGAGCATACCACAGGCTGTAAAGACGGGTACAAGCTCTGATTTTCGAGATAATACTATAGTATCCTACAGTCCTGATTTGGTTCTCTGAATTTGGGTGTGAAATAATGATAATTCTTCGATGCTTGGTGTAACTGGCGTGACGGGTGCTGCACCTATATGGCACAATGTTATTGAAGAATCTATCCGTCGTGGCTATATTCGGGATTTAGAAATAAAAATGCCTGAATCTCTCCAAAAAACACCGTATTGCCTTGATTCTGATTGTTATCGTCAGGAAATTTCAATTCAGAAGCTCTGATCCAGATTTTATTCACGTATAAACGACAGTATTTATGATGCTCGGGATATACCTGAAACACTTCAAAAATCTGAGATAAAAAGATTGGAAGAACTTGGTTTTAGAATACAATAGACGTATATTTTACTGTTCACTCTTATTTTCATGATATCTTTTGTTGCCACTCCTATCTGAAATCTCGAAGATATCACGCTCCGTGCGCTCCGTACACTAAAAGAAGCAGATCTGATAGTATGTGAAGACACGAGACATAGTGGTACTCTTCTCAAGCATTTTGAAATTTCAAAACCACTCCAAAGTTTTCATAGCCATAGTACCCGAGAACAGGCAAAAAAAATCCTTGAAAAAGCAAAAGAACACAATATCGCTTACATATCTGATGCCGGTACGCCAGGAATCTCTGACCCTGCTTATCTGCTCGTTCAGGAGGCCATTGAACAAGATATAAAGATTGAGATTATACCCTGAGCTTCTGCCCTTTTGACGGCCCTCATCGGTTCCTGACTCCATATGCATGATTTTCGTTTTCTGGGTTTTTTGCCTCTTAAAAAATGAAGGCAAACTCTATTAAAAGAATTACAAAATAAGGATTACACTGCAATTATTTATGAGTCACCTCATAGAATTGAAAAAACATTGTCTGACTTGATAAGTATGTTTTGAGAAGACTCTCAAGCTTGCCTTGCAAGAGAGCTCACTAAAATATATGAGACATATCATCGAGATACTCTTGGAAATCTTTTATTTGAAGCAAAAAAAGGCATCTTTCGTGGAGAAATAGTAATTATTTTATAGATGATTCAAAAACTTATTCCCTACATTATTTTGTCTCAAATTCTTGTCGGGCTTTTTCATGTGTGAATTGGTCTTGAAGAATGGCGACATACTGGTATTTATGATACACAAACATGTTTTTTGCTTACTTTAGGGGTAGGAAGTTTCTTGGTCTACATTAGACTTAGATTTATGCCTGTATCAAAAAGATCTCTTCAGATTATCTTTGAGCATGCAGTATTTATTTGAATGATAACTTGGCTTTTTTACAAGCCTTGGTGAGATAACTGGGAGTTTTTTCTTGTTATTTTCATAACTATTAACATCATTCTCTCCCTTTTTTTTAATATCATAAAGTGACAATTAGGAAATATTTTTTCGCTAAAAACTTTTTGATTTCCAGACTCTCTCTGGAAAATATGATGTTTACTTACTCTCATTAACACTATTACGCTCCCCCCTATCCTTGTTTTGCTAAATCAAAATTTATCATTTGTTTGGATATTTTTTTGAGTGAACTGGATTTTTTTATGGAAACAGGATTTATCTGTGAATTTTAATCAAGTAATAGAGTAATAATATTCATCTTTTTATTCTCTTCGGGCGCTTGCATTTAACAAAATGATGTGGTAAAGTAAAGGGGAAAAATGGAAGTAATTGAACCAACATTAATACCTGCCATACCAGAAATTAGCCCTGATACTGGCTTTCCTTACAAGAAAATACTCTTTTTCTGAGTAATACTTATTGCTGCAATCTTACCAGTTATCTATTTTGTAAGTTCTTTGAAAAATACAGATGCAGATATAACACGTATAGCTCATTTATCACTCATAAGGGAAAAAATTGACGACACGCTCAATAGAGGTGGTAAAATTCCTCTCCCCACCAATGCTTTGGAGCTTAATTTTTGAGAGATAAAGCTTGGATATCAGTGACGTGCAGGAAAAGATTTGTTTTTGTCTCTAGGCTTAGAATTAATGAAAGATCCAGAAACAGGAGAAATGTATCATTATTTCATCAGACCAGAAACTAAAGAATATGAGATTGTAGCAATTTTAAGTGATAAGCGATATTCGAATTTTACCATAGGAGAAACACCTGCTTATTCCCTTGGTTCTTCAAAATGACGTGTATTAATTATGAATTCAGGGAAAAATAAATGACAACTTGTCAGTGCTGTGTTAAAAAATGCTCAGAAAGTTGATTTATGAAATGAACAAAAGAGAAACCAGATTTGATGGCAATCACAAAAAAGCTGTCAAGAAATTTTGGTAAAACAGCCTAGCTCAAACTCTGGAAAGTATGTTATAGAGATGTGATGAACTCTTATTTCCGTTTACTGTGACATGAAAACGGATAATGGTTGATGGACACTTTTTTACGCAAATAATTGACACCCGAATTCTGAATTAAAAATGTCGTATGTGAATTTGCGAGATGCTCTTGATCTTAAACCATTTAATGATTTATCAAATTATGATGAGCCAAATCTTGTTTGAATGGTGGATTACCGCCTTTTAACTGAAAATTGAGCTAAAGAAATGCTCATAAGAAATAAAAAATGAGATAGCCAAAAATGGGTAAAATTCACTTTCTCGTCTCCTAATATTCTTAATTGGGCACTTTGAGAAAAAGTCTTAGGGAGGACAAATAAATGATGTACGGATATCCCCTGAAAAGCAACATGGAGCATCATAAATCAAGATTGAACAATCAAATATGACAACCTCAACTCAATAATGAACCACACAGGTGTTAGTTGGTGAGTAAGTCATGAAAAGTATTGGTGTAATGACTATATATGAAATGCAAATCCTCATTTAGCATTTTACAGCGCAAATGGTGTAAAAGAAGGGGAAAGAACGCGAACAACAGATGGGGTGTGAGGAGCGTGGGGGGGCGAGAATGAATATAGGTACTTTATACGATAATTATGTTTAACCGTTTTATCCTCATTCTCTGGCTTGTGGGAGTAATTGCTTTAGGGTTTTATGTCTTTAATAATGAAGGCATGTTTATGGGCTATGATCACGGTGCTTATAGGCATTTTATCGATATTCTAATCCAAAAATGAAGCATACAAAAACTCCCTATGTATATTCAGACACAGTTTGAACCATTTTCAGGCTCATTTTTTTATTTTATGACCCATTGAGTATCTGAAAAATATTTATTTAACTATTGATATCTTCTGATTTATTTGATGACCTCAATATCGATATTCATTCTTTGAAAAAGAAACTCAAAATATACGTCCGGATCTTATCTGGGTTTGTTTTTATTTATTTTTTCCATTCTCCAATACAACAACCTCTGGTGGTCTTTTGGTAAGCAAATTTTTGCAACATTTTTCTTGGTGGTATTGATGAAATATTATAAGAGCTTAGTTATTTCGCTCATTCTTTTAACTGCCTGCCTGTCCCTTCATAGATTGACAGGTTTCATCGCTCTATCATTCTTCCTTTTGAATCTTTTTTCTTTTAAGAAAAAACAAATCTTCTTAATATCTCTCGTATCAATTATACTCAGTTTTGTCACCTATATTCCGACTTTTTCTATACAAATATTACCATTTATAATGTGAAAAATAAATAATTATATCTTTATTACGCAGGGTGCTGGAACATGATTTAATAAACCATTATTTTGGATGTATGAATTACCATTATTAGTGGTACTCACGGGGCATTTTGTATCAAATTTCAAAAAAATAAATATCACTCAATTTAAAAATCCATATTTTATTGTTTTACTGTTTATTCTTGTATCGATATTGCTGAGATGAATTGCTCATAATAGATTGGAGAGCTTTCTAGATTTATTTTTAATTTTATTTTTAACAAAGTATTATATTAAAATAAATAAAAAAATTATAGCTGTATTTCTCATTTTATACACTATTCCATGGTTTTTGTTTACCCAGAAATGGCACAAATCTTTCATAGATAGAAAGGAAGATTCTATAATAAGGAACATAGTTCACAATATGCCAGAAAATGTAAGTCTTGTTACGCTCACATGAGCATATATGTCTATGATGACAGCTTATACTGAAAAAGAGGTATATTCTACATATCAAGGCATATGAAGTATCGTATTTGATGAAAAAAATATCACAAAGATGCGACATAACCAGGCAATACTCTGTGGACAACTAGCGCTCTTACCAGGGAAAGTTTTTGTATATGTAGGTTCAAAAGAAAAGTTTAAATCTACAATTAATAATAATTGTCTCCGTCATATACGTACCTGGGAAAATAACGCCAAATTTTACTCTTACGAAAACAAATTTCAGTAAGTAAGGATTCCTACCCCAACAATGGCTGCAGTCTCAAGACGTAAAATATTTTGATTAAAAGACCATAAAGTAGAGTCTTCTTCTCGAAAAAAATCCATTTCTTCATTTGACCATCCTCACTCGGGTCAAATCCATAGTCACAATGATTGAGTATAGTCTGGGGCAACTGCAGATCCATCTGGAGATGCTATAATATGGGTTAGGTCAGAATACTCAGCTTTTGCTGTTTTTATGTCGCTTAATTCTTGTATAAGAAGTAAATTATTATCTCATGACTGTTCCATTGCTTCTCGTGCTATAGTCAATATTCTTTGGTTTTTATGAGGAGGTATGCAACTCATTTGTGAATATTGACTGGGGAATAGGACTAACTTCTGGACACCTATTTCAACAATTTTCTGGACAAGAAGTTCAAGAGTACTTAATTTATTTGGATAAGACTGGAACAGTGTAATATCCGGGCGTCTATTTTTATCTTTATTGCAATAAGAAATTTCTATTTTTTTAAATGTAATATTTTTTTTAGATATTTGCTCTACTTCATACACTATATCGGGTCAATTTTCTTCAAAAAAAATAATTTTCTGTCCTTTTTTTGACCGAAAGACATGAACAATTTGATGAAATAGTTCGTTTCAAGAAGGAAACGATAAAATATCCTCTTTTAATGAAATTGTAGAAAAAAATCTATGCATATAAAAACCCACTCATATTGAGCGGGTTTTCTTTTCTGTCAAATTAATATAGTTTCTTATCTTTCTATTTTACCTCTGAAACATCCCCAGGAGTTTTAATTGATATTAATTCAACTTCAAAATTTAGAGTTTTTCCAGCGAGAGGATGAGGATTCTTGATTTTTACAGTAACTTCTTTTTCATTTTTTGAGATGATTTCCAGATTTGGTTTGATATCAACATCAACGTCATTTCCCGTTATTTTTTTAATTATTATTTCGCTCCCATCTTGTGCAATTGATTTCATACCAACAGCAATTTTTTTGCCGTAGAATGCTGCGCTCGGTTGATTTATAGATATAACGACATCCGTTTCTCCTATTGAGAGAATTTTGAGAGTATCTTGACCGATTTTTTTCTCTGTTCAGACTGCAAGAGGTACAAAAAGTCTTTCTGCTTGATCCTTCGCTAGCTTCTGTTCAAGGTTACCTGTTAATGCGCCAACAGGTGCCTTTTGAGTAATAACTTCTCTAAATTCTGCAAGAGGTACTGTTTTATTCATGAATTCTTCACCGTAACCATCTTTTGCTTCGATGCGGATTTTCTTTTTTTCACCAATTTTCATACCAATAATGCCTTCCTCAAATCACTTAACGACACTATTTGCTCCAATAACAAACTGAAGCGGAGTTTTTCATTCTTTTTTAGATGAATCAAATTCACTTCCGTCATCAAATGTCCCAACATAGTCTACAGAGACAGTATCGCCTTTTTGAGGTGTTACTGGAGCCTTTTCAGTAAATGGCAGAGAACAACCTGCAAGTATTGCGGCGACTATAAATACAGAAAAAATCTTTTTCATAAAATATAAAAATTAATAAGTGAGACGATTATATGTTTTTTAGTGGGTATTCAAAAAAAATTACTTGATTTTCAGGGGAGAGGTTTATGAATACGTATCTATTTCCTGTTGAGCATAATAATCTCACGTCCTACGCATTGACCTGGTCTCATGTGTTGTAGATATCGTTTTTTTGTTTTACAGAGAGGGGTTATGGACCATTTATCAGTTAATTCGGAAATTTCAGGCATAAAAAGTGTATCCTGTCGTACATTCCAAAATGGCATGCAAAAAACTATTCAATTTATATTATTATTTTTTCAAGCGGTATTGAGAAACTCACTGTAGAGTAAACTGAGCTCTTTTCTCTCTTGAAGGACACTTGAGTGGCTAATGGTGGTATGGTTGAAATTTTTTCCAAGCATTCATTCTGTCACGATGCACGTATTATCCTGAAGCTCATGAGAATCGATTTTTCTGGCATCGTAATGAAACACAACACATTCCCCTTTTATATTTGCAATATTTGTGTTCGTCATTTTTACAATTTCCTCTGATATGTCAGAAGCGATAAGTTTTCTATATCCCGCATTCCAGGCTTCTATAATGGTTGTTCCGAGACCACAAAAAGGATCCCAAATTTGTGTTTGAAAATTACCTTTTGTAGCTAAATTGAGCATTATTTGAGCTATTTTAGGAGGCATCATACCTACTACCATCGATCTATTTCTTTCCATATCTCTCTGTGTATAAGCATCTATATCTTGAACCCAAATTGTTTCTCATAGTATATATCCTTCTTTATTTGGAGTAGGAACAAGCATTAACTCTATCCCCTGTGAGATCAGCTTTTCATGGAGGGTCGTTGCTGTTTTCACACGTCATCACTCATGTTGGACAACACGTATAGAGCATCCCTCATTTTTCAGAATATCTTTTGCTTTAAATATGAGAGAAGTCAGCGCGGGAACAAATGTATCAATTGCGGTTCGGAGTTTTTTTCATGGCATAGCTTTTTCGCGTATTTTTGCTGTAACGAAATCCAATAAATCCTCTTTTTTAACACTTGCATCTAATATCTTTGCTATTTTTATAGTTCCCCCCAGACTTTCTTGTATTGCCTGAACCTTCGACTCATCTGCTACAATTATCGCAAATTGTGAAAACACTTCAATTTCACTAAAAACACTGCGTAACTCAGCAATCGAAAGTTCTGGTTCGCGACCGAGTAGAAATATATATTTATCTAACATCATAGGTACATAGTAGCAATTTTATCGTATTTACAAAAAAAATCCTCTCCGAAGAGAGGATTTTGACTGTAAGGAATCAATTAGATAGACTCTTTGAAAGTCTTACCAGATTTGAAAGAAGGAGATTTGCTAGCAGAAATCTTGATCTTCTGTGATGGATTCTGAGGATTGACACCCATTCGAGCCTTGCGGTGAGCAACGCGGAATGTACCAAAACCTGTGATACCAACAGTATCACCCTTCTTGAGGGCTTTTGTAACAACGTCGATAAACGACTTGAGAGCCTTAGCGGCAGCATCCTGAGAGAGGCCAGCAGCAGTAGCCATAGCCTTAATGAGGTCCTGTTTTTTCATAGTAGAAAAGGGTTAAGAAATACATGGACAGAGGAAGACTATCGATTCAAAAACAAATTGCAAGCATGCAAAGCCCATTTTGAAGGGAAAATAGTGTTTTTACACTTTACAAAAATAGCAAAAATGTTTAAAAGTAGTGATTTTAGGACATAAAAGTTGAAAATACTTACACATAATGGTAATCTGAATAGGAAAATTATGAATACAAGCCCACACACAACACTTCGTGACCTCCTGATACAACCTGTTACATGAGATGTTTCTGTAACTCCATTAGAAAATACCGCTTTTGTGAACACACAAATGAGCGATAAAAAAACAGAGAAAAATAACACAAAGAGCTATGTACAATGAATGGAGGACATAAAAGACGTATCTCCAGAGGATATCCGTGAGGGTGAGAGGGTATACCACGAAGCTCTCGCCTACATCAAGGATGCTATTGCTCCAGCCATGGTAAAGGTAACACCTCAAGATATACAAATTAATGATACTTTTTGCAAAACTCTTTTTACTTATGCATATCCAGATTTTCTGGAAGGTAATTGGCTCTCCCCTCTTATCAACTGGGATAGCAAATTTGATGTATCTATGTTTATATACCCAACGGATGCACAAAAAATAATGAAATACCTCCGTCGTCGTCTCACAGAACTCAATTCGGAAAAATATCTCAACCAAGAACGATGACTCACGGTCAATCCCTATACTGATGCACAACTCCAGGACGTTGAAGAGCTCAGGACTCTTCTCACAAGAGGTTCGGAAAAATATTTTCATTTTTCTATCTACGTGACGCTCTACGCAGAAACTACTGATAAGCTCACAAAAGTCACAAACGATATTCAAAATATGCTTCATGGTCGAAATATTCTCACTAAACCAGCACTTCTACGATCTGAACAGTGATTTACCGCAACTGCCCCTCTCTGTCGAGATGAAGTTTCTGTTTATCGAAATATTTCTACGAGAGGACTTTCGACGACATTTCCATTTACTTCCGCTACCCTCTCTCAAGATGATGGCGTGCTCTATGGTATAAATACACATAATAATTCTCTCATTATTTATGATCGTTTTCGTACAGAAAATGCAAACATGGTGGTACTAGCGAAGTCATGAGGAGGTAAATCTTTTGCTATAAAGCTCGAGATTCTCCGTAGCCTCATGCTCGGTACCGATGTGATTGTTATCGATCCAGAAAATGAATACAAGGCTCTCGTGAATACAGTGGGTGGCAGTTATCTCAATGTGAGTATCAATGCGACTCAAAGAATTAATCCTTTTGACCTCCCTCTTCCGTTCAAAGATTATGAGAGTCATCCGTGAGATCTCCTCCGTGGCGGTATCGTTAGTCTGATTGGACTTTTTAAACTCATGCTCTGAGTTATGACACCAACTGAAGAAGCACTTCTTGAAAAAGCCCTCGTTACGACGTATAGTCTGAAAGGAATCACTTTCGAAGATGATGATGTTACTGGCAAGGAGATACCAATTATGTCTGATCTTCTCTCAGTCGTAGAAACTATGGAGGGGGCAAAATGACTCGCACAAAGACTCGAAAAATACGTGAGTGGTGTCTTTGGGGGTCTCTTTACTCAAAGAACAAATATTACACTCTGAGAAGGGCTTCAAGTTTATTCTGTTCGTGATCTTGATGAACAGCTCAGACCTATAGCTATGTATATAATCCTCGCCTATATATGGAATGTTGTACGTTCTTCGAACCGTAAACGTATGCTTGTCGTCGATGAAGCCTGGAATATCATGCAATACGAAGATAGCGGTAGATTTCTTCATGGCCTCGTAAAAAGAGCCAGAAAATATCATCTTGGCGTCACTACTATTACTCAAGATGTCGAAGATTTTATAGGAAATGAACACGGAAAAGCTATTGTCAGTAACTCTTCGCTCCAGCTTCTCATGAAACAATCACCATCATCTATCGATGCTATGCAAAATGTTTTTAAGCTCACGGAGCAAGAAAAATACATCCTCCTCAATGCTCCCGTCGGTCAAGGACTCTTTTTTGCCGGAACAGAACATGTGGGCATACAAATACTTGCAAGTTATTTTGAAGAGAAAGTTATCACAACTGGGTTATAGTTTCGAACTTTTCCACTTCTCTGGCTCAAAAGCAGGCAATACAATAATTTCTGGATGTAGATTATTTTTACTCAAGAAATCCTTAAGTCGTTCATCATTGAATGATCGCTGATCATAACCAAAACAAAGTACATCTGGACGATATTCTGAGATGACTTCGAATGGTGAATCTAGAGAGCCTAAAACTACAGCATCTGCGATGAAAGACTCTAAAATAATTTTCCGACGTGCTTTTTCGTCATTTTTTGCTCTTTTTCATTTTATGTTAAGAACAGTCTCGTCTCTCGCAACAACAGTTACGAGATAATTACCGAGTTTCTTTGCTTCGCGGAGGTAATAGAGATGTCCTGGATGGAACACATCAAATGTCCCAAAAGTCATCACTTTTTTCATAGTATTCGTATAAAGATACTAACGGTGAGTATTTTTCTTTTCAATTATATCCATGCCGGGAGAGAGAGTTTTTGTCTGAGGAAGTTGCTTGTGTTTCCCTGTATCAGTTTTACTAAATTCTGCATCTAAACGAAAAAATTCATCTTCAAAAACCTGTTCAAAGAGGGTTTTCTGAGGTCTAAGAAGGAGGTAAATAAATATACCGAGAGGTGTCAAAAATAACACTAAGATAATACTCAGTACCTGTATCAGGATTGACCTTGAACGACTCGTGATATCCCGAACTACCCATACCACGAGACAAAACCACACTATAAAAAAGTAGATAACAATTGACCTCACTATCATATCGGGGCTGAACCATTCGAGAATACGAGATTGGAGAAAATCATTCATACAAGCGATTATAGTAAAAATACTTTACAGACAAATTTTTTTCGTAAAATGAGATTTTAATGAAGTGAATACCTCACAACATTATCTGAAAATGACGCACTCTCGCTGATTTTTCTGTTTTCTGTTTTTAACTCCCCCGTTCAGGGGATTTTTTTTAATTATTTTTTATGCCTGAAGCTGAAATACTTGTTAATGGCTATTCTGTTGTATACGGTAAAGATTTGGTTTCCCGGATGAAATCTGATGGTATTCCTGAAGGTTTTACTCTGGAAGTTGTTCCAGAAAAGGTTGTGTTTATATTAGACACTATGCCATCATCAGACTTTGATTTCCGTGCGGGAATAACTCCACAACAAACAGTCGCTAAAGCTAGAGCAATGGCGTTGTTAGTAGCCTAATTTTATCTACTCTTCCTCCACTCCCCAATCTTTTTCGGGTCACCACAGAGAAGAATCTCTGGCACTTTGTAGCCCATAAAATCAGCTGGGCGTGTATATTGAGGATATTCTGGTTTTCCGCCTAAGGCTTCTGAAAAAGATTCTTCATGAAGCGATGCCTCATTACCAACCACTCCAGGAACGAGACGTACAAGAGTATCAATAAATACCATAGTCGCTAATTCCCCGCTACTTACGACAAAATCACCGATAGAGTATTGT
>CAYUVP010000004.1:0-6277 GCA_964448195.1 uncultured Candidatus Peribacteria bacterium | reverse complement strand
AGGAAACATCTCAAACACTCTCTGGTCGACGCCTTCATAGTGTCAACAGAGGATTATGAATTCTTGGTCTCGCAGCTCTGTTGATAATTGTTCAATTTTTTGTTGTCTGAGTCTCTCTCCCCGAGGTCAGAGATATATCTTTTTCATGTTATTATCAGGATCAATACTTGTGATAGCACGATACATCGGTTCTATTTGTATGAGAGCCCCTGCCCCACCCCCGTACGGCTTATCATCAACTCTATGCTGTGCTTGCAGTGAATAATCTCCGAGGTTATAAAATACTGGTTCAAAGAGGTTTTTTTCTCTCGCAATACGCATAATGCTCGAATCAAAGTACGAGGTAAATGCGTCTGTAAAATTGGTAATTATATTGATTTTCATTGAGTCTATTGTATTAAAAACGGACAAAAGTCACCCTATGTTGGTAATTTTTCTAATATTTTCGTGCAAAATAAGAGAAGTTTTTAAGTTGAGATTTTTATGCAGTAGCTGACAGTATTTCTTTTTTTATTGTGCGAGAAGCTAATTCTCTCATTTGAGCATATCAGCTTGGTCCGGGATGTAATCATTCCACTTTTATAGGAAGTTTTGCATAGTCTATAATCTTGACGCCATTTCCAGCAAGTTCTCTGATTTCACTATTTACTTGTTCCACTTTTTCCTGTTTACCAGGTATAGGTAGCAGAGTTCATAGAAATACTGGTATATTTTTCGCTCTGCATATGCTTATCATTCTCCGAATATTCTCCATTGGATTGCCTCCCCCATCAATATCATTTGTTCATGCTAAAATTGATATGAAGGTAGGGTTTTTCTCTGTGGCATTTTGTACATACTGCAGTATTTCAGAAGAAGAGGCTCCTATCTTATAATACTTTTCATATCTCGTCTTATCTTCTTTTGCCTTTCCATCATCTTCACTACCTGAGAGAGCTACTGTATTTGAATCACCGACAAAAATTCCTCACAGTTTATTAATTTCATTTGGAGTGATGGCTTCTCTTGAGTCTTTTCCTGAAGATACATTTTCTGGTTTCTTTTTATCCACTTTTGATGAATCTTTGACAGAAAAAATAGTAGCTTCTTTTGGATGTTGAGCTTTACGATTTGTGAGATAGTCAGTGAGACTATATCATTCTCCATTAACACCATTTTGAACTCCTCTCCAGTCTGATCATTTTGTCTTTGTCGATTCGTACACTCTTAATTGTCCTCTTTCTTTTATAACGAGCCATTCATGTCCTCACTTATTCGTACCTTCACCAGTTCCCCCCATAATCGCTGATTGACCTTCTCAGAGTTTTGTCCCAATTTCTTCTGTTATTTTACTGAGGTCAAATCCTGCACCGTAGTGAATAACTACACCTTCACTCCCCTTTGCTTCCCCCCTCTTTCCACCTTCTGTTCTCTTCATGATATTTTCTTCGATGTGATAAGCTATATTGTTTGGATTATTTGCATTCTCTTTTCATCCAAAATACCCATCTTGCATGGTGATAAGCTCTTTTTTTCATTGAATTGGGATACCAGCGTAGAGCGCAGAAACCATTGCTACATTCCATAAATCCTGATATTCATTTTTTTGATTTTTGAGATCTATATGACTATTTCGAAATTCACCACTCCTACTTCCATACCCGAGTCCGAGAGCGGCATCAACGGAAGTCATACAATCAAACTTTTCTGGTCAACTACCGTAGAGCTGGTCGTCATTTTTCCTAAACCAATCAGCAGCGTTACCTGCCAATTTTTCTGTGTCAGGAGCATTCTCGGGAGGCTTAACGCCACTTTTACCAAGAAGGCTCAATATAATAGGCATAACTCCGGGCCGTTTATCAAAACTATTTGGATCATATACGTGGTCTGCTACAAATCTTCCTCCTGTATATTTTGGAGTACCAGCCCAGACATAAGGGCTTACTCTACCTCTATTGCGATATCCATATCAATTATATCTCTCAGCATACGCAGCTACTTTTCGAAGTTGTTCATCGGATCAGTTCATAGAAGTGAATCATACGCCTCATTTCATACGCAGTGCATCTATAGCAGCTTCCTCCCATGTACTAAATGGTCATCTTCCCGCAGGTACACGAGTAGTTTTTTGTCCAAGTGGGTCACCATTATGAAGACACGTATTAAAATTACCACTTGCCTCTCTATAATGTATAGCTCCTATGAGTTCCCACGGTACACCAGTTGCTTGAGCTACTCTTTCATATCTTGCTTGATTACTTTTTATACCTGTAGCTGCTCATTCGATTGAGTCACCGTATTTAGCGTCAACAGAGGTTGTCTTCATTATATCTTTCATCCCAGCTATATCAGAAGACATATTCCTCTTTTTTATGCCACCATTTCACTCCAAGAAAGGATTTTTATAAACAGAGAAATCACCACCAGCAACCCTCTCTGTCTCAACGACACCACCTTTTCAACTTGCTGATTCGATAGTTTTGTATCGACCACCTCCGAGATTAGCAGTAATAATAGCAATATGAGGGGGATCGCTCATGATAAGGAAATCCCCTTCTTTCCCTTCATTTGTTCCTATCTTTTGAGACATGCTTGCAAAACCCATAGCAGTTGTATCTGATCACGGAGGAAGACATCCCGTATCAATGAGAGAATTTACCACCAATTGTGAACAATCAATTGGATCTCATGGCACATCTTTTCTTCCTTTTCAGCCCATCTCATAGGGTCTGGGTGGAGGTCATAAATAAAATTTTGCAGCATTTATAAAATCACCTGCCCCAACTTCAGCAATTTGTTCAAAGCTTCCTCCGCCACCTTCTCAACTTCACAGAGATGAATCGGTGTTATTTTTATCTTTGTTCTGATTGAGATAATCAGTCCAAAACGTCCCCTTAAGCAATCCAGATGCCTCGAGAGAAGCGCCAATGCCTGCAAATATATCAGCCAAGAATTTCAAAAATGGGTGTAGCTCAGAATTGGATACTTTGTTTGCGATTGATTCAATATGCCTTGCAGTAAGGCCTGTAGAAGCTTTTGCAGCAGTATCTACAGCATTTTGAAAAGCTTTCTCATCGGGTTTGCCATCTTTATCAAGAAAATCTTCTCTCAATATTCATTCACGAAATCTCTGATTCTTCATATCTTCTCGAGTTGATGTGAGAGACTCAGAATAATTTTCCAAACCCTTAAAGATATTTTTCCTCTTATCAGTCACTTGATCCAATGGTACATCACCGATTATATCTACATAAGATCAGCCAAATACATCCGCCATTTTTTTAATGTTTTTTTCCTCTGGAAATAATTCTTTATATGCATCAATATTTCACTGCGTAACAGCTACGAGAGATTTGCCAATTTTACTTTCTGGATCAATACCAGATACCATCATCCCATCAGTTTTTACATCATCTATAAAATCCTTCAAAATAAGTGGATTTTTCTTTGCTTGTTCGATAAAACTCTTCTCTGTTAAGAGTTCAATTTTGTCTTTTTGATCAGTAAAAATTGTTCAAAATTTCTCTTGAGCATTTTTTATGAGCTCTTCTTGGAGTTCTTTTGGCGTCTGTCATGGTTTACCAGCGAGAACGACCATCTCCTTCATATATTGCTGAGTTTGGTAGATTTTAATAGTCTCTTTTTGTTTTTCGGACAGGTTTTTCAGGTCTATTTTTTCCACATCTATAATGTTTCCATCTGGAGATTTAAGTCCCTTGAGAGCATTCTTTTTTGATGTATCAGAAACTTTATCGATATCTACTTGCGCTTTGAGTGTGGCAAAATGAAGTGCTTTTTTTGTTCCAGGTTCAGCACTTTCTAAATCCATATGTATGATTTCTTTTTCTATCTCTAAACTGTGTTTTTCTTGGAGGTTTCTTGTAGCTTCTTTTTCGACTTTTTCTTTGTGGTCTAGAGGTTTTTGAAGTTCTTTCTTTTCCCAAAGAGTCACACTTGATTCACCGCTTCCACTATACATTTCTCTCATTTTTTTTGATTCATCATCAATTTCTTTTTTCTTATTCTGTAATTCATCTTGAACACTTTTTAAATATTCTCTACTTTGAGAGAATTTACTTTTTGCATCAGCTGATTTTTTCTCGGAATCATCTTTGATCTCTTTTGCATTTCTCTGTATTTTAGGCTCTTCTTTTTTCACAGAATCTGATTCTACTCTACTTACTTTCCTATCGTCCTCCTTGCTCATTGGAGCAGGATTTTTTTCAATTTCTTTAGTTGTAGAAGGTTTTTCAGCCATACAAAACCATATTAATTCATTTTATATCAAAATGCAATTATTGATGACTTATTTAAAAGTTTCTTGCGCCCCTCCACCTGCTGCATCAATAGCAGCATCAAATCGCTTCATTTCTGCCAATGGCAATCATGTGCAACCATGAGTAGCAGAACCATGTTGTTCATGTATACGTATGAGCCTGCTCAGGTCGTTGGCATTACATCATTCCAGACCTTTCACTGCAGTTCTATACAGAATTTTATTCCCATTTCTTGGTCAATTACTATCCGGAATAAGCTCTTTTGACCCAAGAGATGATCATTTTGCTCCGGGAGTACTGTTGATTCATCCTGCTCCATGTGTCGCACTACACTCGACTACTTCGCCCCCGGGGTAATATATATAAGCTTTTTGCTGACCAAGACTCTGTAATAAAAAGGGTTGATTTGCAGAAAAACTTGGATGATTTTGAGCGTGTCTATCAATATATTTCTCAAATTCCCAGGGTTGTTGCTCGGTACCTCAATATTTTTTTCTCATGGACTCTTTGATTGTTTTTGCAGCATTTTTGGCATTTTCAGTGGCTTTTTTACCGGACTCTAATGAATATCACGTATTAGCATCTGTCAGATTTGGCTCTCAAAGAGTTGGAGAATGACTTCAAACATAGTCCTCATAAGCTTGTCCAGAGGTGCCTCATCCATCTATAATAGGTGGAGGATCCTTTTCTTGGCTCATTTTTTCTTTCTGCGAAGATGGTATTTCGCGAAGACTTTTTGTCTCATTTATTAATCTTTTTATTTGTTCTTCTGAAAGAATAAGCCCTGTTTTTTGTTCAAATAATAATTTATATTTCCCAAGGGTTTCTTTATCCATCTCTATGTCAGGTGTTGGTAGTTGTCTGAGGAGGTTTCCTCGGAGGGTTTTGAGGTCTTTATCAGATGTAAATGCATCATCGAGAACCAGCTTTTCCCATCAGTCTGGTATAGTTTTTGCGATTTCTTTTATGATTTCTGGAGTTATTTTTTCTTCGGTCTTAATATCAAAATCAGCTACATATTTGGAAAGATATGATTCCTGGAGTTTTTTTAATCTAGTATCTTGTTCTTCGTTCAGAGCTGATTCTTTTCATTCCTGCATTTTACCAATTATTTCTGCTTTTTCGGCTTCATAATTTTTCTTTAATTGTTCACGATACTCTCCCTCAGTTTTTTCGAGCTCTTTTTTGTCTTTAGTATCTTGTGTTTCTACAAAATTTTCATTTTTTTTCTCAGATTCTTTATTTCCATTCTTTTCAGCCCATAAATCAAAAGTAAAGAGTTTTTGAGCGTCTCACTGCTGTTTTTTATGCTCTTTATCTCAAGTAATTTTTGCTTGTGATTCTTTGAGTCTAGAAGTTTTGTCTTCTAGGGCTTTTTTTGAATCTTGTACTTCTTTTTTCTCGACACCACCTAGTATTAGTGCCTTTTTTTTTCATTCAGGTTCTTTCAGTGGAGTTGATTCTGTTTTATCAGCCATACTACTATCCTATACTATTTTTACCGTAGATTCAAGAAAATATGCGATTCTCTTTCATTTTCATGAAAATATCTAATATCTAGGAAATAATATTCATCATTAACTTCCTATGAATCTCGGAATTGTCTGACTCCCCAATGTCGGAAAGTCTACTCTCTTTAACGCTCTTACAAAGAGTTATGCTGCCGAAGCAGCTAATTTCCCCTTTTGTACTATTGAACCAAACACTGGCATCGTCAATGTCCAGGATGAACGATTAATAGCTCTAGCAAACACTATTCATTCAAATAAAATAGTACCTGCAGCTGTGGAATTTGTCGATATAGCTGGTATCGTTCGTGGAGCAAGTACTGGCGAAGGACTAGGAAATAAATTTCTCGCAAATATTCGTGAAGTGGACGCAATTCTCCAGGTTGTTCGAGTCTTTGAGGATGGAGATGTCCATCATGTAGATGGGAGTGTTGATCCAAAACGGGATATAGAAATCATCAATGCTGAGCTTATCATCGCTGACCTCGATACTCTCTCAAAACGAAAAGATGG
>CAYUVP010000003.1:25171-27161 GCA_964448195.1 uncultured Candidatus Peribacteria bacterium | reverse complement strand
CACAAAAATTTGGTGGATGATGACATAAAAAAGCTGCATGATTTGAGCTCCCAGCAACTCTTGTCGACGGGCAGCTACATTGGCAATGACGAAGCTATAGCCCAAGTGAATTTATCGATTATCTCAACAATATTATCTAATTATGCCTTCCCTTCGTCTCCAAAAATATCTCTCAGAGTGTGGTGTTTGTTCTCGTCGTCATGCCGAAGAGTCTATACGTCTGTGAGAAGTTATCGTCAATGGCGAAATAGCTCAGATAGGTCAATCTATTGATCCAGAAAAAGATACGATAGAATTTTCTGGTAAGCTTATCAATCGTAGCGAAGGCCTTGTCTATTATGCTATGAATAAGCCACGTGGTATAGAAACTACTTGTGCCCAAAGAGATGGTAAAAGTATAGTAGACATCATAGACACACCGACCCGTATTTTTCCTATAGGGCGTCTCGACAAGGACTCGAGCGGTCTCATATTGCTGACGAATGATGGACGATTGACACATAGACTCCTCCATCCATCGTTTGAGCATGAAAAAGAATATCTCGTGACAACCTATGGTAAAATAGATGACCTCGCTCTAGAACAGATGAGCCAAGGTGTGAGATATTCTATCACAGAATGACCAAAAAATTCTACACGTTTGTCATGACCTGTGCGTGGTAAATCTGCACCACAAAAAGCTCCTTTTGTTGCAAAGAAATTTGTCCAAACGCAACCCTGTGTAGTGAAGAGGGTGAGCTCAGATACATTTCGTATTCTTCTTACAGAGGGGAAGAATAGACAAATTCGCCGTATGGTGGAAGCAGGAGGTCATGAAGTAAAGAAGCTCAAGCGTATACGTATAGAACATATTTTACTCGGTGACATGCCAGATGGAGCGTATAGGGAACTCAAGCGTGGTGAACGAGAAGAACTTTTGCGACGTTCTGCACTCCCACTTGTCGATTATCCACCTATTATGGGCGAGGTTATTCATGGAGATGGCAGAGGACATACTATCGGTTTCCCAACAGCGAATATCTTACTTGCTACAGATATCCTCCCAGAAAAGACATTTACTTGTCGGGTTGCCATAGATGGCGAAGTGTTCCAAGGTGCGGGATCATATCAGGCAAAAAAAGGACACTTTGAAGTACATATACTCTGATTTAATCGTGATATATATGGGAAAAATATCCATGTCGACATAATGGACGTCATTCGAGACAACCGCTCTTTTAACTCTCTCATTGACCTCAAGTCTCAAATTGAAAAAGACGTCAATCATGTACGAGCACTCTGGAAGAGTATTTTAGAGGATAAAAAATAAAAATATGAAAATAGCTCTACTTCATCCTCAATGTGAGACTCAGGGAGGAGCTATAAAGATGGCCCTTCTGTCGGCTGATTTACTTCAGAAAGCTTGTCATGATGTAGTTCTTTATACATTTTCATACAGTCCAAATTGCTTTACTATACTTCAGAAAAATATTCATATAGTACATCATGACTTTGCCAAAAAAATCATATTTTCTTCCGTAAAGAAGCTGATTAATATAATGACACTTGCTTGGCGTATTCGACATGTAGACATCGTGATCGCCAATAATCCACCTATGCAAATAGTAGCAGCTCTGGCAAAATTTTTCTCCCTATCTTCTATTACAACTATTTGGTGGCATCATCACACTCCTTGGTACAAATCTGGTTATTTTTTAAAGTCATTTTTGGAAAGGACATTTATACTTCCCTTTATCGATACTATAGTGGCGACGAGCTACTTTGTTAAAAAACAAATATCTGAATATTGTGGAAGAGAAGCGACAGTTATTCACCCAATTTTGGATAAAAATTTTTCGTCGCCTTCTTCTTTTCAGAAAAAGTTCAAAGAGGAGCAAGATAATGGAGAAAATTTACTACTCTTCACACATGGTCGACTCGAACCAGGGAAAGGTCTAGAGACAATTATCAGTATTTTTGAGAGAATTAAAAAAGATGACAAAAATATACA
>CAYUVP010000003.1:15201-25161 GCA_964448195.1 uncultured Candidatus Peribacteria bacterium | reverse complement strand
TCAGCCCTACAGTCCGGAAATGACATTATGACAGATTGCAAGCAGTAATCAGTCGATCCTCGCCATATATGCATCTACTATAGATGCTTTTGGTATAGCTCCGCTTGAGGCACAATCGACAGGTATTTCGACATTGATTCTCGACAGAGGAGGCGCACGTGAGACACTCTTGTCAGACATGTCAGGCGAACTTGTCGCTCGGCTTGTCGACTCCGAAGAAGACCTTTATTCTACAGTAAGCTATTTCGTAGCACATAAAAAATTTCCAAAAGATATGTCTATTGTGAATTTTTCGCACACAATTGAGTATTTTTCTCCAGAGAGGTTATCATCAGATTTGCTCTCTCTTATCAGTAAAAAAGAGCAAAAAAATTTTTCAAAAAGTTCTCTATAATTGTGAAGAGTGTGTGAAACAAGACGTCAGGTACTTGTATACGAAATATTATTCAATATTATCAGCGTACGATTGTTCGTGTACATCTCCCTCACTATTCCCTCTTACTCAGTTTTGATACAAAATTGTATGTTTCGACATATGACGAGCGTCACTACTTGGTTTGTAGATCGAAGAGGGCATGACTCATGACAGAATTAAAGCAAATAATATAATTTTTATGCACCACAATAAAATTAATTATTTTCCTATTTTTTGTTTTTGAGTATTGATGTTCCCGTTCAATTCTATTTTTTATCCTTTTTATTATGCGTCAGACTCTTCGACAAATTGTCGCTGTTCTCGCGCTTGTAGGGCTCTCTATGAACCTCGTTCCTAGTGCTCTCGCTGCTACATCTTACACAGATGTATCTGCTGCAAACAAGCTCGCGAGTTCTGGATTCATCGTTGATAAGTCAGCAACACCAGCTGCTTATCGCCTCAGTGACTCTCTCCTCCGTCAGGAGGCAGTAGGTACTGTTGGTAAAGTTACAGGAGTTGTTCCTAATACGCCTATAGCTTCTTACACATGTAAGAACTTATTCAGCGATACAAAGGAAGCATGGGTATGTCGAGCTGCTGAACTTGCTCGTGAAGCAGGTCTCGTCTCTCCTAATCCTACTTTCCGTCCACAGGACAAGCTCTCTCGTTTTGAAGCAGTTGTCTTCGCTCTCCGAGCTGCTGACCTCTTGCCTTCAGGATCACTCACTCGAGCTGATATCTTAGATGCTGGTCAAAAGGCTGGTCTCTATACTTCAGCTTCAGCGTTTAATGGAGATGCTCTTACAACACGTGGAGAATTCTTCCGTTTTGTGGTTATCGCTCTTGATACAGCTGATCTTCCAGATATTTGTACTTTGGTACCAAGTTTCTGTGATAATGTTGTTCCTCCTACAGGTGGTGCTGTAAATGTCTCTCTCCCAGCTGGTCAACCAAATACAACTCTTGTTGCTGGTCAATCAGGTGCAGTTCTTGCAAATATTACTTTCTCTGGTACAGGTACAGTTACTGCTGTTAACCTCACACAGGCTGGTGTATCTGCTGATACAACTCTCACAAATGTTTACCTCTTTGATGGGGCTACTCGTTTGACTGATGCTGCAACTGTTTCATCTGGTCGTAAGATCGATTTCGTAAACGGTTCAGGTATCTTCACTGTCAATGGTTCTAAAACTATCTCAGTTGTTGCTGAAATCGCTACAGGTACTTCTGGTCAGACTGTTGGTATCAACCTCTCAGGCTACAAAGTAGGTACTGTTGCTGCTTCTGCTAACCTCATGGGTAATGTAGTAACTATTGCTCAAGCTACTCTCGCTACTGCTGACTTCGCTACAGCTACTCCAACAGGAGGCTCTATCGACCCAGCTAAGGATGTAGAAGTATTCAAGAGTAATGTCTCTGTTGGTACACGTGATCTCGTTCTTAGCCGATTGGCTATCCGACAGATCGGTTCTGTAAACAACGCTGACCTTACAAATTTCCGTCTTCAGGTCGATGGTCAGACAGTTTCTACTGTTGCTAATCTCGACATCAACGGATATGCTTCATTCTCTATTGCTCCATCTAAGACTCTCGTTACTGGTACACGTGTAATCCGTGTTCTCGCTGACGTTGTTGGTGGTGCTTCTAGAAACTTCCAATTCTCTATCCGAAACAAATCTGATGTAGGTCTCGTAGATTCTCAGTACAATGTTGGTATCAATGCTACATATGCATCTGGTAACTTCCCTGCTACTCCAGCATCTTCTGTTGCTATCAACTCAGGTTCTGTAACTGTACAAAAAGCAACTGACTCTACTACTGGTGACGTCACAGTCAACGGTAATGATGTTCTCCTTGCTAAATATACAGTAACAACATACGGTGAATCTCTCAAGATCGAGACCCTCAAAGCTGGTTTCGCATCTTCTGATGGTGCTGTAGGTTCTCTCCGAAATGGTCGTATCGTTATTAACGGTTCTCAAGTAGGTTCTACTACGACTCTCGTTGCTGCAGGTACTACATTTACAACGAACTATACGCTCGCTGCAGGTGTCCCTACTACAATCGAAATCCGTGCTGACCTCTTTGACAACGACGGAACTAATGATCTCAATGCTGCTGATACAGTTACAGCATCTCTCTTAGCTCCTGGTTCTGCAAATACTCAGAGACTCTCATCTCTCGGATATATCTCAGTTCCTTCTGCGAGCACTGCAGGTAATCAATTGACAGCAAAAAGTGCTGCTTCTGTCACTATGGTAAAAGCTTCTACTTATGCTAATCAGACAACTGCTGTTCCTCAGACACAATCTTACAAGGTTGCTGCATATACTCTCTCAGGTAATAGCTCTGAAGATGTAAATGTTGATACTATTTCAGTTGATTTCACATCAGTTACGAATGCTACATTCTCTGCTGCTGATCTCACTGATGTTGTTCTCAAGATCGACGGTGTTGCTGTTGGTACTCCAAAAGCAACTGTCTCTGCTACAGGTAATAGCTTCTCTGTATCTCTCGTTCTCCCAAAGAATGGCTCTAAAACAGTCGAAATCTGGGCAAACATTGGTTCAACTATTACTACTGCTGACTCAGTCAAAGCAGTTACAACATTGTCTGGTGTAGGTGCTAGCTCTTCTGTTACTTCTACAACTGGTGCTGTTGATGGTCAAACTATCATCGCAGGTGCAGGTACTCTCACAGCTACTGCTGATGCGAGCCGCCCTGTTGCTGCTATCGTTGATGATGCTGGTACAAAAACAGCTGGTGCATTCAAATTTGAAGCTGCAACAGATGCATTTAATGTAACAGACCTCGTCTTCACTATTGCTGACGTTTCAAACGTAAGCAAAATCAAGCTCTACGATGGTGCAACTCTTGTTGCTGAAAAAGCTCCTGCTACTACTGTTAACTTCAATGGTCTTGCTTGGAATATCCCTGCAAACACTTCAAAAGTTCTCCGTGTCGAACTCGACATTGGTACAGTTGGTACAGGTGCTGGTACATCAGGTGCTAGTACTCTCGTAACACTTACTTCTGGTATTGCTACAAATGGTGCTGGTTCTTCTGCTGCTATCACTGAATCAAATCCTGCAGGAAGTGCAATGTATGTTTACAAAGCTATTCCTACAGTTTCTACTGTAGCTCTCCCTTCAACTCTCCTCGGTACTGGTACTCAAACAGTGTCTAAATTCACTGTTGGTACAAGTGGTACAGGTACAGTTGGATGGAAGAAACTCGTCTTCACAGTGACACGTGCTATCAGTGGTACTGATACTCTTGCTACTCCTACACTCTGGGATGATCAAGGTAATCAGATTACTGGTACTGCTGCATTCACAGGTGGTGTAGACGCTGATGGAGGTACTGCAGGTACAATTACTTTCGTAGCTACAGACGAAGAGCAAATCTCTGGTTCTAAGACCTACGTATTGAAAGTTGTTGTTGCTGGTACAATCACTGACGGAGATAATCTTAATGTAAATCTTGCTCAACCATCTAGCTATGCTCCACCTGCTGCATACGCTACTGTTGCTGCTACTACATCATCATTTACTTGGACAGACGTTTCTGCTCAATCACATAGTGCTACTACTACTGATTGGAATAACGGCTTCCTCGTGAAGAATCTCCCTACTGACTCTCAGACACTCTCTAAATAGTATCTGATAGGTAGAATGTTTCTCGAAACATAAAATCGAGCAAAATCCCCCACTCGCAAGAGTGGGGGATTTTGTGTTTAAAGATACGAATATGGTGTCTTGATTTTTTGGGCAAAAACCTATACTTTTTTTATGAAAAAAATACTTCTCATTGCCCTCTCTGCTTTACTCCTCGCAGGTGTAGGCTACTCAGCTTACCACTATACAAAAAGACCATATATATTTGTACCATATGAATCATCCACCCTGGCGGATAAAAAAAGTGCACTTGATCAAAAGACTCTCCAAGAGGTAGAAAAAAGAATACAAGAGATTCAAAAAATCATTGCTACATTTGATGAAAAAACGCCCCTGAAGGATAAAAATAGTACGTATTTTATTCTTTCCTCAGAACAACAATCGATTGGTCGGCTCCTTGATGCAAAAAAAACTCTCGAAACAACCCTCAAAATGAGTGTAAAACCAAATATGCTCCAAGCATATGCTCTCCTCCTCTACAGTATGGGAGCAAAAGAACCAGCAATGAAATATATAGATGATGCTCTCGACCTCTCTCCCGAGGTTCCGGACTATTGGCGTTCAAAAATAGAGATGGTCAAAGAGATGCAACCGAATAATACAACATACCTACATTTACTCTACCAAGAAGCCCTCAGTGCAACCCATGAGAATATCAATATTATCACTGTTTATGCTCAATTTTTGAGTGACATTGGTAAAGGAGAAGAAGCAATACAGTATTGGGAAAAAGCTATCAAAAAAGTTCCTGAAGAAAAAGATATTTATCAGCAACAGATAGACGTATTAAAAAAACAACTTTAAAAAATTTATAGAAAAGGTGGAGCTTATTATTGTCCTCATAAAAAACAATTTTTATGTATCATACCGCCTTTGCTCTCCTTCACTCTCTCTGACTGACTCAGAGAAAGTTGAGAGATATTTCTCCTGAGAGTGTCGACAGATATTTCCAGAATCTGAGTACAGCCCAATTGATAACAGAGGGTATATCATTCGACGCAGCACAGAGGATTGTAGACAAAAATACACACAGACTTGTCGAAGATGTCGAACGTATTCTCGAGGAATTGCATATACAAGTGATTCATAGGGGTGACGAAGATTTCCCTTCTCTACTCCGAGAGTTACCTGATTGTCCGACAATACTCTATGTCCGATGAGCGCTTCCTCCACATGATGCGATGATATCTGTCGTTGGCTCTCGTAAACATTCACAGTATGCGGAGTCTTCACTCCAAAAAATTATCCCAGATCTCATACGATCTGGGTATGGAATTATCAGTGGTTGAGCCTATGGCATAGACAGTGTTGCTCATGAAATTACTCTCAAAAATAAGGGGTATACAGCTGCTGTTTTCGGTGCGGGCATAGATATAGTCTATCCGCCATCCAATAATCGCTTATTCGAAGAAATTATTGCCAATGGTGGGGCTCTCATCTCTCAGTTTCCACTGGGGACCCTGGCAGAGCCTTATAATTTCCCAATTCGTAATGCCGTTGTCGCTGGTATATCTCGAGGGACCCTCATCGCTGAAGCAGGAGAAGACTCGGGGACCCTCATCACTGCTCGACTCGCAGTAGAAGCAAATCGTGATGTTTTTGTCATACCTGCTGATATCACACGAGAATGAGCTCTAGGGAGTAACTATCTTATCCGTGATGGACTCGGTAAGCTCATCACGTCTGCAGATGACATAGTTTCTGAATATCAGATAGTTGATCGACAGATGTCTCTTTTAGCAGTTCGCCCTGTGTTTGATGATCCACTTCAGACAGCCCTCTACGAGACATTATGTATGGATGCTCTGGGTATAGATGCTCTCTCTGAGAGATTGCAACATGATACGGCTGTCATCATCAATGCACTTGCAATGATGGAAATAGAGTGAATTGTGACCAGTAGCGGCGGGAGCTATAGGATACTCTAAAATATCATCTTTCTTTTCAATCGCTACTTATTGTGCCTCGGTTTTTTTCTTTTGTTTCTCTATGTATTGAGATTCTTCCTCTGGTGAAAAATTGCCACGTAGGAAAGTGTATATCTCACCAGTATTGAGCAATCACTCACATTCTTCTATTGTTTCTACATCTCCTGTCGTGAGTGATGATGGTCAATCATTGGTTGCTTCTGATATACCACTCAACTCACTGAGTTCTTTGAAATAGTGACTAAAAACAACGAGATTTCCTACGAGCTGAACACACCTCTCAGGGAGCCATTTGGTTGTGAGATTGTTCCCGAGCATGAGTTTGTAGTGATTTATGAGACACTCTTGGCGGTAGAATTGGGCTCAATTCATAGATTGAATGTCTGCATCAGAGAGTACGAGACTATCAGATCCACAATCGTGTTTTACCTGGATAAAAGGAGTGTACCTCGCTATACACCTCTCTCGGAGATATTCTTTATTTCAGTGTCCAGGATAGTCACCGATATCTGCACAGAGACCAGGATCGTGCTTTACGCGACTTCGATATTCATACCAGCGTGCTTCTATTTTTCTCTCAATACCCAGTATACCACCACCGAACTGGAGAAATACCTGGAGAGTTCCAATAATAACAAGACAGCCAATACAGAAAAAAAATATTTTTTTCATAATTTTAGATGATAAAAGAGCTAATTTTTTGAGAGATTTCTTGCATATTTTCTGGTGTTTCTGCGTGTGCTTTTGCAGGGTCAAAATCACCAATATGGTAGAGTGGTATGAGATGGAGATGCATATGATCAGGGACTCACAAACCTTCTACACTAAAACCGACACGTTCACAGTTGGTGGCTTTTTTTATCGCAGGGGCGATGATATTTTTGGATGTTAACATCAGGTCTGTCAAAGCATCGTCAGACATATCGAGGATATCACCTATTTCTGCTTTTGGGACGACGAGTACGTGCCCGAGTTGTATCGGATGAATATCGAGAAAAGCATAGATTTTTTCATCTTCGTATATTTTGTATGAAGGTATCTCTCCTGCAATGATGCGACTAAAAAGAGTGGGCATGTTTTTAGTATAAAAAATAAAGAAGAAAGATAAAGAGGAGAATTGGTGCAGTCCATTTCTACTCACTTTTTGGATTTCCTAGCATTTTTTTCATTTTTCTGGATATCCAGGATATACTTTGTTTTCGGCGAGAGGATTTTTCCACTGTATCTGTCAGATACACTTGATAGTAGAGAGCAGGTATGCAGTACAGCGTGAGAATTGTTGCTACGATAGTTCCCCATATAACTGTCCATGCAAGTGAGCCCCAAAATGAATCCTGGAATGCTGTTGGTAGGAGGCCAAACACAGTTGTCATGGCAGTCACTATCTGAGAAACCATACGAGTCTTACCACCATCGATGACAGTGTCGTAGGGCTTCATGCCGGAGTTGCGATTACGATTGATTTTATCGATGAGAATAATAGCGTTTGTGACCACGAGACCGTTAAGAGAGATAAATCCGATACCCATTGGCATATTGTATCCGAGTGCATCATTGAAAAATTTCATAAACCAGAGGCCAAAATTGACGCCGAGAAGACCTAAGATGATAGTATAGATGATGATGAGTGGTTGAGAGTATGAATTAAACACAAAAACAAGTATCACAAAAACCAACAGTATTGAGACAAGTAGAGCTGTGACAACAGCAACCAGAAGCTCTCTATTTGCTTCGAATTCGCCACCTTTTTTGTAGCTGACCCCGTCAGGGTAGGCATAATTTTCAGCATATTTATTGAGTTCGATGAGGAGATCTCCAGCTTTGTACCCATCGCGGACATCAGATTCGACAGATATAGTGAGATCACCATCAACTCGACGGACGTCGATCAGAGCATTACTAAATTTATATGTTACCAATGATCATAACGTAAGTGGTCATGATTTGGTCATTATTTTTTGACCGAGAATTTTATCGATATTGAGAGCATCGTATTGTGTATCACTTTTGACGACTACATCCATATCATCATCACCTACTTTAATTGTACCAGCTTTGACGCCACGGGCAAAATTTGATATTTCGCTATAGATTTGAAGAGGAGAAATTCAAACAACAGCGGCGCGATCACGATTGATTGTGAGGACAATTTCACCAGGACTATCTTGGCTCGTATTGTTGACGTTTTTTGTTCCAGGAAGTGTTTTGAGAAATGTTTCAAAATCTCTGACAATACGCTTTAAATCAGGGAGTCTATCAGTGCTTGTAGCAAGAAGTTTGATACTGACAGGAGCTCCCGTAGGAGGCCCTCCTTGTTGACTCTTGATGGCTACTTCGAGGCCAACAGTTCTGAGGGGATTGAGACGTTCGAGGAATATTTTTTCGAGCTCTGCACTTGTCCGAGCATTATTTGATTTTCGACTTCTCGAGTCTGTAAGTTCTATAAATATAGAAAGTATATTATCCTTGAGGGTATACGTCGAAAATTTCATCTCTGGAAATCCCAAGAGTCTCTCTTCTACAGCTACTCATCAAGTATTCAGTTTATCTAGGAGGGCTCTCTGTTCTGTACCTGGAGGTGCTGAGACTGTCACAAAAATAAACTGACTGTCATCGCTCGGGAATAGGCTGACTCATACCAATCGTGGAGCAAAAACAACAAAAGAAATAATAGTTGCAATAATTGGTGCCCAAATGAGAAATCTCCTCTTTCCACTTGTTTCCATCCACCATTTCAGTGTCTTTTCATACCAATCTTCCATGTGTTCTATGATTTTTTCTCGGCGTGTTTCACTGGATGCCGGTCGTTCTTTTTTACCAGTACGATCTTCTGTTAAAAGAGTTATTTCTTCTGGTGTCATATGCATCTCAGCAAGAGGACTTTTGATATACCAGGATTGATTTTTTGCGAGTTTTACAAAGACAGAGGAATTTGTCGAAAGAGAAAGAAAGAGTGTCGCAAGAAGACTCGAAAACACTGTGATAGGTATGTAGGCGAGAAATTTCCCGATAATACCAGGGAGTACCATCATAGGTACAAATACGATGAGTGTGACAATAGTGCTCGATATGACCGAGAGTTTCAATTCATTGACTGCGAGCAAGACTGCACTGGCCGGACTATATCACATTCGTACTTTTTTGGTTGTCTCTTCAATGATCACCAGAGTCAGATCTATGGCTATACCAAATGATAAAATCAGTGAAAAGTTTGTCATAAAGTTCAAGGAAAGCCCCATCCAATTGAGTGTCAAAATTGATATCAGAAATGCAAGAGGAATAGAGAGGGCTGCAATGAGAGATTCTTTGATACCAATAAAGAAAAATACACAGGCAAAAACGAGAATAATTGTCTGGAGAGAATTGGAGCTCAAATCAGCATAATCCTGAGTAATAGTATCAGCTAGATCGAGTCCATAGCGTATTTCCCAATCTGGTCCGAGTTTTTTTACTTCTGCCTCAAGTATTGTCCTGACAGTTTTTGCTGTCTCAAAGACACTTTTCCGGGGCTGTTTATTGAAATTGAGACGAACAAAGGGGATGCGAGCATCTTCTCCAATGTTCATGTTTTCACGAGCCTCATTTGACCATTTTCGTTGTATTGTAGCAAATTGTCCTAGTGGAATTGCAGATCCATCTGAGAGGCTTACAGGTATGCGTAGGAGGTCTTCGTATGTTTCTATATCACCTTCGATACGCAAGTCATAGGATTTTGTATCGAGTGAAAAGTTTCCAATAGGAAATGATTGATTGTAGCTCCTGATAATATCGGCAATTTTTGCAGGTGAAATAGAGAGAGCTTCTAGCTTGTCTCCGAGAATAATTACTTCTAGTTCTGATTTGTCTCCACCATCAATAGTAACGGTATCGATATTATGTTTTCCTTCAAAATAAGTTTGTATTTCTTTGGCACGCTTCATAAGCGTATCTTTTGAGGTCT
>CAYUVP010000003.1:11601-15135 GCA_964448195.1 uncultured Candidatus Peribacteria bacterium | reverse complement strand
ACTTGGTTCAAGAGCATCTTCGGGGAGATTGGCTCTATTGACCCCATCCTTTATATCTTGGACCACCTTATTTGTATCAGCTTCTGCTTTGAGAGTGATGACAATGCTTGAAAAACCCTGACGACTCGAAGACTCGATTTTATCAATGCCATTTATATTTTTTATTTCTTTTTCAATGCGTGTCGTAATCAGACTGTCTATTTCTTCAGGAGATACTCCGACATAGGCTGTTCCTACTTGCACGATACCAAAATCAATATCCGGAGAAGATTCTTTTGGAATAGAGAGGATACCTGATATTCCTAACATCAAAATCAATACCACAAGCATGATACCAATTCGGTAATTTTTTACCCAAAATCCAAAAAAGCCAGAAGAGAGTTTTGCACGGAGAGTCATATTTTAGAGGGGTTGAGTCAGGATTTTTTCTTTCTTTTTGAGAACAAAATCAAGAGGATTATAATTTTTCATATCTGACAGGACAACTTCATCATCGAGATTTACCTCGCTAGTTATTTCGACACTGTTTCACCAAAGGTTACCGAGAATGACGTTTTTCTTTTCGATGGAAACATTTCCATCTTCGTCAGTACGTGCTACCCATACTTCTCATTGTCCAGGAGCGAGGATGGTCACGGCTGTAATAGGAAGAGTCGGAAATGCAGATATCAGCGGTATATCAATTGTGGCAAAATCTCCAAAAATATTTACCTCGGCATTGACGCCTATTTTGATGGAAAAATTGAGGCCACTATCTGCAATAGGGCTAATGCTCATAATCTGTCAGGGTAATCCTTGGCCACGATAATTAACGACGACTTTTGTCCCGACCTGGAGCTGTGCGAGCGTCGCAGAATCTACAGTAATATCACATTCAGCATCTTTACTTGCTATGTCCATTATGGCTCTTCCGTTTGTCACTTCTTCACCAACATCGACAGTTATTTTTCCAATAACACCATCGACAGGAGCTGTGATACTGAGACGACTGACATTCCCTCCGGCATTTTTGAGTCTGACACCTGCAGAGGCAATATTTTGATTCATTTGTTTGAGAGTTATATCTCTTGTTTTAAGTGCTGTTTCATAGGCATTTTTTGCGAGAGTAAGTGCGTCTTGGCTATTTTCTTCTGTTGTTGCTATGGTTTTTTCACGTGAGAGACGTTCTTTTTCATAGGTAGCGAGAAAAGTTTGAGATGTATTTAAAAATGTAACGAGACCAATTGAAGCGCTATTATACTGTGTTTGAAGCGCATCAATATTAGCCTTGAAAGTGGTCAACATAGTTGCTGTTAAATAGACACCGTCAGATATTGTGTAATTCAGGACTTCTTCGACAGATCTCAGTACTGTATTTGCTGTATTATAGATTTTTTGTAATTCCTCTATTTTTTCTGAAAGAGTCATAGTTGTTGTAGGAGACCAATCTCCATAATCCAATAGATTACGTATCCCTATTTCTGCTATATTTCTTTTGTCCCCAGAGGTGGCGCTAAATCCAAGGAGGTGTTCATATTTGTTATTTTGATTTTTTCTTGCTTCAGAAACACCCATAATTGTATCAGTTGTGTCTATAACATTGGCAATAAATGACTGAAAATTCTGGAGCTGACTCTGGTATGTTGTCTCGTATCCAGAAAGAGTTTTTTCTTGAGTGGTTATGTAGTTTTCGTAGTCGAGTTGAGCTTTTGATTTGCCAGTCTTTTCATCAGGTGCTGAAGTGATGACGCTGGCTGTATAATCTTTTTGAGCTTTTTCGTAGGCTATTTTTGCACTGGCAAGGGATTGATCAAGAGAAGCAGTTGTACTGGCAAGTGTGAGTTTTGCTGTTTCTAGTGCTATATTTGCTTCTTCGCGGGCATTGGTAGCTGTACCATAGGTGTCATCTATTTGTGCAAGTATTTCTCACGCCACGACACTCTCGCCTGGTTTTACAAATATACTTCCTACTCTACCACTTGATTGTGACGTAAGTGTTACTTGTGTTCCGGCTTTCATGACTGCCGATTTTTGTAGATTTATCTGCTTTGAGAGATTGCTTACTTTAACCACCTCTATTGTGTAGGGAGTTTTGGTATTTTCTATGGATTTTTCTGGTCAGCATGAGACGAGGATAAGACCGGTACATATAACTGTAAGTATGCGACGTATTTTCATAAAAAATTATTTAAGAGCATTAATATGTATATCACGAATAGTTTGAAGTGATGATGTGATATTTTTGAGAGGTAAATCTCTGATCTTTTGGATGAATTCAGGAATGTGTCTATGCATGATAGTTTCAATTTCTTCGTATTTTTTCTTTCCTATTTTTGTGAGGCTTATCTGCTTACGTCGACGATCTTCGGGGTCCTCTTTCCTCGAAACGAGTCATGCTTCTATCATACGGTCTATAACTCCTGAGAGGTTTCATTTTGTTGTATGCTGGTCACACCAGAGGTCTGCCATGGCATCGACCGTGCCCCCTTTTTCTATCAATTGTTTTATGATACCGAATTGAATCATCGTGATATCGCTCTGCGCAAAGAAGATTTTTTCCACGAAGAGGTGGACCGCATGACTTGCTTCCATGAGGGATTTAAAAAAATCCATAACATCTTGTTCGTTTGTGGGAGGTGCTTTCTTGAAGATCATAGTATTTTAGCTCTTAATAGTTTAGAGATAAAATAGTATTTGCAAGTAATTCTATTGAGCAAGGATTTCTACTTTGCAGAGCATTTTTTCACATTGTTCTGGTGTTTTTTTTCTCATTCGATCAAAGACGGTATAGCTCTTTACTTTTATGCCACACCAACCAAATACTCCAAGCTGTAAAATAACGCGGAGAGGATTACCAATAAGCCAGTATAATAAGCCGAATGCATCGCACGTACAAACCACACGAGCCTCTTTACCAACGAGGAGTTTTTTCGGGAAAATAAATGTATCTTTAGTATATTGATAGGCAAAACCTCCAGTGAAAATCGTATCAAAGAAGTTTTTGAGTATAGCAGGGACATTCACATGCCAAATAGGAAAGATAAAAACGAGCTCATCAGCCGCTGTTATTTTAGCTTGAATTGCATCGCGAATTGCATCAGGCTTCTTCATGTCAGTTTTTTCTTCGTAATTCAGATATCCCATTTTGAGCTCAGTTTTGTAGAGATCGAGTACTTCGACGGTATGACCATTTTTCTCTTTTGCTTCTCGATATTTCTGAGCCATGGCTTGTGTAAAACCTTTTGAACTTGGGTGTGCGGTGATAATAAGTGAGTGCATAAAAAAGCGTCAAAGTTAATTGACGCTAGTGTAGAGATTTTTAAGAGAAGGGCAATAATATACTATTTCCCAAGAGACAAGCTATCATTTATATCAACAGTAATCCCCATATTTGTGTGGCGTACTTCCCAAGTTAATGTTTCACCATTGGCTAGTCGTAATTTTCTTGTTCATCTAAACTGATTTCAATATACATCACCTTCATTGCCCTCTATCCAAGTTCCACTTGGAGTTCTCCATTTTTCATCAGAACCAACCTTGCCCCAATCTTGAATA
>CAYUVP010000003.1:0-11591 GCA_964448195.1 uncultured Candidatus Peribacteria bacterium | reverse complement strand
AGAGATTTTTAAGAGAAGGGCAATTATTGAGTAATAATTTTAGCTGTATCATGTATTTGGAATGGGCCATCTTTTACTACTGGCTCTGTGTGTCTACCATCCCATTGAATAGACAGTGTTTCTACTGCGGGATCAAGAAGAGGGATAATCCTGTGGAAAACATAAACCCCACCGAGTCAGTTATATTCGTTTTCATATCATTCTTCCTTTTCCCATTGGAATCAGTTTGTTTGAATATATGTACGGATATCCACCACTTTTTCTGGGGGGACTTGCAGTTCTATGCTTTCTACCACACCTGGCTTAATCATGGTGATTATGAGTCTGCCTTCATCACTGAGGCTTGCCTGGTTATACTTGCCGTTACCTTTGAAATTTTCCACAGAAGCGCTTTCCCAGAGTTTATGCTTATCTGTTGAGAGTAATTCAACGAGATTCACAGGAATGTCCCCCCAAGAATTTGGATACATAGTGGTATCTACCTCTCAATTGGTAAGAGCTCCTAGCCTCTTCTGCCCTGCCTCAATTAACTGCATCATTTGTGCGTGTAATGCTCTAAGTTTAGGGTTTTTTTGTACTTCGTATGCACTAGGGAGTAAAACTGTGAGCAGTTCTTCTATCTCTCTTGCTTCTTGTAGTTCTTTTTGGCTATTTTCATTTTTTAGATCTCAAAAACCTCCTTCATGAGCAGGTGGTAATCCAACAGGAAGTGGTTCAGACATAAATTAACTTTATTATAAGTATTTATGTGATAATAATCATTTATACTCTCAGTCAAATACTAGAGCTCAATCTTCACAATACTATTTGGGAGACCTGCAGTATGATTTGGTTGAGTGGTCATGATAGTTGTTGTATCTTTGAAGAGATGACAAAGAATCTCAGTATGATCGGTGTCGAGCTCAGAGAGGACATCGTCGAGGAGAAAGAGCGGTTTTTTGCCAGAGATTTCTTCGACGTATTTACCGAGTAGTCGGATAAAAGCGAGAAGGAGAATCTTATTTTCTCCACGAGAGAGGATGTATTTTGTAGGCTGCCAAATGTTATTTATCTCAACAGAAAAACTAATCTCATCGAGATGAGGACCTACAGTAGTTCGTCCGACGACGAGATCGCGCTCTGTATACTCTGCGAGGAGGTTCAAAAACCGCTCTTTTGTTACTTCTTCGATTGGATGGCGTTCCTTGAGTTCGATTTTGACTGGTCCTGGGAGGTTGAGATGATCGAGTGATAATTTTTGGAACCACTCAAAAAATTTCCTTCGTTCGTGAATAACCTGAATAGCGTATTCGGCGAGGAGAGTGTTCCATGAAGACAGGTCTCATCTTGTCGCTTCTTTGTCGAGAATGGATTGAATTACCTTATTACGCGAAGTGAGGGCAGTACGATAGTTTTTCTGGATTTTGTCATAGACAGGACTTGCAAAAACAAGCATTTCATCGAGAAAGTTTCGTCTCTCGCTCGGCTCACCAGATATCACACGGAGATGGTCACTTTGTATCCAAAAAGCCCGATACGGCATCTTGTCCTCATATTTTGGTTTTGAGCATGATTGCTCGCCCATATACCATTTTGGTGAGCGGTTTTTCCCATCAAAGAGTGATTGAAAAAGTATCTCTCAAAGCTCTAGCCGAAGTGCCCATTCTGACTGTCCAAAAGAGGATTTTTGCTCCCAGCTGGTGTGGTGAGGATTACTCGCATTGATGAGGATTGATATTGCTTCGCACAGTGTTGATTTCCCTGAACCATTATTGCCGATGATGACCTGAAGAAACTCTTCTATATTGAGAGTTGTATTCGAATAGTGTTTGAATTGATAGCATGTTATCTTCATAACTGTTTTCTTCTTACGAGTATATAAACCCCTGTTCCGACATTAATTGTGGCTAAATATATCCAAAAAGCCACACTTTCGAAGCTCATATGCTCTACAGAAAGCAGGTATAATCCTAAAGTAACAATAAAACCAAACCAAGGGAGAACCCGATCATCCCAGGGCTTATAGTAAATCTTTTTCCAGGTGGGAATGATTGCCATAATATCAACTATAATGATCGCTATAATAGCTTCGGTAAGACCAAAAACTACAAGAACAATTATTGCTATAATTCATCCTACTAAACAAACACTATCAATCCAATTGAGTTTTATTTTGTTTTCATGTGCAAAACCATAAATACAATAGAAAAACCAAAACATCATACTCCACAATTGCGCAATAAAAGCAATAAAATTATTCTGAGAATGGAGTCCGTAGGCATTGATGCTTCCTACGAGTATCCAGATAAGAAATGAATAAGGATGAAGTGAGATATTTTTTCGCCATATCCCTAAAATGAAAGGCCATGCAAATATTGTATTGGATATCATTCAGAGGATGGCGTAGGTTGTTGGATTGTTCATAAAGAGCTCTGTATAAGACCAGCAAGACTTTATTTAAACCATGACTGAACTTGGCGGGGATGACGGATATCTATATTTTGAGAGGCATGATGATGTGTCTGAAATCTTCTTCTTTTGTGTTGAGACTTGTTCCTTGTAAGAGAATTGGTGAGAGGCTTGTCTCAAAACCGATTCGTACATCATCACCTTCTATAACCTGGAGGGCATCTATAAAATAGGTTGCATTGAGTCATACTTGATCATTTCCTTCTACATCAGCAGTGATCTCTGTTTCACCGGCACCAAGCTCTGTATCACCTGAGTCAAGGCGAATAAGACCATTACTATCGAGAGCCATTTTGACATTGAAATTATTCTCACGAGCAATCAGACTCACTTGACGAAGTGCTTGGACTAATTTTGAACGATTTGTGAGAGCATTAATGCTGGTAGCTTTTGGAAAGAAATTTGCATAGTCTGGAAAATGACCATTTAGTAGACGTGAATAGAGGAGAACATTTTCGTAGACCAGAAGAATCTGATTATCAGCAAAAAATAACTCTACATCGACACCATCGGGGAGTGTTTTCATTATCTCACTGGCACTTCTCGCGGGGAGAATAATGGCGATTTTCTTATCTACCCCAGTATCACAATTGAAGCGATATTCAGAGAGACGAAAACTATCTGTAGAGGCAAATGATACATGGTCTGTCTGTACTTGAATATAGACGCCAGCGAGGGTTGGACGTATATTTCCACTAGCACAAGAGAAGAGTGTTTTGCTGAAAGCTCGTTTCAACACTTCAGAACTCATACGAAATTTTGTATCTCTTCTCGTAGCAGGAATCATAGGAAACTCATCGGCCCCGAGACCTTTGTAACGCATTTTTTGTTTATTTGCAGTGAAGTTGAGAGTATGACCAGTATCGGTTTTTATTTTAAGGCGTGTCGGATCAAGGAGATTCAGATATGATGCAAGGAAGCGAAAAGAAACAGTGATATCTCCGGGTTCTTTGATCTCTATATCCTGATCAATAGTGTATTCTATAGCCATCTCAAGATTATTTGCTATTACTGTGAGTTTTTCATTTGTAGCACGGAGGAGCACATTTTCCAAAATAGGTGTTGTAGGGCTATTAACCACTGCATGTGCTACTGTTTTGATAGCGGTAAAGAGTGTATCTGAATCGAGTTCTATGTGCATAGTTCTAAAATAATATGAAACAAAACTGATTTATGGTGCCATGAGGCCAGAGTCTTTTATAAAAGAAAAAACTAACTCTCACACCATCATTGTACCGAATTCTAATAACATTGGTGCCGCGAGAGAGACTCGAACTCTCACACCTTGCGGCAATGGATTTTGAGTCCATCGTGTCTACCATTTCACCATCGCGGCATGCGAACGGATGAACCGTAGCATATGAAAAAATAATCATTTTGCAAAAGAGACTTATAAAAAACTCCCCCTTTTTGAGGAGGAGAAAATTACTCTACTTTATGAGCTTTAAAAGGATATTATGAAGTATATTTCTCCCATTTTTTGTCATGACTGATTCAGGATGAAATTGTACACCCAACATCTTCTGTTCGGGAGCATGAATCATGTCGATACTTCCATCGGGTTTTTTCATGATATCGCATCATTCTTTTTGACCGAATCCGGCAAAAGAATTGTAATGACCAACTTTTTCTCAGAGTAGTGTTTCCCCCTGAACTCCTTGAAGTGGTGTTTGAAGTTTCTGAACCTCGAGACCTAGATGCTGACAAATAGCCTGACAGCCGAGACATATTCCGAGAAGCGGTGTATCTCATCGTTGCGAGAGAATTTCTCTGAGGCGATTCATCTTTGGGTCATGTATATCATTGATATCGCCGGGCCCCCCTCAGAAAACGAGGATATCTTCATTTGGTTCATAATTTTTGTATGACACCACCCTTACTTCTGCACCGAGAGACTGAATCATAACCCCTAGAATATGGGAAAAATTATCATCAAAGTTTATAACAGTCACTTTTTTCCCCATGAGTTCCGGAGAAGATCCGAGAGTTTCTTGTTTTCTCATAAGAAAAGAGTTGAGGTGTTCATTTCTCTGTATTCTCATACGCCGTTCAAGCATACGAGTATAGGTGAGCGAGAGGCGGAAGGGGTCTCTTTCTAGTCTTTCAGAGGTTAAAACTTTTCTGACGCCTGCGGATTTACTTTTGGTTTCTTCAGCTTCTGTATACGGGTCGGAATCAAGCGTGATGCCAGCACCAGCTGACTGCGTGATAGTAGCATTTTTGTGGTCCAAAACGACGCCGCGTATGGCAATTGCGTTATCTATATTTCCACTGTTTTTGTAGATTCAGAAGACTCAACCATAATATCATCGTGAGATATCTTCGAGTCGGGCAATTATTTCACAGGCTCGATCGATAGGGCTCCCTGTGAGTGTCGGAGCGTTGAGTGTCTTTCGGAGAGCATTTATGGCATGAGTGCCAGGGACGACCCTCCCAGATATTCTGTATTCCGTATGTATGACAGCGCCAGTTTCTCGTAAAAAAGGTCACTCGATCTCCCCATGTGGACAAAATTCTGCAATAATTTTAGTTCCTTCATCGAGGAGCATAGCGAGTTCTTGTGCTTCTTTTTCATTGCGGAAAACGAATCGCTCGAGTCTCTTCTGAAATGTTTCGGAATCACTGATTTTCATCGTTCCAGCAATAGGATTTGTCGTTGCTCGGCCGTCTCGTATGGTGAGATGACGTTCAGGGCTTGCGTAGAGATAAGATGCTTCTGGTGTGCGAAAAAGCGCCGTCATATAGGTTCATCGTATCATCAGGAGTCGATGGAGGAAAGCGAGAGGTGTCTTCTCAGGGTTCATGCCAGCAATAGGTGACACAAAATGACGTGCTAAAACAGCCTGACATATATCACCACTACGGATATGGTCTTGGATGCCGCGAACTTTTTCGGCGTAGATATCATCACTTATATTTGGTATTGATTCTCCGAGTGAGAAATTATCGTCTCCATGTTGTTTGAGTAAACGTGTGAGTTTGTCACGAGTGTAGTACTGGATGTCGCGTATATGAGAGACGATGGCAAGAATTGGCTCATTTCCAAGAGCTTCTCGACCTGCCTCTCGCATTGCGGAAGAAGGCGTCAAAAATGTCACGACTTTTCCTTCTGTCTGCAGTGTTTTCATCTCTTCGAGAGTGGCAGCTCGTACGAGCTCACCAGGATAGACACGTGCATGGTTGCCTTGTGCGATGATGGCATAGTTTTCGCCTCTAAGTGAGGCGGGGAGTGCATTGTCTGATTTCATAAAATGTAAATTATAATAACGTATTACTACGGTGTGACAAAAGTGCCACGAAAAAAGAGACTCGAAAAGTCTCTGAGAGTACGTTGTACCCGAAAGCCTAGTTACGCCATCATTCTTTTATTCTTCCGTACTGAAGTATCCGGGATCCTCGACTGACAGTCGTAATAGAAAGCTCAAGTTCCTCTGCTATCTCACGTTGCGTTTTTCCAGCGGTGAGAGCGTGCATGATCTTGATTCGTTCATCGAGCGCTTCGATTTCTTGAGGCGTCATCATGTCTTCGAGAAAACCATCGAGGTCGTCTTTGTGGCGGTTGATTTCATGGATGATGTTACTTCTGAGAGTGGCTTGGTACGACATAAAAATATACTAATGTATTACTACGATGATATTAAAAAGAGAATGAGAGTCAAGAAAATAGTGAAATATTATATTATTTGACAAATTAAATATTGTATAATAATAACATTTATGAATACTCCTATAATAGATCATGAATGACTTGGATGAGCAAATAGACTCCCTCAGTTTGCCTCGATAATATTATTGACTCTGATTGCTAGTGGTTGTCGAGAAGAGAAAAACCCTCCTGTGCCGGTTTCTCCTGTTCCCGCTCCCGCTCCTGCCACTATAGCTCCCACTCCAACGCCACAGAGAGATCCATTTTTTATTGATATTACAGATAGTAATTTTGATGAAGCCGTGAGAGCTAAAATAGAAATTCTAGCTCTCAAATCCCCCTCGTTTCAAAAATTAATAGCTTTAGTCCAAAATAACCCCAAGATATTACCATATACTTTTTTTGGTAAAAAAGGTATGCTTTCATTCCAGACTGACAGAGGAGTGCCTGAACGAAATACAATGACTGACTTACAGGCTGCTGCAGCCTATACATCTATACAGAAAGATGCTATTGGCGTCTATATTTCTGATCATGCTTTCACGAGCAGAGAGTATTTTTTAGAGGCAATAGCAAATGAATTTCTCAATATCTATTTTGATGCAGAAATGAAGTCTACACTGCAGAAAAAAATCCGTCCGGTAGATCCAAAAGGTGGTATTAACCTAACAGAAGATGATTTAAATTGACTAGGAATTGAAATCACAAAAGAATTTTTGAGTGGATTTGTCAGTACAGCTTTGGTTCGTAAATATTCTGGAAATAATGAGACGTACTCTCTTCGGACTCTTAAAGATGGACTGATGAATGGAAAATTCGATGCATCAGATGAACCGGGATATGCCTTTGGTTACACAAGCAGGATTTTAGTCACCCATGGATTCCCACACCCCCGTGAACAAATATATCTCACCCGTTTTCATCAACACATAATTTCTCTTATTTGGCCGAATATAGAGCTAAATTTAAGGCCATTTTGTCAACATTTTGAGATTCCAGTGAGGGAATAATTTTTATCCAATGACGTTTCCGGCTTTGTCTCGTATGACTATTTTCTTATCCTCTGCTTGTCGGTTTGCCACGTATTGTTGCACGATCATAAAGAGTGTTCCGATGAGCCAGTAGAGGCCGACTCCAGCTGGGAATTGAAATGCAAAGAGACCTGCCATAGCGGGGAAAATATATATCATCATCTTCTGCATTTGTTGCATATCTGGCATATTTGGATCTTTTGGTGCTACTTCTTTTTCTACTTGTTTTGCTTTTATTTTTTTCTGAGAGAGCCACATCTGCCCAAATTGGAGACCACCTGTGAGAACTCAGAGAATGACACCGACAATGCCCCCGCTTTTCTCTAGTTCGAGACCAAAGAAGTGTGTATCGATAACTGCTGTCCTGAATCCTTGAAGCCATTCAACATTGTAGAGATGAGCGAGATTGCCAGGATTGCTGATATTGAGAATAACCTGGTACAGGACGATAAGAATTGGTATTTGGATGAGGATTGGAAGGCATGATCCGAGAGGATTGACGCCTTCTTTTTTGTAGAGTTCCATCATCTTCATGCCAATCTTTGCTTGATCTCCTTTATATTCTTCTTGTATTGCTTTTACTTTTGGTTGAATCACCTGCATACGACGCTGTGATACGAGCATTTTCTGTTGAGGAACGAGAAGTCCGAGGCGGATAATCAGTGTGATACCGATGATGGCCCAGCCGAGACTATGTCCAGGAAATATCAGGACGAGTGCAGCAAAGAGATTATAAACAGGATTGTAGAAAACTGTTCGGAAAAAGAGACGAAAATATCCCGCATGACCAATGGTAAATGTTGTCTCAGTACGATTGGTTGTCTCAGGTTGACTGTAACTAAAGCGCAGAGATGTATCAGGTATATTCGCAAAACTTTCTTGGAATGTGAGGATATCCTCTTTTGTACTTCCTATAAGTGGCACTGTTGTCTGTGGAGGGATTGTAACTATACGACAAAGTGTTGGAGGTAGAGTCGTTTTCTGAATTCCGTTTGCTACCACCTCGATATCCTTGCAAGTATCAACCACAATCTCTTTGTCTGTTCCGTTGATAATTGATACGATAGGAGTAGTAGGGAGAGTATAATTTGTTGCATTTGCAGTGATTCTCACAGGGAGAGGTGCTGGTTGTGCTTTTCTATTCGCACTTTGCCATGCAAATATCACGACAAAAACGAGATAAACCGCTATAAGTATTTTTTTTCAAGAAGTCATAAGTAGAGCCATTATGAGATATTTTTTATTTGCGCAATATTACTTTTTTTGTTCGAATATTTTCACGGCATCATCTATCCATATCTGAGGAATTTTTCTCTCTGGTATTTTGAGTCATTTTTTCAGTATAAAGACACACTGATAATAGTTTTTCGCCATTCATTTCAGGAAAGGCAGTAGCCCATCGTAGAGGCCACGGCGATACCTATTCCTCTGTACTGCTTTTTTATCATGTTTTCGAGATATGCTAACTGCCATTCTGTGACAGTGGGCATTTCTCATCTCGAGACAATGCATAGTCCAGTATGTTCAAAAGTAGGGTCTTCCTTTTTTGAAGACCCTACTTACTTCGTATTCTCTGAGGCGATATTTCTTTGCGATCATTCGAAAATGTTATTTCCTACTTGCTCTTCTTTGCAGGCTTAGCCTTTTTCTTTGCAATAATATGAAATTTTGGATTTCCTTTTGGTGATTTCAATCGGATAGGGTAGCTCACTGTGAGTTCGTGGCGACCTTTTTGACGACGACTTCGGAGGACATTTCGACCATTTACTGTTGCAGAACGGTGGAGAAAGCCATGTTTGCGGAGACGTCTACGCTTCTTGAGTTTGCCGAGCATAATAAATAATTAGAGATAGCAGGAAAGAATATGAGGATTGTATAGAAAAAAGAGTAAAGTCAATTATTTCACTGACTCTTCTAGAGTATCAGGTTTTTTGCCTTGTATGAGCTCTTTTGTTGGATCATAAAAGTCGAGATTTTTCTCCCCAATGATTTCTACCATGTGGTCGAGAAGCTCAGAGAGTTTTATTTCTTTCTGAATACCTTTTTCCATATTCTTGAGTTGGCAAACGCCACGACGTGCCTCCATTATTCCGATAATACAGACGTATTTTGCTTTGAGTTGATTTGCCTTTTTGAGTTGTGTTTTCATGGACGGAGAACCAAACGATGCGAGGACGTTTAGTCCCATTTCTCGAGCCTGGACGCTGAGAGGGAGTGCCAATTTTTTTGCCTCTTCACCAACTTGAATAAAGTAGAGATCAATAGCATCCTTATTTTTTACAACGAGTCCTGAATCAACCATTGAATCTATGAGACGTTCTACACCAATGGCAAAACCTGCGGCAGGAACAGTATTCTTGCTTCCGAGACTGGTTGCAAGATCATCATAACGACCACCACCACAGTATGAATCCTGAGAGCGACCAGAATTATCGACACATTCAAAAACGACATCAGAATAATAATCGAGACCACGAACGAGATTTGGATCTTCGATAAAATCAATACCGAGAATGGTGAGGTATTCTTTTGTTGATTCATAATAAGCAATCGAATCTTTCTTCATAAAATCCTTGAGTTTCGGTGCAAAAGGAAGGATCTCACGAACGTCTGGATTTTTTGAATCCAGGAGACGGAGAGGATTGCTCTCGACGCGAGCCTGATCTATCTCATCGAGGAGGTGAGATTTACCACGAAAAAATGCCTGAAGTTCAGCAACATACGCTTCTCGCTCTTTTGCTGTTCCGAGGGTATTTATCTTTGTAGTAAATTTTCCTTTGAGACCACAGTCTGAGAGGATTTTGACGGCCATGTGAATATTCTCTGCATCGAGGACAGGATCACGTTCCCCGATGATTTCTGCGCCAATTTGATGAAACTGTCGGTATCGACCTTTTTGAGGACGATCATACCGAAAGTGAGGCTCGATATAAAAGAGATACACAGGCTGGGGATCATTTTGAAAATTCTCGAGATATGAACGCATGACACCAGCTGTTGATTCGGGTTTCAAGACCAAATCACGACCTTTTTTATCCTTGAATTCGTAGAGTTCTTTTGAGACGACATCTGTATGTTCACCCACAGAACGCACGATGAGGTCACGCATTTCCATCACGGGAGTCGAGATACGAGTGAACCCAAAGTGTCGGAAAATATGACGAGAAACCTTTTTGATAAAGGTATAATAACGTTGTTGCTCGCCGAACCAATCTTGCGTTCCGCGTACTTTTTGAGGGATTTCCATAGAGAGAATTGTGAAAAACAAACTGTGCACCAGTATAGTGTTTTTCTGGATTATTCAATGAAAATTATATTGTAATTGGTTTTTCTGCCTATTTTCATTCTTCACACAATCCTCACAATTCGCCTCTAGTCAAGTAGACTTTTTTGAGTAGAGTGTAGATTATGAAACTCTCAAAATATATTCTCCTGACAACCTGTATCTTCTGTGTTCTGTCTGCTTTTGGACAGGAAAAAGAAGACAAAGATAAAGATCTTTATGATTTTGCTGTTCCAGTCGTGGAAGGGGTAAAAAGCGAAAAAACAGAAATTGTAAAAAAAGAAGAAATCAAAAAAGAAGAACCAAAAATTGAGAAAGATGCAAAAGAAGCGAGTCTCATAGCTGACGCACAGACACTTATCCGAGATAAGCTGATTCAGAAGTATCAATTACGACTCGATGAAGTTATAGACCGTTTGAGTACAAAACTCGGGACAGTTTCTCCAGAGTCAGAACGAGTAGCTCTCTCTAATCTTCGGAAGACTATGGGTGATCGTAAGACACTTGTTGAAGAGCGTAAAGATCTCGAGCCAACAAAAAAAGACATCATCATTGCTATCTTGAATCATGTTATTTCTCGAGTTGACGGACTTATCAAGCAATCAGCGACACAGACAGATGATCAAAAAGTAAGGGCGTAATAAAATATACATCACAAAAAAGACCTCCGCATGGAGGTCTTTTTTGTGGTTACAATTAGGCTTACTTCGGTACTATTCAATAATAGTTGTCTTTGTAATCTCGACTTTCTTAAATGGTCGGTCGCCGCTGTCCTTCTGGACGAGTGCAATAGTTTCGACGACTTCCATACCTGTGACGACTTTTCCAAAGACGCTGTGCTTGCCGTCGAGCCATGTGGTTTCCTCAGCGTGGACGATGAAAAACTGACTACCATTCGTGTTTGGTCCAGCATTTGCCATAGAGATAAATCCCTTCTTGTGTGAAAGCTCAGGGTGAAATTCATCCTCGAAACGCTCACCATAGATGCTCTCACCACCTCGACCTGTCCCAGTCGGATCACCGCCCTGGATCATAAAGTCAGTGATAACACGGTGGAAAATCGTGCCATCGTAGTAACCCTTTTTTGCGAGTTCTACGAAATTTTTCGCTGTTTTTGGGACTTTGTCCGCGAAGACTTCGAGCGTGATATCACCATGATTGGTGTGGAGTGTGACAGTAGGAT
>CAYUVP010000002.1:35897-37529 GCA_964448195.1 uncultured Candidatus Peribacteria bacterium | reverse complement strand
TAGAACAAGCGAACCGAGAATTTGGTAAAAATGCTGGAGAAATCAGTGTTTGGAAAGAAATAGAAAAAATGGCTGCAACTGGTCTCGACGCAACAGCAATCAAAAATCAAATTAATACTCTCAAATCTACGAGTGAAAAAGAACGAGATAATGCTATAAACGTGGAAACATTTATTCGGGATTTAGAAGCAAACAAGAGCATAGATAAGACAAATGTTGGAACAGAGATCGCAAAAATAGATACTATCCTCCCAACTTTAACAACGAGTGAGGTATGAAAAAAATTAACAAGTATCCTCGTTTATTTCAAGAAAGCCTTAACCACATTCAGCAATAACACAGCAGCAGGGGCACCTCAGAATTTTACATTGAGCCCTACAGATGAACTCTGGAAAACATACTCTCTTTGACTTACAGTTGGAGCGAAGCAGTCACTCGATACAGTCACAGAAGCAGAAAAACTCTTACAGAATCATACAGGAACTATAGATACATTCAAGCGTGATGTAACAGCAAAAAAAACAGCTGCAGAATCACAGACAGCAACTCGTACCACAGAACTCGCAGCAACAAGGACAGCGTTTGAAAAGAAAGTACTAGAAATAAAACCACAAATAGACAAAGCTACGAAAAAAGCAAATGAACTAGGGAATGAAGAATGACGAGAGGCTGAACTCCAGAGAAATAAAAAGGAAAAAGCTGGAAATAAAGCCATAAATGAAGCAACGACAAAAAAAGCAGAATGAGACAAAAAAGCAAATGAAACAGAGGCAAAGACGCTCGATAGCAATCAGAGAATCCGTATCAATGCACGCAATCTCATAGTACGAAGCGGACCAAGTAAGAAATCTGCCTACCTCCTCACTCCTGATAAAAAATCAGGCATTATGCTCCAACCAGGTGATGTCGTCACTCCGATACTCGACTGAAATGGAAATGTCCAAACAACAGATGACGGCCCACGACAATACACTCATGTACGATTAGCTGACGGCACAGAAGGATGGATAGCTCTCTCTGATAAAATTGGATCAAAATTTAAACAAGAATATGGTGATATAAATCTCGAAGCGGATAAGCTCGATACATCAACTGCCTACGAGATCAAAGGAGACAACATACGTCTCAGAACAGGATTTGGAGAAACTGCAGATACTATAGATATCCTCGACAACAAAAAAGTGAGCCATATCGATCTCGTTGTCAACAAGAGTGAAGGAGATAACACTCCAGAAGGAAGTGGGATGACATGGAAACAAGTCAATGTAAATTATGTTGATGGGACAACAAAGAGAGGATATATCGCTGAACAATACATAGCGCAAGTATCCCCTGAGAAACAAACTCAGATCAACACACTCAGAGGTATCATGACATTCGTAGCATCCCATGATGCACACAAGAATTATATTCCAGCATTTGCTAACACACTCACAAACCTGATCAATAATTCAAAAATACCACTCTCACCGGCTGTAATGAGAAGTATAAACAGCAATCTCGCACCACATGATTATGAGATAACTCGGAACCCTGCAGGTGTATATAGCGTTGCTCCAAAGGCAGTTCCAGCAACAGCTCCAAAGGCAGTTCCAGCAACAGCTCCAAAGGCAGTTCCAGCAACAGCTCCAA
>CAYUVP010000002.1:26175-35797 GCA_964448195.1 uncultured Candidatus Peribacteria bacterium | reverse complement strand
AGGCAGTTCCAGCAGGAGCAAAAGAAACAGCAAGAGTCTTAGATGAAGACAAGGATACAAAAAACAATAAAAAACCAACATCGACAGCAAGAGATACATTAAAGGAACTCGACAAATAATATTATAAACTCGTAGCATTATATGGCATGAACTGAAACATGAACTCATGAAAAACCCCCATATAAAATCACAAAAGATGACTTTGATGCCCTCCTGTACACCACAGAAAAACAAATAGACGCTCTTAAAAAAGAGCGAGATACGCTGAAACTCGATATAGAAAAAGCAAAAGTAGCAAAAATTCATAAGGAAGCAATTCGTCTCTCTCTCAAAACTCTGACACATCAAATAGTAGACTCAGAATCACATTGACACGTCAGCAAAGAAGACGCACAGGAGCTCTACTGACGAATAACGGAAACATTTCAAAATGCCCGTAAAGATATAGATACAAGTGAAAATGAAGTAGAAAATACACAAACTCCTGAAGAAGAAACGCCAGAAAGTGACATAACAATACCCCCTTGGCCTACCTGAATACCTGAAAATATACAAAGTCTCTACAACGCTGAACTCACTGAAGCAAATAAAATAGGAATGTCAGAAGAAGTGATCAATTTTGTCATGCAACAAGAATGATCTATTTCTCTCGCAACAGATGAAAATGATCCTATCTGGACAAGATCATTATGACACCTCCGAGATGGGAAAGACGGATACAGTCAGGGAAAGAAATACATAGAAACACCCAACGAAGGCATGACTATCGACCCTGGATTTGATCTCGGGCAGACAAATGAAGCAGGATTGAAGGCTCTTTTCTCAGGGATAGTAACTCCTCAGCAACTAGAGAGGCTCATAGCTCTCCAGAAAGTAGTAGATAAATATGAACCACAAGCAGAATGAGACGATGTCATACTCAAGAAACTCCCAAAAGAATTCGCTGATATCCGTGAAATGCAACTCACACCGGTACAAACAAAAATAATGGCAATACGTCTCTATAAAAAGCACTGGGAGATGTGAATAAAAAATATCCCGTGACTACAGAAAAACGATGTACCAACAGGTGTCAGAGCCGCTCTAGCGAGTAAATTTGTCCATCGTGGACCACTCTGGCTACAAGATCGATTACAATCATACGTAGATGGACTTGATGATGGATTTCGCCCAAAAAAATCTGAGTTACAAAAAGGGATAGATGAGCTCCAAAAAAAATCACCGAATTGGTATCTCCCCCAAGTTATACAACTCATAAATCTGGGCATACCTCTGCCAAAGAGATCTCAAAAAGAACAAGAAAAATACCTATTATGAGCTACTCCAATTCAAAAAGAAGCATATGCAAATTGGCATAAAGAAGCCACGAAAGCCCCAGAAAAACTCCCTGGCACTCTCAATCAAACGATTCAGGGTATTGTCTCAGGAGCAAGAGAAGATAAAATATTACCAAAAACCGGAATAGAAAAGACTGCGTGGTCTGTCTACGATCTCCGTGACCACAAGTCTCTATGAGATATAAATGAAAACGAATCAATGCGGGCAGCGAGCATGATAAAACCATTTGTAGTACTCGCCTATCTGTCTCTCCACCCCACGCCTACGCCAGAAGAGAAAGAAAAACTACAATTTATGATAGATTATAATCCAGATAAAATAGAGCAGAAAGATTGGTACAAGAAACTCCCCCGCTTGAAGTGTTTACAGCAAAGCAAACGCTCTCACAACAGAAATCATGAAGACAATTGGTACACCAGAAGAAATACTCAACACGCTCAAAACAAAAACAATAAATAAAGGAACATCATCTATTCCGTTACTCCCCGATTCATCGACAAATGGTATCCATCTGGAAGAAACTATACGAACAGATGGAAAAACCTACAAAAATACCCTCACCACAAAATCTATTGTAGAATTCTATCGTCATCTCTATGAAAATAGAGATATAGAGCCTTATGCAACACTTTTATCGTTTTTAAAAACACCAAAGAGGGATTCAATAGCTGATAAAACAAATATCCCATGAAAATATCCAGTAGCAAGTAAATCAGGAACTACAGGTCTTGCCCGATGTGATGGTGGCATCATATTTGCAGAAGATCCCGATGGCAAAGCTCACCCCTATATTTTTGTAGGTATGTTTAGTAGATCAGGTGGAAATCCATACAAAAATTACAAAAAAAACAGCAAAGAACGGGCCGATATATCCAGAGAAATCTCGTCTCAAGTGTACGATGCTATTTTTCAAACAAAAAAATAATCAGTATTTATGTGAAATAAAGAACTCATAAAAATACAGAATAATGTCTCAGAACGTAGGAAAGATGGTATCTCTGAGGAAGACAAAGAAAAAACACGAGAGGAACTCAAAAAGCTCACAGAAGATATAGCCGCAAATCCTACACCAGATGCAGAAGAAATATATGCAGAAATCAGGAAAACATGGACAGGGCTAAAGGAGCATATAGCAGAGCAAAATCGTATTCAAGAGTCTCTTCTCTCAGAAGTAAGACAATTACAGGAGAGGTATTGAGTATTAAAAAAGTCTGGAAAATTTGATGAAAATGCGAGAGGAGAAATAAGAGAAGCACTGAAACTCATAGTCCAAAAATGACAGAGATACACAGGACATGATATGTCAGTTGTCTACGGGGCAATTAGTGTTTTTGCGCAGGAGATGAAAGCTTTTTCAGCAGAATCATCAAATATGCGAGACATTCACGCAAAAATGAATACATCAAAACTTGATTCACGATTACTCCCGGACAATGTAGCATACCTAGAGTGATTTTTCTCTGAAATGACCGATAAAAATCTCTCCAATGCTGGGGAAGAATTACTCCAGAGATTTACAAATATGAGTCCTCAGGAAAAGAAGATACTGAAGCAAATAACTCCCAGAATGGAACGCATGAGTAGAGCTGATCAGATAGCATTTACAACATTATTTGGGGACCAAAAACCAAATCAAAAAAGAGCATATAGTATCTTCGTTGACAATAGAACCGAATGACAAAGGGCTTATCTGATAGACCCCGATGGCGCACCACAGATATCCTTTGTTGTATCATGTGGTCGACCAGGGCATGAGAGCCCACAGTGAAACTATAAAATAATGAGAGAATGAGAATCTCGGTCGAGGAAAGATGGTGCAAAACGAACAAAAATATGGGGTAAATTTGGACAAGCATATCTGCAACAATCACCTGATGGGATGATAGACTTAGAAGAGTGACACGCTCAAATGACCACTGCCATATTAGCATTAGATACAGAAAAAAACTATTATTTCCACGGTACAAATAAAGAAAAAGACCTAGGGAAACAGGAATCCTGATGATGCATAAGGATGGATAATATTTCTATTGCATTTCTGAGTACTGTATTTAAAAATTATGGCATTGAAACTGTAAATATTCAGAGGCATATACAAAATAAATAATATAGCAATCATACGTTTGCAATCAAAAATGTCATAGTATATAATAATCATATGAGTGAAAACAGTGAAAAAATATCACATAGTCGACAATGAATTAATAAAATTAGTTCTGCTATTGAAAAAAGAAAAAAGGATGGTATCTCTGAGGAAGACAAAGAAAAAACACGAGAGGAACTCAAAAAGCTCACAGAAGATATAGCCGCAAATCCTACACCAGATGCAGAAGAAATATATGCAGAAATCAGGAAAACATGGACAGGGCTAAAGGAGCATATAGCAGAGCAAAATCGTATTCAAGAGTCTCTTCTCTCAGAAGTAAGACAATTACAGGAGAGGTATTGAGTATTAAAAAAGTCTGGAAAATTTGATGAAAATGCGAGAGGAGAAATAAGAGAAGCACTGAAACTCATAGTCCAAAAATGACAGAGATACACAGGACATGATATGTCAGTTGTCTACGGGGCAATTAGTGTTTTTGCGCAGGAGATGAGACAATACAGCGAACAAAATAAAAAAACAGATACATCTAGTCATAAGAATCATGGGAAAATAGCATCATTTTTCAGGAAGATAACAGGGAGGGATAAAGTCAAAAATTCTCTAGGAACAGTGCTTCAAGGTAAAACAATTGAGACATTGTGAATTATGTCAAAGAATGCAAAAATAGCTTATGAAAGAATGCTAGACAGAGCTAAAGATAAAAAGTGTAATTTTATCATTGCAGATAAGCCCGAATGAACTCTCTATTTATTTGATGTAAAATGACAGTCAATAACAAGCTTTCCCGGATTGTTTGGAAAAACAAAATGAGATATCATACCCAGATCAGCTATATGAAAAGACCCCGACAGACTTAACAAAAACGAAAGCATATCTCCAGCATGAATATTGGTCCTCGATAAAATATACAAAAATACCTACCTAGACTCCTACGCTCTCAATATAGGTGAAGATTGGGACAAAGATGGTTCAATTAATTATGAATGATGAACAGCTCTTCATCCAGTCTACCTCAAAAATCCAGCTGAAAAAAGACTAACACGTCTAGCCTCTAAAACACCAGAGGATAACAAAATATCTCATTGATGTATTAACATATCAAAAACAGATTTTGATAAGTGGATTTTTCCATATTTTGAATTGGGAGGGATCTTGGCAACCACGCCGGACAATATAGATATGATAGACAAATACATACCACCATATAAATAATATCAAAACTATACATAACTGCCCCAATAATTGCATTGAGCAGAAAAATATGGTAGATTGGTAGCATGAATAAAACTGTCGAAACACTCACAAAAAAAATATTGCATCCAAGTGAGGCAAATGTGGTCTACGAAAATGCGCAAGCTATGATTGATGACCTGCGAAACGAGCTAGAAAAGAGAAAAAAGAAAGGCTTCGATAAAACTGAAGAAACGTCAGTACGTATAGACAAATTTGAGAACGAGGTTATCAAAAATCTCAATGAGGAGGAACGTGAAAGGCGTGTCGAAGTTACCCGCAATGAACTTAATTTGATACTAGATGAAGGAAAATATGAAACCATCATAAAACAATTCAAAACTGGCAAGAGAGGTATCATGACTACAACGAAAGAATGACTCGAAAAAGCCAAAGAGCTTGTTGATGGAGGGAAGAAGATAGGGGTAACGGCAGCCGAAAAAGTAAAAGAAATACAGGAGCATGGATTACAAGAAACCCTAAAATGAGCAAAAGGAAAATTCCTCTGAGCACTCGGACTCAGCGGTGGAATAGCTGGGCTCGCCACAAGCCTTGGGAAAAATCTCAGAGAAAATATATTTCTCAATATAAAATTATGATTCTATAAAGTTCTTGATTTTATAGATATATTTGATTGGTTTGGTTTCAAAAAAAATGTAGAAATAATCGAAAAAGAAAAGGGGAAATTGCTCCTTAAGAATGAAGAAGAAAAGAAAGAAAAAGAATGAGAAAACGAGGAAGAATGAGAAGAAAAGAAAGAGTGAAAAAAAGGAGAAGCTGAAAAAGATACTACAGAAAAAAATAAACCAGACGACAAAGAGGAGGATAAAGTAGAATGAAACAAGCAGAATAATGAAAATGCAGAATTTATAACAGACAACCCTCGAGAAGCTCTCTCGGAGACAACAAAAAAAATCGCTGGGCTTCCTGTTTTTGAACAGGTAAAAGAAGCATTTATGTCGGAAGACGAAGAACATACTAAAGAAGAAACTGCTCTCTTCGAAGCTCTGAAAAATGGTCGACTCTGAAATGTAGACGGTACAAAATTCGCAAGATTAGAGAACTATGGGCTCGCAGGAACTGCTATTTCATGATCAGTAAAATTATTTCAGTCGCTCGAAGGAACAAGCCTCCTCGCTAAATTCCCAAAAGAAAAGAAAAAACAACAGGAATGGTGGAAGGAAGCGATAAAAACAAAAGGAAATCTGTCTCCTGAGGAAAAAGTAGAGCTCACACGTATTTTTATCGATGGGAAAAATACAGAAAAAATGTATGACATGGCAAGCCTTAATCAAGAACGCCTCAGGGATAAGTTTGACCCCGTAATAGAACCAGTAAAAAATACGATAACAGGAATAAAGATTGAACTCGATAGAACGCCACTCCTCACAGCTACAGCAGAAACAGTTGGTGCAGTTAAATTTCTTGGATTCGCTGGAGCCCTCAAAACTGCAAAGCTTTCTTATAGTCTCATACATACAGGTATTAGTCTAGGGTGTTTTGGTTTTGGTCTCGGAGGGCTCTTATGAGTTTTGAGCTATTACGGAGCAAAAAAAGCCCTCAATATGCCCGTACCAAAAGACACAACTAAATTTAGGGAATATATGGGGAGTCATTTGGGCGATATAAATAAATATCTCTCCAGTAATGGCGTAGAAAAAGCGCTGACTTACGAAGAAATAGATACTGGTTTACGTGGATTAGAAGACCCGAGCCTCCTACAACAAATGCTCAATAAGGCAAAGAATTTTGTTACGAATCTGGCGGAAACAATTATTGAAAAATCTGAGCTCTCCATAGAAGAAATGGAAACAGTGAAAACAATGCATAATTTGAGAAATTTTAGAAATACTTTAGCACAAAAAGAAAAGGAAAACCCAAAAATAAAAGTAAAAGAGATTATTAAAACACTTGATACTCTAATAGAAAAAAGAACAACCGAGAAGAGTAGCACATACTCACCTTTTTCATCAGAAGAATACCTCGCATTACAGAATGCGTGTGGATGATCAAATTGTGCTCTGAGTATTGAAGACGGATATGTCATGTACACCCTCAAAGATGATAACAATATAGTGCTTGATGAATGTTTTATTGGTATAGACCCTGCAATAAAATGAGGAATGGTTCGAGATAATAGAGTAAGAACACTTCGAACAAAAAATGGATGGCTCGCGCCAATAGAAGTCACAGGTCAGGCAATGAGAAATGAACTTCATGAGATGAATCCTCTTCTCGAAAAATTACCTATCATTGGATATCTATTTCATCAGGTGGAAGAAGGCAATGTAGAGGAAGAAACTATAAACGATTTTTTCAGTGGTGGAGGCGTATTAGTAGAAGTAGCAGGGAGATATTTTGTACGCTATGGAGAACAAAGTTATGAAATAGTAACAGGTGCAGCTACAATACTATGGAGAGCAGCGACTGATTTTGACCATATTGGTACACATGCATCTCAATTTGCCTGTGAATATGGGAATGCTGCAGCTACAGGTATGGTAATTGGACTCCCCGGAATTGTTGATACTCTTTTGATTCGATGATGATTCATTGGCAAAATGAAGTGAATTTTTTGACACACAGCAGGTCTTCCAATTAAGATGGTAGTAAACACATTTAAAACAGCATGGAGCATAGGATATCACTGAGGAGTGCAATGAACAAAGTGGACATTCAAAAATATACCATCAATACTCTCATGAAAAACATCAATCATTGAGAAATTGTGAGAAGCGTCACGGCATAAGCTTGTAGAATTAACAGAGAGTATCCATCTCAGATATGATCTAGCAAGAGGTTTTGCTCCGAGCCTCTCCGCAACGACAGCTGAGCTACGACAATGACTCAGGAACACCATAAAGGCACGCGAATTTGTCAAATACTTAGAAGAGCACAAATTTACAGCATCTTCACGTACAAAATATCTGGACGATTTACAGAAGTCATTGGAAAAAGCCTCAAAGGACGGGCGACTAAAAAAACTTTTCCCAGAACTATTTAATGCAGATGGCTCAAGACGTACATTTGCACTTACCAGAGACTCTCTCAGAGATTTCATCAATCGTCTTGATGGTGAGATAAATCTTGGTCGTAATGAAGTCATCCAAGAATCAAAAATTGGAAAACTCATTCAATGGATGAAAAACTCAAAAGGAGGAAAATGGTCAGCAGATAAAGTTGACGACATCATACAGGGACTAAAAAATAGAAAAATGCTCCAAGCACTTCCAAAGATTATTGAAATCGCTGGCATGGCAGGCGCAGCGTATTTTGCATATGATCTCTACACAACAAAAGAACCAGAAAGAACAGTCGCGCAACATACAACATTTTGGTGAGTGCAAATCTTCACAAATGCTCTTCTCGGGAAGAAAGTAGGACCAGTTGGCAAGATGATTACGAGTCTTGGTGTTACTCTGTTTGGTGATGCTTTCTTAGGATTATCCTCACACGTAGACAGTCTTCTCTGACAGATTATGGGAGCAGATGAATTTAATGTAGCGACTTTTAGCGCTCTCGGAGAAATGATGAGCACTATGGAGGCGAGAGTTGCTCTCAATCAAGTTCTCAGAAAAACAGCGGGGACACAAATTTGAAAAAAAATACTCGGTAAAACAATACTTCCAAACGTTCTCAAAAAATGACTCCTGAAGTGATCATTTGCTCTCTGAAAAGTAGCTCTCGAACTAGCGAGAAAAGTCGAAAAAAATCTTCTCGAAAAGATGCTTCTCACAATAACAAAAAAACTTGCTCTAGCTGGAGCAAGAGCTGGCACATTGAGCTGGGTACCGGGTCTCAATGTGGCAATGTGGGCATGGACTTGAGTAGAAGCGTACCAACTCTATAAAATGTGGGACAAATCAAATAAGGTAAATAAGATGTTTGGGGAACAAAATAAAAAAACTATTACAGATATAGGTGACATGGATGAACGGACAAAACAGAATTTCAGTGATCTCTACAAAATGGAAAACTCAAAAGGAGGAATCATCGCTGATTTTGGGAGTCTTCCTGAAGAAGAAAAAAATGCCTATATTGCAGAGGTTCTTTCAGACGAAAAACGGATGAGCATGGTAGCATTTTGCAAGCTCAGAATAACACGTGAAGATGGTTCATATGAAGTTATGGAATTTGAACAATGACATCCAAAGTACATAAAAATTCATCTCACAAATGAAGAAATAGAGCTGAGTGAAAAAGAACTAGAATCCACAGAACATTGGGAAGTACCAAAAGATTATTCAGTGAAACCAATGGAAGATTTTTATCAACAAATTGACAAAATGGGAGCAGAGTGAAACACCATGGCTATGTTTACCTATACTATGGAGAGTCTCTCTCTAAAAAATCAAACAAAGTGGTCAAAGGCTCATATGGAACCAAGAAATTCACGCGAAATACTCGTCACACGCCATGAATCAGAACTTCCCGGAATTATAATGAGAAGAGAAGCGAATAATTGATGGAGATTAGAGACACAGAATGGTAGTAAATTGGTCAGTGGACTCAATTTCCACAATGCTTTTGCTCTGGCAAATTTTGATCTTGCGATGATAGGTCTCGTAGATACTGAGGTCCGTCTCAAGGGAAATAAAGACAAATGGAAATCAGAAGATGGAACTCTGGCTCCCTTTTCTTTTGATGGTGAAGATCTCGAATATGCCAAGGATGATGCCATGGACAGAAACATACTTGATGGCGGTGACTGGCTCAATTTTTATAAGAGAAATCTCTGACTCCTACCAGATTCCATAATAAACTCTCTCAATGGTTATTTCTGAAGTATAGCACAAGAGAGATGACTGCTCGGTAATTCCTAAATACCCTTTTATGATAAAAATAAATGACAACCTGACTCATTCCGCAGAAGAAAAATCTGAAAATACAGTTCACGAAGAAAAATCGTGGGAATGAAAGAGGATCAAACAAATGAAAACAGGATTG
>CAYUVP010000002.1:14981-26165 GCA_964448195.1 uncultured Candidatus Peribacteria bacterium | reverse complement strand
AATCAGGTCATGCGATTAAGGGTATAACATTAGATGCACCGCTCCATCTCGCTGACGCTGTAAAAAACAGCGCTTTAACAGTCCATTCCCTCGCACATGCTACTCGCAATGCTGTAAGTTGAATATTTAATATGACAACAGCTCCTCTGTGAGCTGTCTACGATTTCGGGAAACAAATCAGAAATTGATATAGAAAAAATGTGTGAGACCATACTGTCCGGGGTCTCCATAGGAGAGATGTACATGAAGGAAAATGAGATGATTTGGTCTTATCAAATTAAAAATTATATCAATATTCATATATATTTGCATCCACGAAAAAATTATGGCATACTGGCATAAGTTATGGTAAATACAACAAGCTCATTACCCGCAGCGAACCTCAGACCACCAGTCACAGCACTCAGTACTGTAAACACTCAGGCTGATGTGCTAGCACACAATCCAGGTATGAGGACAAATGTACTTCAGACAAATGATATACTCCGCAGCGACACGACTGTGAGCAGAGTTTTCAAACGTGTAAAAACTCTCATCTGAGGTGATGATACATCAGGGAGTCAGCTCCAGGCACTACGCAGACAGCTCATGAATCTCACAGGAGATGTAGCGATACAACAGGCCCTCAATCATACGAATACTCAAAATGCAGACTGGATGATATCTATGACTGCTGCCTATCTGGATATTGGACTTCTCAATACATTTCGAGCGAACATGCGCATGCCACGGCCACAGACCCTCCCCCATATTGATGGCTCAAGCCAAGGACTCGCAGGTGGACGAGGTATTATGCCCGGAGTACAACCAGTAGGTATCCCCGTTCATACGACGATGAGTAGTTCCGAGCTCACAGATAAACTCTTAGCATTAATGGAATCTCTTGAGACTTGGCTCCTCCGTGAAAGAAATCTCTCAGAAGCAAATATATATCGTTCAACGATGCTCCAACATATGCATGTTGATGTAGAAACTGCTGACAAGAGAAAAATAGCAGCTGCATATGAAACAGTTCGTGCATTCGCTCTCGCCAATCAGCCGCCAGATGGTCCGAGCCTAGATATGAATTTCGCAAATCTCGAAGAACCTCAAAATATTGAGCGACTCTATCAGATGATTACCTACATCGAAAAATCATATCATACAGATAAAATATTTGATTATTCAGATACAGATACAGGTGTCACTGATGGTATTGCCGCTATTGCAGAATTCAAGGTACTACGCAAAACACTCTTCGCTGATTTACAAAATCTCGACAAAGCATCTCTCGCAGTCGCAGAAGCTCAACAGATCATGAGCAAGGTAGCGCAGCGTTATCCTGCAAATATTCACAATCAATGAGCAGATCCTCGTGATCAAGGGGCTCAATTAGAGGCCATAGCAAGTCATAAGGATGAGCATCACATGATTCATATACTCGAAGCTTGTGGTGAGACCGACATAAATGCTCTTGTTCAGAAATTTGACTCATACGAATGACTGCTCGGATGTGCAGAAGGTATTATCAGAAAAAAAGAATTTCGAGCTGCGGCTGATCACGCAAACATGTTTACAGATGATCAATTTTTAAAAGTATTTTTGACCTATTTTGCCCGAGAGAAACTCTTTCACGCTCGAGATGGACGAAGAAACCTAGAGAAAAAAGCGTGTGGCACAAAACATGATGAATTCAGGAGAAATCTCGATAAGATGCATGACGGCATGAGACACCGTATCCTCTCACTCACTCCACCGACATTTGATGCACATGGTCATATCGTCCAAGAAAATGATGGTCGACAACTTGTCGAACTATACCGAGCTTGTCCAAACCTCTTTTATGCGTCACAAGGAAGCCAGACAAACAATGGTGAATATACTCAGATGCTCTGTCGACTCGAAGCAATAGCGCTCTATGAATTCCCACAACTCATGGCAAATGCTTCCCATAATAGCCCCGTCACTCTCGCTCAACAGATAGCACTCGATCGGATGAATCAAGCAAATGCTTCATATCAGCTCTACTATCAGAACATGACGTCTGCCGATCAACGTGTGCAGCATGGATGGAGAGATGCAGTAGCAGAGAGAGTCACGAGTACTACCAGATATACCGGTATGGCAGCGAGATTTCTCGGTAAACCTGCCAAGCTTCTCGGAAAAACTTTTGAAACACTGACAAAATGAATCCTCTATGTAGCAGATAAGACCATACACGGAGTGGCTCATGGAATAGAACATCTCTCTCATCATGTGGATCATCTCGCAGAAGACCATGACAACAAACAGTGACTCTTTACGCGAGTACTTCTCGGTATCCCTTGTAGCATCCTCAGTGCACCACTTTCTATAGTAAATGCTGGAGCAAAAGGTGTCAACGCTGTACGTGAGTGAGTGGAAAAATGAGTTCACGCTGGATACCATGGAGCCATCCATGCCCTCTCACATTCAGACAAAGTCACTTCTCTGTCAGATGCCCTCTGTGTGGCCTGCGAACATCTCGGGCATAGTACCGGTGGAGCTATGTCAAAATTTACACGCTGGCTCTATGACCATGGTACACATCATCAAAAACAAGAATTTGTAGAAAATTTTTATCGACGACTCACGCCAGAACAAGTCGCAAATCTCAGACTCGGCTATGAATACACTCAGATGGCATCAGGTATCGTCAGTGCTCCTACAATTATGACTGATACAGACCGAATCATGTCTGATAACTGGGCAAAAGCGAAGAAACCAACTGCAAATAAAGAAAACAATCCCGTAAACAAGATGGTTGTGGGTATTTGAGAGAATTTAGCAAGGAGATACAAGCACATCAAAGACAAATCCGATGCTCGAGCAAATGCTATGTGAACAGAAGAATCAAAAGATTATGCAAATCGCATGAATATTGTTTGTGATTTGATGATAGAGTTTGCTGAATGAATACAAAAATTCAAAGGTAAAACACCAGGAGATGTAGAGGTAAAACTCTTATCTGGTGATATCAGAAAAGCTCAGAGAAATGCAGAAAATAGCGCTGCAGCCTATGAGATACACTTTCGTACTCTTAGTGCACAATCAGTAGCTCGTGCAACACGATTAAACACAGATATAGCTGCTACAAATTGAAGCATAACAGCAGCAACTGCGGCTGCAGCTACAGCTACATGAAACGCCCTCTGAAGCAGTCAACAGAGAATAGCTGGCCTAGAGAAAACACTTGATGAACAAAAAAAATTACTCTCAAAAGAAGAAAAAATTGGTGAATCTTACGCAAATTCTGAACAAGAGTTCAGAACAATAAAAGAAGAAATAATAGGAATACGTGAACGCAATATGTGAACTCCTCCAGCTATGACTCAAATTTTGGAACCATTCTTACAAAATATGAGTAGAGCAGGAACAACAGCCGCAACTCTCGAAGCAGATTTAAATAATTTCTTGATTTAAATATAATAATATTATTGTCAACTACTCTCCCCTTCCAAACCCTATCACAGGATTTGCGGAGGGGAGAAAAGTATAGTACTCTGAGAGAAATACTATGACAAAAGGCTCTAAAACATCTCATTCATCTCCAGACCATGGTCATGAACACGGTTCTCATAGCAGAGAAGCAAAGTGTGATAATCCGCTCAGATCATTACAGGCGGCTCATGAAAGGCATGTAGGACATATCAAAGAGGTAACCCATGCAAAGACTCTCCAGGAAAAGCTCAGGAATAGTTTTCATATATCGAGAAGCGGAGGGTATTATGGCGGCGATATGGGTGGATATGGTTATTATAGCGGGGGTGAATACCCTGGGTATACCATGACCACTCCTGAACCAGCTGATATGAGCTATCTCGAGATGTCAGCTGCTTCGCAAGCACAGAGAGAACTCAGACATTTACAACTCAAACAAAAGCCAGACGTAGTCTCTCCAAAAGCAAAAGTAGTCGTGGAAAAACCAGAAATACAAAAAGATTATACAGAACAAAAAAAGTGCTGGGAGGATCTCAAATCAGGCAAAAAAACATTGGAACAAATCATAAAAGATTCATATCTCAATAAGGGGCTCTATATAGCTCTCGAATGAAATCAATATCATGTATATGAGCGAGCAACAGACAAAACACCGCCAAAAGAAATAAAAGTCCTGTCAGAATACTTACAAAAAAATGAAACGAATACAGTGCCAGAAAAAGCAGTTTTCAAAAAGTACATCGCTGAATCAATAGCTACAGGTAATCGTCCAGATGCAACATGAAAATCAGAATGGAGCAGCTCACTCTATACTACAAAATACAAGGAAATAACATCCCTCGAAGATGAAGTCACTCGTAGATCAGCAGGGAAAATCCTCACCAAAACAGAACGTGATGATCTCCGAAAAAAAGTAGCAGAAGAATACAAGGCAAATATCCTCAATTCCAATGGTAAACCAGAAGAAAAACTCGCACTCATAAATGTCCTCTCTAACCAAGAAACATTTTTGCAAAATAAATATCCAGAAAAAAGTGTCGGGGTTCAGGCGAAACCATTCACAACAGAGTGGGCACAAAACGCTCTCAAACACCCAACAGCTACAATGGGTAGTGCAATAGTAAAGACGCTCCCCTGAGTCATCATGATGGTAGGAGTAGGTTTAGGGTTCAAGCTCGTGGAAAAAGTTTTTTTCTGATCAGGAGATGGACATGGCCATGGTGGAGCGCCGAAGTGGTTCAAAGACCTCAAAACTCTCGCACTCCTCGGCACAGTAGGTGCTACAGTACTCTCAGCTACTGGAGCTGGAGAAGCATTATCAGATATGATTGATAACAAAAAAGGAACTCCAAGTAATGTGACTACTTTGCTCGAGTGACTTCCCGTACGCGACGAAGAACACAAGAAAACACTCGAGGAGTTTCATGGACTCCTCTCAAAAGAAACACCAGCAATACAAAATGCACTCACAGGAGAAGCAGTTAATGCGAAAGATAGAATCGATATGCTCGATCTATTTCTCTACTTTGGACAGACAAGTGGAGGTATTTTGAGTGATTTTTATCAGTGATTTATGAATAGAAATCCTGGCAAAGAACGGGAGTATCAGAAAAATATAGGAAATGTCGGAGCACGTCTCAGAGACGCTTTTTCAGATCCAGCAAAAAAAGCAAAATATCAGATTGTTTTTGAGAAAATGTATACACAGATGAAAGAACATTATGGTAATCACATCAATCTCGAAGAGAGCTTTAAATGAACTGAATGAAATGGGCTAAAATCAATGGCTCAGATAATTCGTGAAGTATACTGGAAGGATGGAGCAAAACTCGTGGTATCACCAACAATGCAACAGAAAAAAACAGGTCAAGAACGAGATATAACAGCTGCTTTTTCTGGACCCGATGCGCCAAAAAATCCTGAACATAAAAATCACTACAGAGCACTCAACGATTATCTCATTGCCGGAAATCGTATAACAGGTACAGAGTACGATGAGATAGTTGCCTCTGTCAGTGCGAAACACCCAGGAAAAACATCTGCCGACTGGATAATACAAAATGGTATACTCGTAGCCATGACACAAAAATATGTAGGAAAAATAAATGCACTAAAAATAAAAGGAAGTACATTAGCAGAACCAACTATAGCTCTCACAGAATGAGCTGATAATGGGAAAATATTCTCTGAAGTACTCCAAAAATTTGAGAAAGAAGTACTCAATGAAAGAAAATCTCCACTTATCGCAGAAATAAAGAAAACAGAAGATAACCTCACAGGTCTCCTCTCAGAGTTATCAACAGATACAAATCAAAATGCACATGCGGAATTTTATATGCAATTAAAAAATCGTCTCCATGCTGGTATTGAAGAAATCACAAATATGTGATCAGAAAAATATGCATCAGAAGTCATAAAAGACCTCGAAAATATGAACAAATCAGTTCGTTATTTTTGACAGATGATATCGATGCGATTGAGACTATTTTCCCACTATGATTCATCTGGGCTTCCAGATATAAATTTTAATCCTTCTATTCTCATCTCAGGAACAAAAGAAGATATTGATAAACTGAGTCCTGTAAATTCAGATCAGATAAAAATCACTGAAAATGAGATAGAAAGACTCACAAACATACTCAATCAGAAAGATTTTTCTATTCTCAGATTTACTCCTGGTAATGATATAGTCGATCACGACGGGAAAATATCAGGGACAGACGCATGGTTCAAGACAAATGGTCTTAGTATCACTTTCTCCCCTTTTCAAGTACAAGAACCAGAAAAATTCTTGGAAACACTTGATAACTATTTGAGCCAATTTGACCTCAAAGGTTGGGATATGGTTTGAGGAGAAAACAATTCTGTCTACAAGAAATTAAAAGACAATGCAGTAAAATTTGTAACGAGAGAAATACCAGCATCTGCTTCGAAAGAAGAAAAAAAGGCCTATATACTCTATTTTCTGGAAGAGCTCCAAGGAAAACTCTCATTTGTAAATCAAAATATTCGAACAGGACGAATAGTGACATATATTGGGCAAATAGATGACAAAATATCATCTGAAGCAGTAGATGCAATATTTGATAATCGCCTAACCACCTACACTCAGTGGAAAAATGCAGAATTTGCACCTCTATGGAAAGAAAATAGAAATGCACAAATACCAGAAGAAGATCAAATACTCAATCTCATACGCTATGAAGAAGGTGAACGTGGAGGATATAGTGTACGAAAAGCTATCAGTGAATGGAGAGATAAAACTGGAGATTCTGCCAGTTATGGTCCATATCAGATACAATTCAAACAAGCAAAAAATATTCTCACATGACCAACTGGGGGCCTCAGAGAGGTGTCAAAAAGGAGAGGGGAATTCCAGAAATTCTTGGAAAAACAGAAAAAAAATATGGTCTTGCCAGCAGGTTTTGATGTTGAATGAGAACTATCAAAACATGACTTCCTTTATCAAGATAAGGAAGTAGATGATGATAAACTCAAAGCATTTCTCATGACGGAGATAGGTGGTCGTTGGTTTGCAGACCGTTTACAAGAATTCAATAAACATGGATTGGAATATTATTTTCATTCAGCAATAAACAGAGACATGACAGAAGTCGAGAAAAAAAATCTCCCTCTCTACATCGCAGCAGCACACAATGGCGGGCCAGCGAAAGTTATCAACACAGGTATACAATTCACACTGTTTCAGGTTGGCGTTGAACTCTCTGATGAAGAACGCACAGAAAAATACACACTTCCTGTTCTAGGAAAAACAAAAATCCCATGAATATCAAATTCAGTAACAACAAAATTTGATGGTGTTATCTGACCCAAAACAATTGATGCAACTATAGCAGCGTTGAGCACTCCTGGAGATTCTGTAACAGCAGCAGAACATAAAGCAGATCTGATACGAGAAGACTTTGCAAATATAAAAAAATGAAACTATGAATGATTTTTCCAGAGTCAACTCTGGAAGAGTATCACAGAGAAACATCTAGCCCGTCATGGTACAGCTCCTTCGATACTCATTTCTCCAGAAAACATACGTCAATATCCTATGCCTACATTTATGAACTATGGTTTAAGAGCTTTCGACCATCTCTCAAATTACCATTCATCCTAGATTTGCACTCAACTCAAATACATGATAAAATAAACATTATAATCCCTCTTTTATGGCAGATATATCCACACAAACAGAATCAGAAAAAATACCAGTCGATCTCAAAATCGATACTACTTCTGATAATATACCAAATCTCCTTGAAGGAACGCAGCTCACTCCAGAAGAGAAAGCCGAAGTATTAAATGATTTTCAAGCGGAAAAAGACATAATTCTCAACGTAAAAAGAGAAGAATTGAAGAGTCTAAGAGCTTCTCTCGATAGTGCGAAATTATCTGGTGATGCAGATACAGGTGATCAATATGCAACAGCAAAAGAGCGTATTCATGGATTACTCGCAGAATTTTTGGAACAACATAAAGATGATGTCACCATCCCCCTCCCACTAGCTCCGACAGAAACAAGAAAAACACCAGAGGAAATCACAAAATCTGCACACGATAAACTCGTAGAAGGTCTCGACGAAAACACAAAAAAAGTCTTAGAACAGATATTTCAGAAATATAGTGAAACAATAAAAGAAGAAATTCCAGATCTCGATACCATATCACAATGAGTTCTGCAGAACGTGATATTCGAGAGAAATTTTGGAGGGATGAGAAATTTCATGAGTGCTATCTTACCAATCCTAAAATCAGGGACAGAACAAACAATCAATTATATAAAAGAAAAGGCTGGCTCTATAAGTAGCGCTCTCGGAAGTGCTATTGATTCTGCCCTACAGAATAAACCCGCAGAAAACGAAAAGAAGCCAGAATCAGATGCAACAAAACAAGCTGAAAAAGAGGCAAAAGAAGCTGCTGAAAAAAGTGCAAAAACAGAAAAAGAAAAGAAAGAGGTTGATAGCGCTATGACTTTCGGTGAAAAATTTGAAAAAGATGGCAAAAAAGACATCAATAACCTAGCGAGATTTATCGAGATTTCCGGAGTAAAAGACGCAGAACATATAACTCAAAATCCAGAGAGACTCAAGAAGCTCTTAAATGCTATGGATAAGGCAACCGTGGATGAAAATTCAAAAAAAAGAATGAGAATTCCCTTCAGAAAAAGAGATACTTGATTTGGCTACAAAAAATAATAGCACAGCAAAAGTTATGGAAATGGTTATGGATCCAAAAAAAGCAATAGAAAAGTGATCAATCCCCTCTTGGATGGAAAAGATTCTCGACTATGTAAAAAAACTCTTAGGCTGAATACTCTTGAGCCTCGGTATAGACGCGGGCGCAAAAATGCTCTATCCAAAAGCAACAGATAAACAAGCAAAAGCAATTCTCAAATCAAAAAATCAGGAAAAATACACGGGATTTGATGAATCAGTAGAGTCTATCAAGAGCGCTATAGAAAAAACAGAATTTGGAAAAAAGATGGACATGGAAATCCTATCAGGATTTGGAGAGAGTACAACTGGTGGACTATTTGATTTTCTCGAAGCACATCAGAAAAATATACCAACAGTCCCCGTTGCAGAATTTATGAATGCCGTCACAGGACAACCAAAAGAACCAAATACTCCAGAATCAGTGGCAACAAAACTCGCTGATAAATATGGAATTGATGGGGTAGCTGGACCAGATAAAGATGGTAAACCTGGGGTCAGTGTATCAAAGGATGTCATCTATACGGCAGTACTCAGCGCTCGTGCAAAACTGATCGAAGTCAGCGGAAAATGGGAGCAAAAAGACGACAATGATAAGAAAAATAATACTGCGAGCTTCGCTGATGTTCTGAATAATAGTATCGATTGGAGCGGTTCCCAGAGTACCCCTAGGGCACCAGAAGCAGTACCAAATCCAGTTGAAGCTAAAAAAGAAATACCAGAGAGCATGCGTGAAAATATGATGAGCGCGTTGAAAAAACCTGAGGGAGATGGAAAGACACTTCTGGATAAAGATACAAATTCTGCAAATGATTGACTCAAGAAACTCATCAAAGATCTCCGTGATACCAAAAAAATAGATGCACAGGACCTCTTAAAAGAAGCTGGAATAAAAATCGAGGAAATCCCTAGCATTGATACATTGAGCCTCGCTGAAGCATCACTCATAGCACTCAGTATCGCTGCGCACTATGAAAAAACTGATGTATCTCAAGAAAAAATCACCGAAGCACGGAAAGAAGTCCTCAAGATAAAATTAGGGACACCTCTCCCCTGAGAAGATAAGCTCACTGCACTCGCCCAAGAAAAAGATACTATCTACACAGCTGCCCGTATCGAGGCAATCAAGAAAACACTCGAAAACACACCAAATCTAACAACAACACTTGCAGAGATGGATAAAATAAACCTCTCAGGAGCAGAATGAGCAAAAAAACTCTCAAGTGGGGAAGAAAATGGAAAAAAAATCAAAGACGCTCTCACAGCCCTCTGAGCGCAATCAATAGGTAAAGCAGAAATAGAAAAACTCCGAATACCAGATATCAATCAATTGACTTATGCAGAAGCAATACTCATAGCTTGTGCTATTGGAAACAAGATTCCAAAAGACCCAACAAAACAATGAGAAACATATTACTCTGAGAAAGAAATACACGAATTGAGAAAAACAGTTCTGAACCAAAAACTCTCAGATAATGTACCACTACCACGGATGAGTTTTGTAGAAAAAATAGCAACAGCTGACAAAAATATTTTTTATACAGCTGAGGCAATTACTGAGATAAAAAAGAAAATACCTACTCTTGCCGAGATGGCACTACAGGTTGCATCAACAGGAAAACAAGAAGACACAAATGAAAAATGAGAAAAAGTATCACACACGCTACTAGATGCTGACGCAACATGGCTCTACGACTGAAAGAGGCCAGCAGAATCTACAATACCAGATACTATCAAAACTCTCAGTAAAAAAACATACGGGGCACTCACTCTTTTTGAGATCAGTCAACTAAAGGTCGCTCTCCTGAAAGACCAAGCCAATACAAACAATGCAGCATTTAAAGAAATGATAAAAACCGTTTCCGATTTTTATAAAGAAAATGCGACACTGAAAGACAAAACACTCAAAGAAGTAGTAGAAACACTGGAAAAAGAAAAGATATTTGACAAATAGTATTTTATACTATATAATATCACTGTAAACTCATTTATTTAATAAATTTACACACTATGAGCAATAAATTTAAAGACCTCCCCGCTGATCTACAGGCTCTCATCCAGATGCCTTCTGAAAAGCCAACAAACACGAGACGAGTAGATACATACAGAACAACTGTCAAGAGAGCTATCAAAGAAGCATCAGGTAAGGACCTCAAGACTTTCTTAGTATTTATAGATAAGCTTTCAGACCTGAAAAATATCCAATATGGAAACTGGTTAGCCTTTGGTGGAGATAATGGTGGACAGATCAAATTCGCACAAGATGGGATAACTATACGTGTTGGCGATACATGAACAGAAACTCCGATTTTATGGGAAGATCTAGGTGACGAATTCCATAAAGGAGAGATAGACGGTCTGCCAGATGTAGAAGAACCAAACGTACGTGCAGCACTCGTCGGTTCCCTTGTAGCAGTAAAATTACGCCTCGCAGAGAATGGTAGATTTGGATCACTATTCCCCCATGTAACACGTGAAAAAATGTTAGCAACAACACGAAATATAGTTGGAGCCGTCCGTCATC
>CAYUVP010000002.1:10075-14971 GCA_964448195.1 uncultured Candidatus Peribacteria bacterium | reverse complement strand
ACCAACCTCCAGTGATCTTTCGCTCATAAAGAAACTTGAAATATAGGACGGTTTTTGAATGTGTGGAAAAAAGATTTTCATGTACGGAAAGATGCTGATGCAAAAGCTATAGGTCCCCTCGTCGATAAATTTTATACAGAAGCTCAAAAAAAATTAGCCGAGGATTCAAGCATAGTAACAAAAGAAGACGCTACAGCAGCTTTTGAAGCAATAATGAGAGGATTCGAAGCTGATGTTATTGCAGCTGTCGTTAAAAAAGGACCTGAACACGAACAACTCCGCACAGAGCTCAGTACACTATTCACAACAGAAGTTCATAGCTTACTTCTGGGGCAGGAAAAAGCTCCTGCTGCTCCAGTAAATCCATAATAATCATAGATTAAATTTTTAAAAAACCACTATGAACAAAAAAACAACTCTCATCAATGTCCTCAATGTGTGTGAAGACAATCTCGATGTATTGACGCCTGGTCTCTATGCTATTACTATGAGCATCACCTCTCTCAGAGACTCTATAGAAAAAGATGATTCCCTCTCTGAATCAACTTCTATCTATTCATGGAATACAAATCCAAAAATCCTCGCATGGAAAGAGCAAACTATCGAATCTCTGTGAACGAGTACAGGGAAGATGTTTCTCTCTCTGCTGAATTGGTCTTTTGAGCCAGTTTTCCGAGAAAAAGCACACGCATAAACTCTGAAAAATATTTCAAAACCTGGGTCATGATTGGCTCAGGTTTTTTTGTACTAAAAGAATGATTTTTCTTGCATAGTATTGATTTTTATGATAGATTAAGAGTATGAAAGAATCTCCAGACATGCTCAGTGCAGATAATCAGTCGATCAAAGCAACAAATATCAAGAGTGGCGGAGTAGAAATGAGCCAAATTTCCACTGAAACAGGAATCGAATTATCTCCAGAGACAGTCACAGCGTATGTTGAGGGAGAGAAAAAAGTAACACAAGCCAGAACAGCTTTAGAAGCTGACAAGAGTAATACGAATCTCCAAAAGGGCCTCCAAGACGCTGAAAATGCACTCTGAAAAATATCGATCGTATGTTGATCATACAAATTTGTAAACATGGCATCATACATTACCTATCTCGTCCGTGCAGGCATCATAAAATCAGATGGAAAAGGTGGAGTAGTGAAAACAAGTGACAGCATCACGGATGAACTCGCGCAAACAATGCTGGATCAATGTATCGAGAGAGAGAAAAACGATAAAAATCGTACAAGAGCACTTCAGGAAGAATTAGGGCTCCCTACTGGTGGACACGAAGGCCACGATCACAGTGGGCATCATGATCACGGACATGATCACCACACTGACACATTCCATATAAATAATGCAAGACTTGAAAAAAGACTCAAACTCCTCAGGGAAAAATGATTCTCACGACATGGGGAAAATGGTCTAGGAAATCTATGGATCAAATGAAAATGAGCAATAGATTATGTCCGGTCTTGGATACCTCTTCCTGTCTTATGACTCTCGACGGCCCGCCGAGCGCAATATGACGTTCATGGGCATGACAGACAAACAACGCAGATTAACCCCGACGCATTTCGTAGTGCAACAGCCCAAGTAAACCTCGAATGAAATGGACCTCATAGTCGCATCATGAACAATATGCTTGGGATGAGACACCCTGCACAAAAATGGGATAGCCTAAAAAAACGATGGAATGCCTGAAATAAAGTCACAGTGGCTGTATGATCTCTCCGAATCAAATGCAAATGAGACAGATATACAATGTCAGGGTATGTCGGCCATTACCCTGATGCAAAACTCAAAACCATCACGGTTCGTCACTACAACGACCTCTATATGGCTGGTCTAGCAAATGGTATAATCGAACCAGATGAGCATTTCTGAGTTGGGAGAAATACTACAGAAGAAGTGACAGCTCTCACCAATAATATCAACTACGCTCTCTGGAATGCGCGACTGCAAGAACTCATCACCCACAGAAGAGCATCAGACACACATAGATCACCCTATGATAAACTCGCCACCTCAGATATGTATAGCATAGCTGCCCGAGTGAAAAAATGTTTCGATGAGTACCACCTGACTGAAGATGAACGCACGCTACGAGAAACAAATTTTGAAAAATTTGTAGAAGAAGTACTCGAAAACTCAGGTGCCTACAGAGCTATCGATGAAATATCTCATGGCATGCAAAATGCTGGTCCTCAAAAAGCATGGATACGACATTTCCTCGCGGAATCAATCGGCGAAGAAGACGCGATAGCGCTCGATAAACAAAAACATACGACAGAAACACCTCCGAAACCATTGTTAGGAGATGAATATCTAAATCCGCGCAGTGGAGATAAACGCTGGAATTACAGACATTTTGTAGAAGAGATCACAAATCCCTACACTCATCTCAACACAAAAGAGCAAGATATGCTCATCGGTATGATCGGAGCCTTGTCAGGCTTTGACAGAGTGAAGGAGGTGACCGAATGAATATCTCTATATATCGGAGGCCCGGAGAAACCAAAATATACCCTGAGAATCTATAAGGATGGTATTTCATTCTTTTCAGGCAAAGACCACAGAACGATCTGGGAATCACGTGATACCATAAAAACATGGAGCGAGGTACCAGAAGCTTTTACCCACATGCTTCATTCGATTCATTTTGATAATCCAACATGAATAGGGTTTTTTGCAGGACAACTCACAGAAATTGGTCCAAAAATAATCCCCGCTGATCCAAAGAAATACCAAAAATTTGGCAATATAACCTACGATGAAGATGGTTTGATGCAGTCTCTACGAATTATGGGTGAGGCATGTATTGCTCACGGTGTACATAAACAGGTGCTTAAAACAGGTATTGCAAAACGAGAGCCATTTAATGGATATGTCTGATGGGAACCACAGATAACGATACCAACTCTAAAAGCAATAGCAGGTATATGTCGTAAAAATCTCTGAGAGACCCGACCTTTCGAAGACAGACTCACCCATATTACAGAAGAAATCTACACTCTTCTCATAGACACACGTAATCTCAGTACATCTGAATGTGATAGTATAAAAGGAAATATCTGAGCGACAGTCAAAGAATATATTTCTCGTCCTACTATCTAAATATGGGCAAATCTTTTGATTCTCTTCCACCAGAACTCAGAACAATGATTGAAGTATCCCCTGCTGATAAAAAAACAGAGATTCGCAGGGTAAAAACTTTTCGTAGCACAGTAGGAAATTCTGTACGAGCAATAGCTGAAAACACTGCTGGAAATAGCCAAAAAATGCTCGTTTTTCTCAATGAAATTGATTCAGAAAAAATAGAATCAAATGAATTCTTATCTCCATTTGATGGAGCTGATTTTCATATGAGATTTGCTCATGACGGTATAGAGATACAGCAAAATTCAGATAAATTGATTACGACAATACCATGGGATAATATTCTCAACAATTTCTATAAATATATGCCCGGCATAGACACGCCTACAGACCCTGTAGTGAAAGCCGCAATTACTGGAGTTTTGGTTCGTATCAAAATACTTTCCGGAGAAGACAAAGAGGAGGATGATAATACGATGAGCAAAGATGTAGAAGGGATGATAACACCTGAGCTACAACCCTGTTTCAAGAGAATACATGAACTGACAGAACAATATGATGTATCACTCTTCTGTGATCAAGAAAAACTCATAAAAGCAAACAACGATGTTGTAGAAGCAGAAATCAGAAAAATACAATTCGTACATTCATGAGTTGTACTGGAGATGAAAAAATTATTAGCGGAATATCGTGTACCACTCGAGGCATACATGGCGCAATTAAAAGAAAAAGTACCAGAAAAAAAGAGAGATGGTTTATGATTTATAAGTGCTTTTTTATCCCTCAAAACAGACAAAGATGATGAATTATCTTTTTCTTATATGAGTGATGAGGATGTGAGCCATACATTGTGGGGAATTACCGATGGAGCGAGAGACTCTTCTGCACTATGGAGGATATCAAAAGTAGGATTAGGTTTATTGCCTGTTACTTCGGAAGTTCAAGATCTCGTGAATGCGTATAATTCTTTCAATCGTGGTCACATCAGGGATGCTGGTATACATTTATGATTTTTTGCGCTTGATGCTGTCATTGATATCTGAGCACTCTTAGCTCTGCCAATATGATGAGCTGGAATCGCAGTTGAGGTATGAGGATTATGAGTCAGAGGTGCAGTAAAAAAAATCATGGCAACTCTTGTAAAAAAAGCTATAAGATGAGTAGAAGTAGAAAGAATAACATCGATTGTTAGATGAGCAGCGTATCTCGAAAAATTTAAACAAAATACAAAATGGCTCCTCAAGGGGTATAAGAAAAAAAATCAGCCTCCATTATTACCACCAAATGCACTTATCGAAAACAACGCAGGATTGCCACAATCTATATCAGTCAAGATAAAAGATTTAGCATAAAACAATATCTTGCCTCAGAAAAAAAATGAATACAATCGGCATCTATATCCTATGAATGCTGATCGTCGAATAGTCCCCGCAAAACACGTCACTGCAGTTCTCGCAGAAGAAAATATGTCTGAGCGTACTCTTGTGATGAAAAACACACTCAAGAATTCACCTCTTGGACTTCACAAAGTGGCTCATAAATGGACCGCTCAAGATGGTATAAATTCTCTCTCACGAGTGATGATCCAAAATGTAGGAAAAATACCGAAACGCATACACAAAAAAATTACAAATATCGAAAAGGTGATCATCCAAACACCTGAAACAATCAAAAAAGAAATAACTCCGGTTATAAATAATAAGGGTCATAGCGAATCTCATGGTCACGGTCATGATGCACATGGTCATGGCGAATCTCATGGTCACGGTCATGATGCACATGGTCATGGCGAATCTCATGGTCA
>CAYUVP010000002.1:0-9975 GCA_964448195.1 uncultured Candidatus Peribacteria bacterium | reverse complement strand
CGGTAATATGAGCGAATATTGTGCTCTGGCGTTTGGTGTATTTGGAAGAATAATAGGGACTATTCTCGATTACACTCTGAAGCTTTTTCTTGTCTTTGTAATTTTCTGACCAACCAGAACAGCCTTAATAGTTTTTGCAATTACGGGATGAATCAATATTTTTTGAGATGCGACACTACCAGTCTGACTTTTAACAAGCATCGTTTTTATAGTACACCTCATATTCTCTGGAGCAACTCGGCTCGCTCAGAGCAATGGCGAACACGGTGGAGAACACGGAGGCCATAGCCATAGCAATCACGGACATGACCATTGACAGAGCGGATGAAGTGAATCGTGACACCATGCCCACCATTAGATAAATAAATGAGGAAAAAACTAATCAGGGCCAATGCAAGAGCAAAATATTTGTAGATAAAAACAAATTAATACTATTAATGGAGTTCATCCGTCTACATTTTTGCAAATGCCATTCAAAATCTTCACATTTAGAAAAATACTTGCCACATCTATAATTGGCTTATTAGGGTATCTAAGTTACTTGTTTTATGCAAATAAAATTGTTGATATTCCCCCTCCTACACCAGAGACACCTGTCTCAATAACCGAATGAGAAAATACAATTACACTTGCTGAAAAACCAGAAGAAGTGGACCTAAAAATACAACACGAAAAAGAAAGTGATGAAGCCCTACCTACTGCTAATAAATGAGAAAGAGCAAAAATACTCCTCAAAAAAGCTGAATTTCTCAGTACGAGCAATGAATATAGTGAAGCTCTACAGCTCTACGAAAGAGTACTAATTTTGGCACCATCAGAAGATACTGAGAGAAAATTTGCCCATATAGCTTACAAAGCAAAAAAATTCCAGAAAAGTGCTGATTATTACAAGAAAAATATTGGAGCACTTACAACAGGAGAGAAGATAGAATTCCTGAATGCTCTTCGTTATACTGGGGATGATGATTTTTCTACAACTCTTGCCAATATGGATATTCCCGACTACGTCCGTACCGCTTTTGAAGTTTCCTGGAAATGTGAAAATGAATTTATCTCATGCGAAAGTGCAATTCGATGATATAAATATGATTATGCTCCAATAAATGACCTCAAAAATGCTCTCAAAAATTATGAAACTCTCGGCAACAAAGATTCAAACTACAAGGAAGCTCTCCTTATCTGAGCTTGGTACAAAAATGGAGACTACACGAATGTTATAAAAATTGGAGAAAACTTACTCCGTCGAAAACCAGACTATAGGCCTATTTTGAAGATTGTAGGCTTCTCTTCTTATACAATCTGAGCGTACGGGAGATCTCAAGCAGCTCTCAGCAAATATAAAAAACTAGAACCAAAAGACCCGGAAGTAGATTTTGTCCTTGGTCTGATAAATTTCGAAAAAAAAGATTATGAAACATCAAATATATACTTCAATAATGCAGTACTCGGAGGATACACGCCAAAGACCGTTGTTGAGAGAAAACTCGCTTATAATTATTACGTATTGGGGCTTAAGAAAAATATGTTTCAAGTGTTGGGGTATCTGATGATTGAGCCAGATATTACTGAATCAGATGTGAATAATGCTGTATTTTTAGCACTTTCTCATGATGAAGTCAGAAGTGCAGGTGAATGGATAAAGAGAGGCCTAGAGAAATTCCCAAACTCACTAGAGCTCCGATGATTGCAGGCTTGGCATTATCGGGTAACAAACAATATTTCTGAAGCCAAAGCACTCCTCAAAGATATACTCCAGAAAAATCCGAACCATCTCCTCGGACTCATAGAGTCAGGTATAAATGCGTACAATGAAGGTGATATATTAAAAGCAAAGGAATATCTCACAAAAGCTGAGATACTCAATGCTGGGGGTTCATGGTCAGAAACAATTAATGGATACTTGGGGAGACTTTAATCCATCTGTATAATTCCTTCCTTCTGACTTTCTTTGTGACGAAAAGAAGTTTTTCCAAGACCTCGAATAAGATGATTTGAAACAATTTCTTGCGCTTCGCTTATAGAGATTTTTTTATTTTTAACTCTCGAACGAAGTTCCTTATAAGAAATTAATTGATGGAGATTCTTCAGTTCGGGTCTTACACTCTGAATTCTCAATTGATCCCAAGGCACATCTTTTATGAGTAATGTTGTGAGAGATCTTTGAAAACAATCACTCGAACAGAATCACATATGCTTTTTGTGCTCATCGAAATCAACAATGAGTCGCGCATTACATTCTGTGTTTCGACAATTATCACAATGATCTGTCAGTTTATCAGAATGAAGACATGTACCAATAGTTGTATGTGTCACGCTGTCTCCTATTTGAGTACTAACACGACCATCAAAAGTATAGAGATTACCAAGCCAATTACCATCATTGTATGTATTTGTATATTTTACAACTCACCCCTCTATCGCATACACGTCTTCAAGTCAAGCTTTATTGGCCAAGACAGCAGCTTTTTCACAACGAATACCACCAGTGCAGTACCATATAATTTTTTTACCTTTGGCTTTTTCACGATAACGCTCGAGCAATTGTGGAACTTCACGAAAATTCACCGTCCCAGCAGGAATAGCTCATTTAAAATGACCAAGCCTGTACTCATAATCATTCCTCATGTCGAGAATGACATAGTCATCGATCTTCCCTTCATCAATAATTTTTTTAAATTCAGCTGGGGTGAGTTCTTTCCTAAATTTTTGAACTTCTTTTTCTGTGACTTTCTCTCCGAGCACTACAATTTCATCCTTTACTTTTACAGTCATTTTTTCAAATTGATGTCCAGCAACACGTGTTGATTTGGTGTCGATATCAGCAATACTATTGAAATACTTCGAAGATTCGAGATACATACGATAAGCCCTACATTGTCCCAGATTACCAGAAACAGTCGAGCTAATACCCTCTGTACCGATATATATACGTCACTTCAGGCCTATATCTGAACAAAATTGCAAATGTTCTGAACAAACAGATTCGACCTCAGATTGAGGTATATCGACAAAATGATAAAATGTCAGCAGTTCAAACTGCGGCTGAAGAGGCTTCATATTGTAGTATGAAAAATAAAACGTACCCTGTTATTGAGTACAGGGAAAGTATAAATATTTTACCGAAGTTGCAAAAAATTTATTTATATTTTCTCGAAATAGGCCCTGATTTGTGGCTCTAATTCTTTCTTCCGGCTGAGACGCTTTCCTAGATTTGCAACTGAATCATTTGTTTCAGCACCAAATGCTCACTGAAGAGCAGCTTCTTCTACATCGCTTATGACAAAGGCAACATTCGTCTCAGCAATGATATCTACTACTGAGAAAAATAGTGCATCTACTCCTGATTCATCTTTGAGTTTTTTCATGTCAGTGATGATTTCATCTCTTCTCTTCATTGCATATGCTGGATTGGTCGTTTCCATAATACCATATCCAAATTTTTTATTTCCTCCGGAGTAGACCTTGTAATCAAGCTCTAAAATTTTTCTGATAGGCATACCACCCAAATCAGATTTAGCATCAAACATAGCTTTTGCATAAGCTTGGATATCATCAATTCAGAGGTCTTCTGCCAGGTATTCAGCTATTTCTCGATCTTCTTCTGTCGTTGTTGGAGACCTGAATGCGAGACTATCAGAGAGAATACCTGCCAATATCATCTTCGCGACATGATCAGGTATCTCGAGATCTTGTTCAGCAAACATGAGAAACAATATAGAACACGTAGAACAAACAGGATCAAACCGGAGTTGAATTGGTTCGCTCGATGAGAGATTTTCTAGAGCATGATGATCGATAATACATTTTACCTTGAGCGTCTCAAGACCATCGATAGACTGCGTACGCACATTGTGATCTACAAGAACAACCTCAGTTCCAGCAGGAAGCGTAGAAATAAGCATAGGAGGTTCTACGCCGATATTTTTCAAAACGTACGCAGTTTCACAGTTGAGATCTCAGAGTCTAAATGCTTCTGCATTATCTCACATAGCCAGGAAATATTCTTTTGCGACTAATGCAGATAAAATAGCATCTGTATCAGGATTTTTATGTCATATAATGTGATACATAGAACAAACGGAATAAAGAAATAAGTTATTAAAATAGAGTATTAAAAAATCATATCTTTGCAACAAAAACCCCTAATTGAAGTTTTTTCTTGCTTTTTATTGATTTATTATAGAATCCGTGCATAAATAAATATTATGAAAACAGAAAAGACACCTGCATATCTAAAACAAAATATTGAGACAATTATTTCAGATGCAAGAAAAAATATAACTGTACACTACACCGATAAGCGAAGTGTAACCGGCTCACGATTTACGACAGGATGCCATATCATTGATCATAATGATTACAGTATTTATTTCTACGAGCCTACAAAATTTGAAATTATAAGTCCTGAAGCCATAAAATGTGTAGACCAAAGAACGGCTCATCAGAATGGTATAATAGCTCTCAAAAGATGGGAACTAGAAATACGAAATTTCCTCTCAAAACCAACACGAAAAATGGATTTTGTCTATGCTCGAGAAAATGCCCCCATCATTCGAAGAATCCCGGTTACAAAAAATAATATTCTCACAACAACTTTTCAGGAGAAAAAGATTAACGCTTCAAAAGTGCAAAGGATCCAACTCGGAAGATCAATTGTGATTCGTTAGCTTCATTTGAGCCAGTGATATCTTTTATAACAGAAGATTGAAGCCCGGTATTAATCTGAGAAATCTGGTTATCGTTGAGCGTCACGAGAGTATAGTTCTGACCAATATGGTAGGTACCCCCGACGAAGAGGAGGATACCGAGAGTGAGGAAGATACGTTTCATAAGAGTAATATGTGATGGTGACATATAGATAAGTATAAAAGAAGAATCTGGGAATGCAAGTAAAATAAGGCAGTAAAATCCCAAAGAAAACCTTCCACAAAAGAGCATATCACCTATAATGGCTCCATGCACTATCGATCAAAATCATCTTTTCAGACATTGAAAACAGTTCCTACAGGATCTGCTAATCGCTCTACAGGCTATCTCCTGCAAGCAGGATATATCAGACAGGAAAATGCCGGAGTCTATAATTTTCTCCCTCTTGGGTTACGAGTTATGAGAAAAATCGAACAAATCGTACGTGAAGAGATGGATAATGTGGGCTGTCAGGAGATACTCATGTGATCACTCGTCAGCAAGGAATCAATGGATGCTACACATCGTTGGGATGTTGACATACTTTTTAAAGTAAAGGGAGCAAACGATGCCGATTTCGCTCTCGGCTTTTCACATGAAGAAGTTGCCACCCCGCTCATGGTAGAATTCCTCCGCTCCTATAAACAATTACCAGCTTGTATATACCAATTTCAGACAAAATTCCGAAATGAAAAACGGGCAAAATCTGGGCTACTCAGAGGAAGGGAATTTAAGATGAAAGATGCGTATTCTTTTCATCTCACAGTAGAAGAGTTCCAGACATTCTTTGAATCCATGAAACAAGCATATATACGCGTTTATGAACGACTAGGAATCGGACACATCACAGTCCCCGCTTTCTCTGATGGAGGAGAATTTACCCCAAACGATTCAATAGAATTCCAGACATTCACTCCTATTGGCGAAGATGTGATTTTTTATGACGAAGTCAAAGAAGCATGGTATAACAAAGAAATTGCTCCAAGTAAGGCAACAAAATACGAATACGATACAACACAAAAGGAGATAGAAAAACATCATCTTGAATGAGTGATAGGAGTACAGGCTCTTATAAAAAAATTTGAAATTCCTATCCAACAATCCACCAAATCTCTCTTTTACGAAAAAGATGGAAAGCTCACGCTCATTGTGGTTCGTTCTGATTATGATGTAAATGAACTCAAGTTACGCAAGATTATCGGACCGGGATGGAAAACAGCGTCAGTCGAGCTCATCAAAAAAATTACAAAAAGTGAAGTAGGCTACGCTGGTCTCTACAATCTACCAAGCGAAATAGCAGTATACATCGATGAAGCGTGTGAATCAATGACAAATTTTGAAACGGGCGGCAATGAAACAGGAGTACATATGACAAATTGTAATTGGGATCGTGATATCAAAAAACCTGCACAATTTTATGACCTCAAAGTAGCAAGAGAATGAGATCTCAATCCCCTCTCTCATAAGGAATTCAAAATTCAGAAAACCTCAGAAGTTGGAAACATATTTGATCTCTCCCAAAAGTATAGTGAAGCCTTTAATCTCAAAGTAACCAAGGAAGACGGAACAACAATCTGCCCTCACATGGGATGCTACGGAATAGGGATTTCACGGACGATGGGCGTTATAGCTGAAGCAATGATGTCGGAAAAATGACTCGCATGGCCAGAAAATATCGCACCCTACAATACACTTATCATAGTACATGGTGACAATCTCGAAAAAGCAAAAACACTTGCACAAAATCTCGAAAAAGATGGCAAAGAAGTTCTCATAGATGATCGTGATGTAGGATTTGGAATGAAGATGGGAGACAGTGAATTACTCTGAATACCAAATGTCATACTCCTCACAGATAAAACCCTTGAAAAAGGTGGCTATGAACTCCGTACTCGAGAAATACCAGAAGGAAATCTGATAAAGCTTTAGTATTTTTAAGTTCTAAGTTTTTTCTCATGAATATTCAATTTATCTGATGCGGGAAACTCGGAAAAATATTTCTCGAATTATTTCTCGAGAAAGGTATAAAAAATGAAGATATCTATATCATTACAGGAAGTAAACAATGAGCACAGAAAATCGCTGATGAATATAGTGTACAAATAGGAGCAGCAGAAAAACCTGCCCTAGTTTTTCTTGGGATCAAACCACAACAATTGAATGAAATAGATTTAACTATATATGACAAAAACACTTTAATCGTATCACCTCTTGGCTGAGTAAAAATTGATAAGATAAATACTCCTGCAAAAGTATTCCGCATACTGCCAAATATACTTCTCAAGTATAATTATGGTACAACTCTTATCTATAAAAATGAAGAATCTGAAAGTCTAAATTGGTTTTTAGATATTCTTGGGGCAAAAGGAAATATTGTAAACTGTAAAACAGAAGATGAACTCAATGAGCTTGCTACAATAAGTGGTTGCGGTCCAGCCTATTTTTTTATTTTTGCAAAAATACTTGAAGAACTCTGGGTAAAACATGGGTGAGGTACTGAATCAGCAAAGAAAACTCTTGAAAATCTCTTTTTCGGTTCTGCCCTATATTCAAAAAAAGAATGAGTAAATTTTACAGAATCAATCCAAAATGTAGCCTCAAAATGAGGTATAACACAAAAAGCTCTCGACACATTTGCAGAAAAATGATTAAAAGATATCATAGATTCATGAATAATTGAAGCATTCGAGCACTGAAATAAACTCTATAAATCAGCATAAAATATTGATTGTAGACACCAATTTTTCATCTATCTCTAAAAATATATAACCTATGTTTTTTTCTCAGCTTTCATCGGAAAAAAGACTTCAGTTCACCATTAACATGGTGACCATCCTGCTCGTGATCACGAGTATTACACTCACAATTATAGAATCGATAGACAGTATAATGACTGATGAGCTAAGAAAAATATTTCTCTCACTTCATATCGCAATATTGGCAGCTTTTCTCGCAGAATTTCTCTATCGAATGTGGTATTCAGCTCAGAACTACGAATGAAACACACCGGTAAAAGCAGCTTTTTTGACATTGATTCATCCTCTCAATATCATTGATATAATAGTTATTGCTCCATTATTTCTGATGATATGGACACATAATCTCCACGATGCAGACATAGTTATATTGCGTATTTTACGATTTACGAGTATCCTCAACATGTTTCAGTTTTATAGATCTTCTCGAGTCATGAAACTCATCCATGATATGGGGAAAGAGATATGGTACGAGATGATGATAATAGCTATCCTCTCCATACAATGTATTCTCATATCTGGTGTACTCTTTTACGCAATTGAAAATGGCATCAATCCTCATGTGAAGAATATTTTTGATGGTATCTGGTGGTCAGTTATTACATTGACGACTATAGGCTATTGAGACATATACCCGATGACATTTGCCGGTCGTAGCCTAGCTATGATATTGGCTATAGTTGGCGTAGGTCTTGTAGCGCTTCCTACTGGTATTTTGACCAGTGGCTTTATTCGTGCTCTTCGAAGTGAGAAAAAAATATCACAACTCGTCAATGTCATCGAAGAAGAAGAAAAAGAACAAGATGAAATACTGGAACGAGTAGAAGAAATCGAAAAGAAAATTCAAAAGACACCTAAAAATACAAAAAAATAATAACTTTATGAAAAAGCTTATCACCCTGAGTCTTATCTGCGTGAGTCTCTCTACGTTTGGAGATTTTACAGATATAGAATATTCTTGGTATCGTGACTCTGTTCTCAATCTCCAGAATCAGTGACTTACCAATGGCTACGGAGATGGAACCTACGGCGTCGAAAACAGTATCACGCGGGCCGAAATACTGACAATTTTACTGCGAGCGAGCGCTATCACACTTCCTGAGATAGGTACTGAGAAATGCTTCCCAGATGTTGATCCAAACATCTGGTATCATCGCTATATCTGTGCTGCCAATAAGCTCGGTGTAGCAAATGGTTTTAGTGATGGGAAATTTAAACCAAATGACTCAGTGACTACTCTTGAAGCTCTAGCATTTGCCAATAAAGCATTTCAAACTGGGATAGCAACAACAGGAGAGAAATGGTATGAGTGACTCCAGCAATTCTCAGAGAGTAATCATATCATGGCAACACACACCTACACAACCAGTACAAAAATCTCTCGTGGTAAAACAGCTGACCTCATCATCCGGCTCCAAGAATTCAAGCGCACAAATAGTCCTATCTCCTATAAAAGCACAGGGTGTAGCACTTCAGGAAATCTCATCTCAGGAGAAAATACTATCATTATCAACTGACAAGAACGAAAATACAATCTCTACATCCCCAGCTGATATTCAAATAATCGTGAATATTCTCTCGCCATTGCTACTCACGGGAGAACCAATAGCAAAGATCAAGTACAGGCATATATGGGTCTTCAGAAGGGTCAATTAGACACTCTAGTTGCCTACCCTGCTGCCCTCCGTGCAAGCTCTGGAAATAGTTTTTCATGGAGTGAAAAAGAAAATATGACCTTCATCGATGCTATACTGAAACAAGTATCAGAGAATTATTGTATCAATCGAAATCAAGTCTACGCCATAGGTCACTCTCTCGGTGGATGGATGGCACAGCGCATCGCGTGTCTACGAGGTGAATTTATCAGTGGTCTCGCAGTCGTCGGTTCAGGAGGATTCAATGGAGCATGTAGTTGACCAGTCCCCTCCCTCTTTTTCCAAAATCAAAACGACCATCTCTCGTCATACGCCTCAGGTATCAGTGCTAGAAATGCTCGCCTCAAAGTGAACGAATGTGACGAATCATCAACAGAAAACATCCAAATCGGCTCTCTTACGTGTACCAAGTACAATAAATGTTCTACTGGGAATGAAGTAGTCTGATGCGAAGGCTATACAGGCTACAATGGCGATCCTCACAGCTGGCCAACACCAAATGGAGGAAGGGATATATTGGATTTTCTACGAAAATAAAATTACCAAAAATTATATATTATAAATAATATAATTATTTGTATATATTTGTCATAAAAATAGGAAATGTATACTCTCTGTGGTGCGTACACATTGTGTATTTTAAAGAATAGTAAGCTATTTTTTTAATCAAATAGAATTCGACAGCATGCCAAATTAGATAAAATAATCATGCTAGAAGTGTATTTAAACTTCTTTTATTTTTTAACTGATTTTCTATGGCATTCAAAATGTCTATTGAGATTCAGATGACTGGCGGAAAGGCACTCAATGCTCTCCTTGCCTATCTCTGATGGGTAAAATAAAAGCGTTAACTTTAAAGTTAACGCTTTTTCAGATCT
>CAYUVP010000001.1:12429-42255 GCA_964448195.1 uncultured Candidatus Peribacteria bacterium | reverse complement strand
CGCATACAAAGTAGAGGCATTGTAGTGAGAGAGGTGATTGTGTCAAAAAATTTTCGTAAATATATGTTTCTTCGTATACTCCTCATAATTTATATATTATCAGCTTCTCATGAAATGAACCATACTCACTAATATCTACGTCGAAAAACTCATTCTCTGAGGTATTGGTCTGGGCACAGATGTATCAGGAAAAAAAATACTCATCTCTGGGGGTGCTATTCCTGAGAGCACAGTTGATGTCCGTGTCCTCAAAAATAGGTCAAATCGTATAGAATCACAACTTATCAGAGTCGTAAAAAAATCTCCGCTTGAAGCAAAACTTCCAGATAATTTTCAAGTTTATGGTGGCTGTCGATGGCTCCCAATCCCACATGAGAAACAACTCGAAATGAAGGAGAAACAAATTCGGGAGGTATTTATACATGCTCCAGACATGGTAAAAGATGTTATATGGCATCCAATCGTTGCGTCTCCTGAAATCTATGGATATAGAAATAAGGTAGAATTTAGCTGGTGAAAGTATATTTCTGCTCGTGAGGGTGTAGACGATAAGTATCGATTTGGTTTTCACGAATCAGGTCAGTTTGATCGTATCGTTGATTGTACATATTGTGTTCTTGGAGACGATATCGTGAATGATATCTTTCGTGCATTTGACGCTTTTGCTCGTGAAAATAGGTTACCAACATATGACGTGAAGACTAATATTGGTTTCTGGCGTCACCTCGTGATTCGTCGAAGCAAGAAAACGGGGGAGACCATGGTGATTGTTTCTGTAAATACATTTTATCTTGGTGAGATTCAGCGTGAAGAATTTAAAAAGTTTCTGAAATCATTCATTTCACACATTCCAGTTATTACTTCAGCTTATCTCCTCCACAATACTGGTAATGCCGATGTTGTGCAGGGAAATTTTGAGCATATTTCTGGAACTCCAACTATTACAGAAAAACTTTTTGATCTCGAATTTGAAATCAGTCCGAAGAGTTTTTTCCAAACAAACACACTTGGTGCCGAAGAGTTGTATCGTGTGACAGCTGATATGATAAAAACTGAGAATCCTGTTGTATTTGATCTCTATGCAGGGACTGGTACGATTGGAATGGTTCTTGCGGGTCGGTCTCAAGAAGTTTATTCTGTCGAGATTGTTCCAGAAGCGAGTGAAGATAATATTAGAAACCTTGCAAGAAATAATATCAAAAACGTAACCGTCGTGAATGCCCCTGTAGAAAAACTCCTCGAAGACTGGAAAAAAGAAGGGAAGTCTCCAGATGTCATTGTAGTGGATCCGCCACGTGCAGGTATGCATCCAGATGCACCAGGTATTCTACGAGAATTCAATCCGGCTGAAATTATCTATGTCAGTTGTAATCCTTCTACTCTTGCTCGCGATATAGGTCTTATAGCTCCAAACGGGGAGTATCGTGTTACTGATATTACACCTGTTGATATGTTTCCCCACACGCATCATATAGAGGTCGTTCTCAGAATGGAGAAGGTGGTAGGTTAGATGGACAAAGTAAGCGTCTGATTATAATAGTAAAGCCTTATTCTTAAGTTATTTTTTATGGATTCATTGTTTCTCCTCATAGGTTCGCTTTTTCCAGCATTAATTTTTCTGGTAGTATTTCTGAGTCTCTCTATCCGTATTGTTGATCAGTATGAAAAAGGTGTCATATTTACTCTTGGTAAGTATTCTCGCACAGCTGAGCCAGGTCTTCGTTTTATTATACCTTTTATTCAAACCTGCACGAAAGTAGATATGCGTGAACGTGCTGTGGACGTGCCTTCACAAGAAGCAATGAGTAAAGACAATGTCTCTCTCACTATCAATGCTGTTCTCTACTACGCTATTGATGATGCTATGAAATCAGTCGTTAATGTCCGAGCGCTCGAATATGCTATCATGCAATTTGCTATGACTACCATGAGAAATATCGTTGGTCAATTTGAACTCGACGAACTCCTCGCAAACAAAGAAGAAGCGAGTAAAAAAATAAAAACGATTGTCGATGAAAAATCTGAGGCTTGGGGCGTCAATATTCATTCTGTTGAATTGAAAGATCTCAATCTCCCTGAATCTCTCAAACGCACGATGAGTAAACAGGCAGAGGCAGAACGTGAAAAACGTGCAAAGATTATCGATGCAGAAGGTGAACTCCTTGCATCGGAAAAGCTTGCTCAGGCTGCTGCCATGCTCTCCATCTTCGCACACTTCAGTCTATCAACGATATATCATCTGATCAATCTAATACGACTGTTTGGATGGTCCCAGTTGAGACTCTTCGTGCTATTGACGGACTCAACAATCTCCTCCCAAAAATTGCTGAAAAAATGAGTAAATAATTCTACATATTATTTATCTCAAAAAATCCTCCCACATGGGAGGATTTTTTGAGAGAGACGTAGAGATTTATGCTTTGAAATCACCGATATAGAATTGTTCTTTCATAGCCTTTGCGCTCTCTGGGTGTCGTGAGAACATCTTTGTTGCATCTTTTCCACAACCTTTGAGGATAGCCTCTCCACCAGGATGCTTCCCGATAAATGAAGTTACGTCGTAAACCTTGTTATCAAGTATAAGCCAACAGTCAGCACCAGTATTATGCTTTGAGACATCTGCTAAAACAAAAGATTTTGTCGCAGCTACTGTAGCTGAAGTATTAGGTTGATTATTTTTATCTGTAGTAACTTCTTTTATGGTTGTTTTTTCTTCTGTTGGCGCTACTAAATTTGGCTCAGGAGGTGTCGGTACAGGTGCAGTATTTTTCTGAGAAAGAGTACAGCTTGTAAGGAGTACAAATAGAGAGATAGAGAGTAAGAGAGGCGTTTTCTTCATACTAATGCGGATAAAAAATAAAGTATATGTATGATATTGTTCCTATGAGATTTTCAAGATTAGGGAGGTGTACATTCATTGTTTTTATAAAAAAACTGCCCCAGGAGGGGCAGTTTGAGATGATTCAATTGAGAGAATTACCAGCGATTACCGCTGTCACCACCACCATTGTATCCACCACCTTCACGGCGAGGAGGACGACCACCACCGAAACCACCACCTGCAGGACGCTCTTCTTTTGGACGAGCTTCATTAACAGTGATAACACGAGGGCCACGATCATCTGCGATTTCAGTCACACCATTGTGAGCTGCGATAGCTGCATTTGCTTCTTCATCTGTAGACATCTCTACGAGAGCAAAACCACGAGGTCGTCGTGTCTCTCGATCGAGAGGGATAAATACATCAACTACTTCACCATTCTGAGAAAAAATTTCTCGGAGCTGGTCTGCTGTAACACGATACGGAAGATTTCCGACAAAAAGGCGTTTGCCCATAACTGAAAAAAGAAAAAAATAAGTATCGACCTTGCACTCCTCTTTCGCGGAAAAACCACTAATAAAACAGTAACACTGACGATGTGCCTAGTATAGCGTATCTTTTTGTGAAGTAAAGAGAAAATTGTATTTAACGAGATCCAGTACTTCTCTGAGCATTTTTTGCGAGGGATATCCATTGCTGAATGGCTTTCATAGTAATCCCTATAAATCTCTTATCTTCAGTGAGCTCTACTTCTATGAGTTGTAGTATGACATGTGCTATATAGGTTCGTTCAAAGTTTTCATAGAGAGTGAGACTTGTATCAAAAGCACGTTGTGAAATCTCTCTCTCATTTCTGAGTTTATTTCTTTCTGTGCCAGAAATTTCAGCCACTTCTGATGCTTTTCTGGGGGTTTTCCCAGCAAGACATGTGCTTAGGCTATTTTCACAAACGTTTTTGTAATAAAAGAGATACATATTGTATACACATTGTTCGTAGCTCATGGAATCTAGTAAATCTTTCTGATTGTAGATTTTATCTCCATCCCTCGGTGCGACACATTTTTCTTCTGCTAGTTGTTTTTCTATAATTGAATTTGCTTCTTCGAGGACTTTTTTCGCTTTTTCAGAAATTTTATAGTCATCTATTAGTTTCTTGTGAAGAGTATACTTGGACTTTAAGACCGCACAATTCATGATGTTATCCATTGTTTTGAGATATATCTTTTGTATATCATCGAGACTAACCCCTCCAGTCTCAGATAGGTCTGGGTATTTGTCTTTATTGTGTACCGCTACGAGCTGTTTACTTGTATTAAAATTCCAATAGTCTCCACCATATCGTTGTCAGAGGCAGAGATTGGATACGTTAGACGAATAAGAATAGTCTCAAGTTTTGTATTGATTATATCAGAGCTTCTCTTCTTCTTTTGTGAGTGTTTGTGAAAAAACCGGAGTTATTATTCCAGCGAGTATTATAGATAAAATAAATGTAGAGGTTTTTTTTCTCATAAATTTTATTGGACTTACGGGGCACCAATACGAAATAGTATTTCACGGTTCACGAACTCCTTTTCGCGGCCATATTTAAGACGAGAAAGCTCCATATAAGCACGCATCAGTTTGGGGTCACCTTTTTCAAGGTGTATATTTTCTGGTATATTGCTAAATGCTCGGGATACTTGTCCATCAATCATGAGTCGCATAACACCTTTGAATTTATCCATATTTACCAGATCACCTCCTGAAAAATTTGGTGCAAATTCTTTTTCCAATTTTTCAGCATCTTCTGCGCCTACTTTGTAGCTCATCATAGAACCTACGTTACCAAATATAGCATTCTTGAGATTGACTGAGCTTTTTGTGAGAGCGTCCGATTGCTCGAGCTGAGACATGTATTGATGGGCCACATTGAGGGAAAGACGATATTTACGAGCTTCTGAGAGTATGGACTCAATAGAATCGGTGACAAAGTTCTGAAACTCATCCATATAAAAGAAAAAATCTTTGCGTAGTTCTTTTTCTATCTTTTGTCTTGCAAGAGCTGCTCCCTGAATTTTTGTCACAAATATCATACCGAGTAATTTGGAGTTGAGATCTCCAAGTATACCCTTTGAGAGATTGATGAGGAGTATTTTTCCAGTATTCATGACTTCTTCTACATTGAAAGAACTCTTTGTCTGACCAATAATATTTCGGAGGAGCTCATTTGTTATGAAGCCAGAAAATTTAGCCTGAAAGTAGGGTATCATTTCTTTCTTTTCACGATCTCACATGGCAGCGTAGGTATAGTCCCACCATGATTTAACGATTTTATTCTGGAGAGTACGGCGGCGCTCCATCTGGAAATTTTCATCAGTAAAGAGTCTCACTATATCTGTGAGAGCTCCGCCGCCAGGATATTCCATGAGCGTATGAACACCATTGAGAAAATAATCCTGGAGACGTGGTCAAAATACTTCGTTACCAAAGAGTTTGATCATCATCTTTGTTGCATCTTGTGCCACGAATTCTCTCTCTTCTGCATCGTGGGCTTCGAGGAGATTGAGGCCCATAGGACGGGCCGTATCACTCGGATTGAAGTATATAACATCATCAGCACGGCTACGTGGTATGTGAGGAAGCATCCCAGTTGCAAAATCTCCGTGAGGATCCATAACTGCTAATCCGTGTCCCATTTTTGCATCTTGCCGTGCCATAGCTTCGAGAATGGTTGTTTTACCTGTACCAGTTTGACCGATGACGTAGAAATGTCGCATCCTGTCTTCTGTTTTCATGTAAATAGGGACTTTTTTCCCTCGGTAAATATTATGCCCGAGGAGGATTCATTCTTTTGGAATATTATCAGGTGCTTTGACGATTTTGAATTTTTGCCATTTAATCTCTGGAGTGAGGTTATACTTTGAATGAGGAAAATGAAAAAGAGAGGCTATTTCTTCGACATTGAGGATCATGGACTTCCATTTTTTCCATCCAGGTCGTGAAAAAGTTCTGTACAGTATATTTCTCACTGTACGGGCACTAGCATGCTCGTGCGAATCATGAAAATAGTTTGTATCTGGACTCTTGAACTGTTCAAAAGAAGACATGATATTTTTCATTTGCATCTCACATTCGTGATGATCACGAGCGACAGTCATGACCCGTATAATAGTGTCATAACCAATCTTTTTACTTTTCTCATCGATGAGTTTTACCTCTTCTGATTCGAGAGCACTCGGACCTTCTTTTTCTTCCGATTTATTTTCATTTTTTGTGTCAGTCTTCCAGAAGTCGATGAATCCACGTATGATATCTAAAGGGCTAAATCCACTATGATGACCATGTTTTTGCATGTGACTCGCATGTTTGCTCGCATGTTTTTGCCAATGATTGTCTGTTGGCCGTAACATAATCTGTATCATGCATGATTCATCTTCGTCGAGCTTTGAGAGAGCATTAGTGATATTGTTGATAGGATCAGATTCGAGTTTTTGATGTGTTTTTATGGGAAATATATAATTGTGACCAAGAGTAAGGCATTCTGTTGCATAATGGAGGTTTTCACCTTCAAAAAGGTTAATTTCATCTACTTCTTCGATAACAGCATCTGAGAAGAAGCTCGTTATTTGTTTTTCAACAAGTCCTTGATATTTACGAGGTACGACCATATGAAAGTAGAGTTGATTCTTATAAGAAATATACTCAAGCGAAAAAGTATGTTGTCCGCGGAGTTTCCCAAAAATCTTCCCTGAATAGAGAGAACTCATAGCAGTCAGAAGTTGTTCCATCAGGCCTATATAGTCTTTGAAGTCTTTTGAGTTATCTTGTTTTGCATCAGCATCTGAGTCTTTACGGGGTATGAGTATTTGTAGATGAGCTTTCTCGAGGCAACGTCTTTGATCGACACTCTTCTTGAATAGAAAAATTAATACTATCCCAATAGTAGGGAAAGCTACAAGTACAAAGAGAAGAAAAATGAGTTCGAGAGACATGTTTATAATAAGACTATCATACTCCATTTTCTCACAAGGGAAAACATGGAAAGCCTGAAAAACCTCCAAAGCTACTAGACTTCTCTCAAAAATAGTGAAAAATTCTCTAAAAATTCAAATTTCTTCTCTTTTATCTTTTATCTTTTCTCTATAATGGCGGATGTGTCCCTATAGTTTAATGGAAGAACAGCTCACTCCTAACGAGCAAATACAGGTCCGATTCCTGTTGGGGATACCATAAGCATGAGACTTCTTACAACTTGGCGAAAATTTTATTGATATCTAATCCCTCTTGCTCCTTCATTTTTTTGGGGATTGGGGGTACTTTTTGTCTGACTTTTGCTCATGCAATATGCAAATTTCTCTCTGAGACATTTAGTGGATGCTCTTCAGAATAATGACAAATGACTCGCAAGTACAATTTCTGTACAAATAGTGGCAAGCTATGTTTTTTCTCAACTACTCGTCCACGTAGGGGCGACTATTTATACAAATCGTAATTGATGTTGGAGCGCTGTTACGAGCATGAAAGAAAAAGTATTTATACATCTGCAGGAATTGGATTTCGCTTTTCATACAAATAAATCTAGCTGAGGTATTATAGGTGTACTTAAGCAAGGGGAAGGAGCTTTTTCAAAGCTTGCAGTTGATATACATTATTATTCCCTCCCAACTGTTATCGATGTATTTCTTATCTGTGGTTTCTTAACTCAAATTTCCCCTTCTATTGCAATCCTTTTTGTCATTATATCTCTTGTATATTTTATTTTCATTTCTTGGTTTAGTATTTACCAGGGTTGAGAAAGAAAGGCTCTCAGAGATTCTGCTAATGCTATCAGTAGTGTTCAGGTGGAAAATCTCACAAATTTTGATACAGTGAAATTCTTTGCGCAAGAACAGTCAGAACGTGATAAATTTTTCGCACGTACGTCATATGACAGAGTTATAGAGCGAAAATATGTCAATAAATATCTCATACTCGAATATGGAGTAGCATTTTTATTGACGCTATTGCTCGGAGGTTCTATTTGGATTTCTCTAAATTCTTATTTTTTAGGAATTATGAGTTTAGGTGAAGTGACTTCTGTTACAGCCTTTCTGGCATTACTTCTTCCTCGCATGGCTAGTCTGGCTCTGGAATGGAAAAATATAACAAAATATCTCACAGATGTGGAGCCCTATTTTGCACTTCTTGAAACCAAAAATACTGTACCAGATAGGCCTGAAAAGGTATTACAAGATAGATGGAATATGCTAGATAATAGCTCAAGTAAAGATGGTATCCAATTTCATAATGTGGACTTTTCATATAATGAACGAGAAAAGCTTTTCCATAATTTAAGTCTCAATTTAGAGCCTGGAAAATCCTACGGATTTGTTGGTCGTTCAGGTGTAGGGAAGACCACCTTGATCAAATTGTTACTGAGATTCTATGATATCGATAAGGGTTTAATTACCATAGATTGAATTGATATTTCCAAGATTACAAAATCTTCTCTTCGGAAAAGGATTGGTATCGTTCCACAAGAGACCATACTTTTCAATGATACACTCCGCCATAATATTATCTACGGTCGTCCAAATGCTTCAGAATATGAACTCAAAGAAGCCCTGAAAAAATCAGCACTTATAGATTTTATAAATGATCTCCCAAAAGGTCTCGATACTATAGTCGGTGAAAGAGGCGTAAAACTCTCTGGAGGCCAGAAACAACGTGTAGGCGTAGCAAGGGTGTTTTTAGAGAATGCTCCAATTATTATTTTTGATGAGGCAACTTCTCATCTCGATAGCGAGTCAGAGTCAGTTATACAAAAAGCATTTTGGGATATAGCAAAGGGCAGAACAACGATAGTTATAGCACATAGACTCTCTACGCTTAAACATTGTGATGAGATATTTGTCCTCGAAAACTGAGTTATTGTTGAGTCTGGGAAACATGCTGATCTCGCGCGAGAATCAAGTGGTCTCTATAGACACTTGTTAGAGCTCCAAAAAATAAGAGAAATTGAGTAGTAGTTTACCACTGAATTTCGCTCAATCACTGCTCTCTCAGGAGAGTATTTGTTTTGCTAAAATGACCACAACCGAGAAAGCCACGGTGTGCTGAGAGGGGAGAGGGGTGTGGTGCTTCGAGGACAATGTGTTTATTTGTGTCAATGAGTGATTTCTTTTTTTGTGCATGGCTTCCCCAGAGAAGAAATATGAGGAAATCACGTTCTTCTGAAAGTGTATGAATTACTGAATCTGTAAACGTTTCCCATCACTTCCCAGCATGCGACATAGGTTGTCATGCACGGACAGTGAGTGTTGTATTTAGAAGGAGAACGCCTTGTTCTGCCCAGCGTGTCAGGTCGCCATTTTTTGGACTTGGAATACCGAGGTCTCACTGAATTTCCTTAAATATATTCATGAGTGATGGAGGATTCCTGACTCATTCTTGCACAGAGAATGAAAGCCCATGCGCTTGACTAGGACCATGATAGGGATCTTGTCAGAGGATTATGACTCTTACTTTCTCAAAGGGTGTTTTATCCAGTGCGGCAAAGATATTTTTCGGATGAGGATAGATGATTTTCCCAGCAATAATTTCATTCTTTATAAATTCAGAAAGTACTTTGAAATATTCTTTTTCAAATTCATTCCGGAGGACTTTTTTCCAACTTTCGTGAAGTTTTATTTCAGACATAATTTACTTTTTCTCTATTTTTTGGCGATATTCATCGATGTAGCCATGAATAATATGAGATTTTTCGAGGGATTCGCTAATTTTGTCGAGATGAAAATCAGAGGCATCACCAGCTGTCTGTATAGTGAGACTACCATAATGAAGTACATTTCAGAGAAAACCCGTTGTAGCAGCATTTACTTCTTGCACTTGATCGATACTTGCCTGAGAGAGTTTTCTATCGAGAAATTTGATTTGTTCTAGTGCTATAATTCGTCTATTCGTGAGGATCAAAATATCGAGCTCATCGTTGACCCAGTGTACAAATATGTATTGAATTCCAATCATAACCATACCAAACATAGTTGTCAGTACAAATACACTTGGAACACGTCACAACTCTCATACCGTGTAGACTCAAACGCATAATCATATTAACAGGAGAAGCAATGCCAGAGTGTGTGCTAAAATAATCCAATGTTTTCGTATAACAAGATGAAGATGTTCATTTGCTTCGAGCGTGATTCATACGCATACAATCTTCCCATTTATTTCAAGATTAGAGTCAGAGTGAGGCATTGGTTTTTTGAGGGGTTATGTTCGGAGCTTTTGCGTAGAGAGGTTGAATTCGTTTTACCTTTTTATGGAGCGAAAGATTTTTAATAACGCTTGTATAGTTATTTGCTGGCATCATTCTAATCTTGCTGTCGGTGAAGTCAACAGATGTGAGACTAGAGACAATTGTGCTCTCGATATTTTCGATGGGTATGATTTTATATTTTTCTGCTATATTCTCTTCCCAAATTATTACTTCTTTTTTTGTAAGTGGGCTTATCCAGGGAAGTGGGGCATTTTGGAGTGAGAAAAAATCACCCACTGTGAGTGAAAAAAGAGGAGTATTGAAACTAAAATTAATAGAGTTAATAGCAAGAGATGTGATTCTTGTTCCAGTAAAACCACCAGGTCAGATAATTGCTACTATGCCCGAAAGTTTCTCATATGAGAGGTTGTTATTCGCCAAAAAACAATCAATCTGTTCGATAAGCATATCAAATTCTTTTTGTTTACCAATCCACGTTGTCGAATCAATAATAATTCTCTTTTCATCAAAAAGTGCGAGATAATTAGAGGAAGATAAAGTGTCAACAAAGAGATACATATTTATTTTTTTTCAAGAACAAAGCCCTCTTTTGTATCAATTAATACAAATCAAGCATTTTCTATTTCTTTTCTTATCTCATCAGAACGAGCGTAGTCTTTATTTTTTTTTGCTTCGATTCTGTCCTGGGCGAGAGTGGTTATATTTTCTGGGATAATGGCATCTTCGAGGAGTGACCAATCAACGACACCCATAACCATATCCCAATTTTTCAAGAGGTCTATGACGGTTCAAACTTCTTTTGTCCCAAATGAGCCAGTATCCATATCTTTATTCACTGTTGTAATGAGAGTAAAAACTTCAGTGAGAGCATTGACCGTATCGATATCAGATTCCAGGCTTTGTACAAAATTTTGCATGGATTCCAGAATAGCTGTACGGAATTCTCTACGTATCTTTGTATTTTTTGAGGTATATGTCTTGAGACGCTTGAGAAAATTATCGATTCCGATAACTGTTGTCATGGCACCTTCCAATCTTTCAAAAGTAAAGTTGAAATTTTCACGATAGCGATTTTGAAGACACATCATACGAAAAGCACGATAGAGAATATTCTTTCTGTCAGGATATTTTTCTTCGAGGTCTTTCATTCTATAAACATTTCAGAGTGATTTGCTCATTTTTTTACCATCGACAAGTAGGTGGCCTGTATGCATCCAATAGGTAGAGAAAGTCTTTCCCGTAATTGCTTCTGTTTGAGCTATCTCATTTTGATGGTGGGGAAATATCAGATCACATCAGCCCATATGAATATCTATCTGTTCACCATGTCACCAGAGGTTGCATGCACTACATTCGACGTGCCAACCAGGTCTACCTTTGAGAAGTTTTTCCCCTTCACTTGTTTCAAAATGTGCATCCCAAAAGTTCTCACCATCAGCCTCGTCATATCATTTCCAGAGCGCAAAATCACTGACACTTTCTTTTTCATATTCATCTTGTTTGACCCGAGCTCCTGCTTTCATACCTTTTGTATCGAGATGAGCGAGGTTGCCATATTTTTTGAAACTCTTTATATCAAAATAAACAGAGCCGTCGTCACTTATATACGCATGTTTTTTTTCTATGAGTTTTTGAGTTATATTAATCATCTCAGGGACGAGCTCTGAGATAGGTTTAAATCTCTCAAAGCTTATCACCCCGAGTTTCTTCAGATCTTCGAAAAATAAATCTGAATAACGTTCGGTAAAAGCTTTTAATGGTAAATGTTCTTTTTGGCTGTCACGGATAGTTTTATCATCAATATCTGTGAGATTCATGAGGGCATCAACTTCATAACCGATAAATCTGAGAGACCGAATTATGATGTCTTCAAAAGTGTAGCAACACAGATTTCCGATATGTGCGTAGTTATAAACAGTCGGACCACAGGCATAGAATTTTATCTTATTTTCTTTGAGTGGTTTAAAGGGTTCGATTGTTCGAGAAAGTGTATTGTAGATTGAGAGCATAGACCGATTATAAAAATAAGTTATGGAAATCCAAATAGAAGCTCTTGCAACTTCTAAAAATGACGATACATTGATTTATATGAAGATTTTGAGCTTATTAGCCGCACTCTTATTTATTTTTTTTGTTTCTTTTCTTTTTTGGAAATGACACAAAACCCATTGTCGCATACCAACATCATCTGGTATGTGGAATTTAGAAGTCGTCAATACGAATAAATGATATGCACAATGACTCATGTGAAGAAAAAAGCTCTGTATTCATTGTGGTATGCTCTTTGTCTTTCGCTCTGAAAAAAATCAGACTTTTTGGATGAAAGATACGCTTATTCCGCTTGATATATATTTTTACGATAAAAATAATAACCTCGTGGATAAAGTTATAAATATGCGCCCAGAAAATGAAACAAAAGATCCCATGATGTATCATTCGAAAGCTCCAGCACAGTATGTTTTAGAGGTAAATCATGGTTCACTGTGGAATCTTGATTCATTACCACTCAATTGTTTAAATTAGGCAGGAAAAGAGAAAAATTTGCCAGTAGGTGATTGCATTATTTTCAACTTTTTTTGACCATAAGGGTCATCCCAATCTTCGACAATACGTATAAACCTCCATCTTCAGGATTTTGGTACAGTCATTTTTATCCTTCTCGCCTTATTTGTTCTTTGTAATTCTTGCCTTTCTAGTTCATTCACTAAACTCTCTACAGTTTCACTTGTGTCTATTGTTTCTGAAACTCTTCTCCTATTATATTCCATTAAGTCTGAATAAGTAAATTCTCCAGCTTCATAGCTTTTCAATATTTCTTCTTCCGGTATGAGATCTGGGCAAAGTAACATTATAAAATTATAATATATAATTAATTTAAGTCAATATGACAAATTTTCTTGCAACTTGTATCAACGGAGTTGAGTCTCTCGTAAGAAGTGAACTAGAACGCCAGGATATCCAAATAACCTACGGACAGGATAGGTTAGTTGCCTTCAAGGGTGATATGTTGACTCTCACAAAGGCAAATATATGGTCGCGCGTAGCAAATCGTATCTATATAGAGGTTGAAAAAATACAAGTGACATCATTGGAAATGCTTTTTGCTGTTGTAGCTGAAATTGATTGGAAGCCATGGATACCTGTAGGTACGCCTATCTTGGTTTCAGCGACGACAAATCGCTCTAACGTCACACATACCCCGAGCATGCAATCTCTCGGTAAGAAAGCCATTATTCGATCCCTCATGAATGGGGATGATTACTGGAAAGAAAATGAACATTCTCATCCAATAGAGATATTTCTCCTTCTCGTCAATAATGAGCTTCATGTCCTCATAAATACATCAGGTGATGCTCTCCATAAGCGCTGATATCGTACTGAAGCAGGGGAGGCACCTCTCAAAGAATCTCTCGCAGCTGCTCTCGTATTATTCAGTGGATGGAAATTCCGAACCCCCCTCTATGATCCAATGTGTGGCAGCGGTACTCTTCTGATAGAAGCTGCTATGATAGCAAGAAACGTTGCTCCCGGTCTCAATAGAGAATTTGATTATTTGTATTTCCCTTGGTACGATTTACCGTTTCATAAACAAGTCATCGATGAAGCACGTATGAAAAAATATGATAAATCTTATGAGATATTTTGAAGTGATTCTAATCCATATATGATTGATATTGCTTGTCAAAATGCTTCACGGGCAGGAGTGCTTGATACTATAAAATTTAGTGAAGAAGACATGCAAAATGTCGCTTATGAAAAATCTGCTCACCTGATTACCAATCCTCCATACGGAAAACGTCTATGAGATGAAAACCTCGAATGATTATATGAAAACCTCGAAAAAATATTTCTCAATAATGCTCTGACTGGTGGGGTTATAACTCCTGTTGATTTTTTTCCAAAGAATGAAAAGGGTTGGAACAAAAAGAATCTCATGAATGGTGCAGAAAAATGTCAGTTTTGGAGAAAAATGTCTTAAAAATTTCTTTTTCACATTATTTTTCATAAAGTCGTCTTCATTTCTTTGCAACCATGGCGATTATCTGATAGGATATTTATGTTATTTTTAAAACATCTGTATGCAACTAGAATTCGTCGGTGCTGCACAAACTGTGACAGGATCAAAACATATCCTCCGTGCTAATGGCAAAACATTTCTCCTTGATTGTGGCATGTTTCAAGGTCGTCGTCGTGAATCTGATGAGGCAAATAGATTTCTCCCACTCAAAACAAATGAGATAGATGCTATGATCCTCTCACATGCTCATATTGATCATGCAGGACTTATCCCACTTCTCGTTAAAAATGGTTATTCTGGACCTATATATTGTACTCATGCTACTCGAGATCTCTGCTCTATTATGTTACAGGATTCAGCACGTATACAGACTCATGATGCCGAGCATCTCTCACGTAAGCTGGGAAAAACTATAGAGCCTCTTTATTCAGAAGAAGACGCGAGAGCAGCTATTATGCAATTCCGATCAGTAAGCTATGAACAAAAAATCCCACTTCATACGGGCGTATTTATGACTTTTCATGATGCTGGTCATATTCTCGGTTCTGCTCTCGAAGAATGGGAAATCGATGATGAAGAAACAGGTGAACATATTCGATTTGGCTTCACCGGTGATCTCGGACGTAAACATCTCCCAATTCTCCGTGAACCTGTTCAATTGAAAGATCTGGATATTCTGATTACTGAGTCTACCTACGGAAATAGATTTCATGATGAAATATCACAAATAGAAGAAAAACTCACAAAAGTGATCAATGATACTGTCGATCGAGGAGGCAAAATATTTATCCCAGCATTTGCTGTTGAGCGCACGCAGGAAATCCTCTACGTCCTGAGGCTCTTGATGCATCAAGGGAAAATCATGAAGCTCCCTATCTACATAGACTCACCACTTGCTACTGGAGCGACTGATATTTTCAAGATTCATCCCGAATGTTTCGATCAAGAAGTTTTAGAAGCTAAAGATGAAGGACTTTTCCCATTTCTCGAAGGAGAAGGGGTACGATTTGTACGAAGTGTCGAAGAATCAAAAGGCCTCGATCGTATCAACTATCCAGCTATCATAATTGCTGCCTCTGGCATGGTAGAGTATGGACGAATTGTTCATCATGTAGCAAATAATATCGAAGATAGCAGAAATCTCCTTCTCGCTATTGGTTTCATGGCAGAAAATACTCTCGGAAGAAAACTCCTCGAAGGTGCTACAGAGGTGACTATATTTGATGAAGTCAAAAAAGTGAAGATGCAGATAGCTGTTTTTAACGCTTTTTCAGGACATGCTGACCGTAAATGACTCCTAGAATTTGCTGAACACTGTGGTAATCCAAAGCAGATATTTCTCGTCCATGGTGAAAAGGAAGGTATGGATGCACTTACATCAGGGATGAAAGAGCTCCAAAACCTCAAAGAAACAACTATTACTGCTCCAGCTCCATGAGACATCTATGATGTCGTTCATGGTAAACTCTGCAGGAAGTCTCTAGAGCGCAATATGCAGTGCAATGGAATTGTGTGCAAGATTTAACTACCTATAGTCTCTAAAATGAAATACGCAGTCACCGATGAGTATTTTTCATTCAATAGTATACCAAAGACTCGAGGTGTCTCAGAGATTTTTTCTATCATCATCTTCTGGTAACTCACGGATAACACAACGTATCACTTCGTTTGTTATTTTTCTCTTATCCATGACATCCCAGACACGATCAATTGCCTCAGGGTACTTCATTGGTGTCATACGGACAATTTGTTCTATACGGATGCCAGTTACACGGTATGTGTAATTTCATTCAGGAGTAACGACATATTCGTTATCGTCCCTTCTATCATGGAGGTCAATAATCGTCTTTTCATCAATTTTCACCTCAGAGGAAACTTTGGTAATATGTTTTATGAGTTCATCTTGGAGAGCCTCGAGACCTTCACCAATCGGTGCAGAAATAGGAAATACTTTTTTCCCTGTTTTTTTCTCTATCTGAGATTTGAGATCTTCTACCATGTCGCTATCGAGCAGATCGCATTTTGCGAGAACTATTACTTCTACCTTTTCGAGCATTGTTGGATTAAAAAGGGCTAGTTCGTTGCGAATAGCGTCATAGTCAGTGATGCATCATTCATATTTTCCTGCATCGAGGAGATGACAGAGAACACGAGTACGCTCTATGTGCTTTAAAAATTCTATTCCTAGACCTTCGCCTTTATGTGCTCAAGGAATCAATCCGGGTACATCTTCGAGTACCATATTTTGACCTTTATATTCCATGACTCCGAGATTTGGGATGAGGGTCGTAAATGGATAGTCTGCAATTTTTGGTCTGACAGAGGTAACACAAGAAATGAGAGTTGATTTACCAGCAGAAGGTATACCAATGATACCGACATCTGCGACGAGCTTGAGCTCGAGGTGTACCGCGATTTTTGTGCCAGTATCTCCATTTTCAGCAAAACAAGGGCTTCTACGTGTGGCAGCAACAAAGTGAGCATTTCCATATCACCCTCGACCGCCTACGCAGAGTCTTACCGTTTCTCATTCTCTTGCGAGATCATGGAGCAGCTCATTTGTTTCTTTGTCATAAATAAGGGTTCAGACAGGTAGTTTGACTATTTTATCTGACGCATTAGCACCATGCATGAGTTGTATTCCACCACGTTCACCATCTTCTGCAGCGATTTCTTTTACATAGCGAAAATCTGAGAGAGTATTAATATTCGGATCAGCTATGACAATGAGATCGCCTCCTCTCCCTCCATCACCTCAAAATGGACCTCATTTGGCAATGCGGGCTTCACGTCTCCAAGAAACGATTCCATTTCCTCCATTTCCTGCACGGAATTTTACGTCTACAGCATCGATGAACATTTTGACTTATTTAAAAAACCCCGTGATTATAGAAATATTATGCTTTGTATCAACTATATTCGCAAAAACGTTCTATAAGAGGTCGTACATCCTCCATAAGTTTTGTGTCTGGTTTACATGTTCTTGCCATACCATCGAGATACATAAAACTCTTGATAATCGGATACATACCACGTTCAAATGTGTACCCAGTGTGGACTGCCATCTTTATGGATGCCATCATTTGTTGTGTGAGTGAGAGCTCTCGTAGTGTTTTATTTGAAAAACCTCCGTAGAGCTTACAAAAGTCTCTCTCATACCTTGAAAAATTGTGTTTATTTCGTTCAGAATTTTCTGCCATAAGGATGAGAGATAATGCTGATTCTGCTATTCTGTCATGCGTGAGATTATAAAAGAAGCTTGTCAGTCCATGACGTAATTTTTCTGAGGCAAAACCAATAGAACCATTATCGAGGAGATATATTTTGTTATCCTGGAAGAAAATATTACCACTATGGATATCCTCGTGAAAATAACCATCGAGGAGCATGCAGAAAACATGCTGAAAAAAGAAATCGATGAGCACAGGGTAGGGAAGCGTGCCAGTATCAAGAAGTTCTCGAAAAGATGAACCAGTTAATCGTTCGGAGACAAGTATTTTTTCACTTGAGAGTTCCGTGATACATTCTGGAAACGTGAGCTCATGTGATACTGTTTTTCTGATGAAATCTCTGTGATTATCGAGTGTTTTTTTGAGCACCGAGACACCTTTTATCTCATTCCTCAGGTCGAGCTCAGAGAGCGTCATGCGTTCGAGATCTTCGAGCGTACCAATAGGGTCAGCCACTCGTGCGAGTTTCGGATAGAAAAAAATCATGAATTTGAAATATTTTTTGAGTCGATTCACGTCAGTGATAAATTTCTCTCGAAAATCAGATTTAATAACTTTAATAACTACATCACGTCATTTCCATTTGGCACCATAAACCTTTCCTATACTTGCTTCAGAAAAAGCTACACCATCTATTGATTCAAATTGATTCCGAAAATTCTCCTCAAAAGAATAGGGGGTATTTATTTTTGTCGTATCGAAGTTTTTCTCATAAAGTTGTGTGAGGATATTCGCTCGTTCAACACCGATAAAATCAGCACGAAGCGCATAGAGTTGTCAGATTTTTGTTGCAAGAAGTCACTTCTGACGAATAGAATCCAGATTTGGAATTTTGTCTATAAATATCTGATAGATAAGTCAGAAAAAGGAGAATAAAGACATGGTATTTATGCTTTCTCAATAATTCCTGCCACTATTTTTGCACTTTCATATATGGTCGGAAGTCCACTTCCCGGATGCGTGCCTCCTCCAACGAGGTAGCAGTTCTTGATACATTCAAATTCGTTACGAGGTCGGAAATAGAGCATTTGATTGAGACTGTGAGAGAGGTTAAAAGTCGCACCCATATAAACTCCACGATTTTCCCAATCTTTTGGATTAATTGTTTCAGAGGCAACAATGTGACTCCTGATATCACTGAGTCATGCACGTGTCTCAAGCATTTTGAGAGCTGATTCATACCATATAGTATTTTGTGATTCTTCCCATGATTCACCAGATCTGAGATTAGACATAGGAATGAGTATATAGATTCATGAGTGTCACTCGGGTGCGAGAGTTTTATCGATAATCGAAGCGTTACGAACATAAAATGAGAAATCCTTGTCTCCAATTGGTTTGTTGTGATGGATTTTATCAAGCTGGTCTCGATATTCTTTTGCAAAATAAATAGAGTGAAACGGGAGATTATAGAGTTTATCGAGTGCCAAATACACCATAAAAGTCGAACAAGAAAATCCCTTTTTTGAAAGTTTTTTTGCTGAATATTTTCGGACATCTTTTTCATCGAAGAGTTGTGTCATAGCAGTACCGAAATCAGCGTTGACAACAACAGAGTCATACTCTTCTATTTCACCTGTTTCGAATTGTACACCTGTTGCTACGCCATTCTTTGTTATGACTTTTTTAATTGGAGTTTTGAGATGGAGAATGGCACCATTTTCCTGTGCTACTTTTACCATAGCCTCGGATATTTCAGAGAGTCATCCTATTGTATGATAGATACCGTATTTGTGCTCAGCATAGGCGAGCATCGAGAAAAACCCTGGACAGCTCCATGGCGACATACCGAGATACTTAGCTTGGAAGGTGAAACAGAGCTTGAGCTCTTCTGTTGTGAAATATCCACTCAAGACCTGATAGATTGATTTACCGAGCGAGAGATAGGGGATAACTTCGAGGAGATGTTTCCACTTTTTTATAATTCTCGAGAACTTGCTATAGTCCATGTCAAGACAAGGGTACATTTTTTCTAGGCGTTTATCTTCACAGGCGAGATACTTATCGAATCATGTTTCCTCTCCCGGAAAGAGTTTTGCTATAGTGGCACGCATTTTCTGATGATCACTTGTCATTGAGACAGAAACATCTGCAAAGTGAAGATCGTACATCGGATCGACCTGTCTAAAATCAATATAGTCAGATGATTTTCTCCCTGTTTTCTCAAATATTTCATCGAGAAAAGGCTTCATAAGAAGAAAAGTTGGACCAACATCAAAGTGATATTTTTCGGCGAGTGTTAGTCGTGAATTACGACCACCAATAATAGTATCTTTTTCATAGATATCTATTTTGTGACCTTGTTGTGAGAGAAGCATAGCAGCCGAGAGTCATCCTGGACCTGCTCAAATAATGGCAATTTTCTTTTTCATGGCCCTATTATAGAAATATTTTTATAGAGTCTAACTCAGATGTTAGACATTGTGAAGACATACTCCAGTGACCTTCTGTATTTTGCAAGTTTTTTCACTTGCAAAGAAAAACCACCCGGTAGAATCATACTCATATTTTTAGATTTATTATGGTCTTTACACTCACTCGCGACGATGCATCTAAGATGCTAGGTGTCTCAACTCGTACTGTTGATAGATATATTCATTCTGGTAAAATTCGTACTAAACGTGAAGGTAAAGTAATCATGCTTCATAAGGAAGATGTATCACAGGTAAAGTGAGGAGGGGTTCAGACGGACTACGAAGTTCTCGCACCAAAACCGACAGTCGTTCCAAGTATTGGTTACGATCCACGTGAAGCGCAAAATGAGATATTACGAATGCTCGAAACTGTTATTCGAGATAAAGATCAGCTTATTCAGGAGCTCACATTCAAGCTCGGAAGATTGGAATCAGAAATGACAAATACTGTCCCAAGATTGGAACACAAAAAAGCAATGATTGCTCTAGAGGAAGCTAATTCGAGCCGACTTCATGACATGGATATACTCGTCCAAACTAAAAATGATATAGAGGGAAAATATCAGAAGGAAAAACTCATTTCAACGGTACTTATGATAGGAGTCTTTGTACTTTTATGCGCTTGCGTAGTTCTTGCTTTTCATTTTTTTAGTCTTCGCGGTACTGTTCCTAATACACTCTAGTATTTATGTTTGATAGTATTACCACCTCTGCCGATGGTTTGTTTATTATACTATATATTATTTGTTTAATTATTTTTTTTCTTGTTGGTCCTCATAAAGTTTATGAATGATTATTTGGAGCTTTGTTGGCTCTAGGTTGTTATCTTTTTATATATCAGATGACACTTGTTGCACCAGATCTAACTCGAAATGTATTTTTCGGAAATTGGATAGTCGACCATAGAGATATCCTTCTTTGGGTCTCAAAGTCATTAACCATTATGCTCTTCTTTGTGACTCCTATGACCCTTGGTTTGAATGTGGCGTGAGTTGTAAGAGATACATTGTGGTTTTTTGTTAAAGTACTTATTCTTTCTGCATTTTTTGTGATCTTTGGAATTGTACTATTTAGACTACTTTTTGCTGTAGATGGCATCTTATGACAAACAGTTATATTGAAATGATTTACTGACAACCTCCCTTATATAAAAAATTCAATTATTTATGGTTGGGTGACAGATAAATCTTATTTTATTTTACTCTTTTGATTTCTTCTTGGTTTTTACAAGATTCTTTTTTCTCACTGGATTAGCCGTATAGTATTATTCGGAGGAATTGTTTATGCCAAAGGTAATCAAATATTCTGAAAGAAAACATTTGACGTACAGCCTGAATTAACTCCTACTTCACATGATTCAGAGGAACATCACGATGATCATCACGCTCATTAAAAACATCAAAACAAAATGATATATTTTTGTTTTAAGTCTTTAGTATACAATTTGTGTTCAGTAGCGTGAAAAAGCTAGTTTTTTGATATATTGTTAATTACTATATTTATACAGAATACAATATTTTGATTTATATATTATTAAGTCAATTTTCTATTAACCTCTTAGCAAAAGAGAAAAACTCACTTAATGAAAATCAAGTCTTTTTTTCTTTGACTTTAAAAGTGGCAATATGATAATGGGTACATATGACAACGCTCTCCGACATTGCTCAACTTCAGAAGTTTTCTCAACTCCTCGGGGAACGTATGAGAAAACAAGATTTCCTGACTTATTTTCAGAAAATTAGTCTGGTATCACAATCAACAGACATCATTGTGATTGGTGTTATTTCATCATTTATACGAGATAACATGAGTTTTCGTTTCGGTGATATTCTTAATTCTACAGCTCAGGAAATATGGGGGCCTAACATTAAAAAAGTAGACATCATAGTCGATGCTCAAATTGAAAATGTGTCATATACACAGGTAATTGATTGTCGTAAAACTTTTCGAGCAAATCAAAAAGAAAAAGAAAGCCAACCTGTCGAGAAATATGCATGAAAGGAGAGCTTTTCTTCTCGTTTTGATTTGAAGCATTTTGTAGTATGACCAAGCAATCAACTTGCTTATTCTGCTTGCGATGCTGTTATTCGTAAGCCAGGAGTAAATTATAATCCGTGTTTCCTCTATTCTGAAGTGGGCCTTGGTAAGACTCATCTTCTCCAATGAACTGCCTTAGAGATTAAAAAGAAATTCCCAGAAAAAAAAGTTGTCTATATTACCTCTGATCAATTTGTATCAGAGTATGTCAATGCAGTAAAGGATAGAAAGATAGACCAGATGCGTGCTCGTTTTAGAACAATAGATGTGTTGTTAGTTGATGATATACAATTCTTGGCAGGAAAAAAGAGCACACAAGAGGAAATGTACACACTCTTTAATATTCTCTATGACGCAGGGAAACAGATATTTCTCAGCTCTGATCGTCCTCCAAAAGAACTTGTAGAAATAGAGCCTCGTCTAGTGAGTCGGATTGATTGTGGAATCATGGTTGATATTGATGCTCCTGATTTTGAGACCCGACTTGCTATTATTCAACAAAAAGCGAGAGAAAGAGAATTCATAATACCACAAGAAGTAGCAGAATATATATCGTATAACATGGGAAGAAATGTTCGTGAGATAGAAGGTATTCTTAATCAAATGATTGCAGAATATGAGCTCGATGGTTGCATGCCAACTATTGAATCAATATCTTCTAGGCTTACACGTCTTGGCATCAAACATTCTCACATAGGACAAAAAGAGGGAAGTGTAAAAAATATACTTCGATCGGTTTCTTATCAGGAGGTTCTCAATTGAGTTAGTGAATACTTTGGCATAGAGGTCGAAGCATTACTCTGAGCAAATCGTGGCCGAGATCTCAGGATACCGAGACAAGTTGCTATGTATCTCCTCAAGAATAAACTCAGGTATACTTACGAGAGAATTGGCAATATATTTAATGGTCGAGAGCATTCAGCAGTTATGTATTCTTGCAAAAAACTTGAAATACTTATGAAAAAAGATCAAAGACTCTCGAATGATATTTATTCACTTCGAGAAAAACTCTGAGTCTAAAACCAAGAAGAGAGTGCCTATTATTATTCGCAATGCCCCAATTGAGTATAAAGCTCTTTCCAGTTGTCTATTTTTAGATCTTCAGCGCGTGCATCAGGGCTTATACGTATATTATGAAAAATCTGCATAAGTTTTTCTTTACTGTATATTTGTGAGAGATTTCACATAAGTTTCTTACGTTTTTGAGAGAAACCTTGTTTTACTATTTTTATAATTTCCCGTGAATCCTGTATTGAGACATCTTTTTTTAGGGTAAATCTGAGGCAACTAGACCACACTTTTGGTACAGGATAGAAGGACTGAGGGTTGATATCGCAAACTTTCTCCACATCAGCTACGAGCTGACAGCTCACAGAAAGAACAGAATGTTTTTCGTCTCGTGCAAGTATTCTTTCCGCCACTTCTTTTTGCATAGTAAAAGTTGCTTTATTTGGGGGAAAATTAACCGTATAGAAAAAATGATAAATAATTGGAGAGGTGATGTAATAAGGTATGTTTCCGTATAATTCATACTCCGGTATTATTATCTCCTTTATTTCTTTATGAACTTGAAAAAAAGTATTCTTTTTATTTGAGGAAGTATTTCCTTTGGAAATATTGATTTTGAGAACATCAGACCAATAGAGTTCAATTTGATCTTTACTAAAGCGTTCTTGAAGGAGAGGTATCATGTCGCTATCAATTTCAATCACAGAAAGAGAGTCAGGATTTTTATTGAGAATTTCTGCTGTTAGATCTCAAGGACCAGGCCCTACCTCTACGACATGAAGTCATAACAATGAAGATTCTCATACTATTTTTCTTAAAATATCAGTGTTTCTGAGGAAATTTTGTCACAAATGTTTTTTTGCTTCTACTTTTTGCGCAGTCATTAATTTGTAGTAAATCAGGTATTGTAAACATTTCTAATAAATCATTCAAATGAGCGAGCTGTGGATCCAATTTTTTTAATGATAGTCCCCATTGTATTGCTGAGCTTCTGCATGAGCTCGTATGACGGTTTGAGATATTTACCACTAGATGATTCTATTATTTTATCATGGTATTTTGCCGCTTCTTGCCCTGCTACATCTTTAAAAACTTCCAACAAGGAATTTGCAAGAGGCTCACATTTTGTGAAACTCATGGCGTATATTTCATCATTTTCAGGAATAGTAAGAGCCTTTTTATCTATTTTTTTATACTTTGCTAGATCTTCTTTGGCATTTTCTCGGGCAGTTTCACAGGCAGCCATATATCTATCATAAAATGCCTTCTCTCCGCACTCACCAAATGATCAACGACAGAGAGTGTTGCCTATTTCCGTCACTACCTCACGTATATTTTTTCCTTTAGTCTGTTTTATAGATTGCACATACTTTACTGCATCTTCAGTGATGGGCTCAAATTCCTTGCAAAGCTGAATATTATAATAATAACCAAATGAATTCTTGGGCGTATTAATAAAGCCATTATTGCTTTCTAAATAGGTACATTTTCCACTTTCAGAAAAACAAAAGGCAGAGAATAGAAGAGCTAAAACAATAAATATATATTTTATTTTCATAAAAATATTTTGACTATTTTTTTCCAAAAAGGTTCTTTTGTCTGATCGTCTTTTTTACTCTTGAGTCAAAAAGCTCAAGCAATAATAGTACTGAGCACGATGCTTGTGATCAAGATATCCATTTTTTTTATTTTTTCTTTTGATTTTCTATTAAAAAACATAGTAATAAATATTATTCTTCGCCATCTTCTATGTGTTCTACTTTTACTGTGCGGGCATCGACGATGAGGTAGGGGATAGTAACTATTAGCATTCCTCGTTCAATCGTTGCTCGTATAGTATCAAGGGCTAAGTTCTCTGGAAGGATAATTGAGCGAGAAAATGGACCGTAGAAACATTCTTTTACTGGTATCTTAAAAGCTTCACTGTAGACTTCTGGTTCAGGTCGATTACCTGATATGGTCAAAACATTCCGCGAAATGGTTACATCGACATCACTTCTCGGTACTCCGGCAAGAGGGGCTATGATGAGGTATCATTCGTGTATTTCTAGTATATCAACAGCAATCTGCCCGACGTCCTCACCATGAGGGTCCTCAGTTGATTCTATCGGGATGTCTCGATGAGACGATTCTGTTTCTCAGATTGGCTGAATTGGTTTTTTGAGGAATTCAAACATATAAAGATTATATAATTTATAGAAAACTAAGCAATATCAACACCTGATGCTTGTGCTATTTTCTGGGTTTGTTCGTGTGTTTCTAGGCTTACAACTATATCCCCTATGTTGCCGAGCATGATAGAGGGAAGATTTGAGAAATTTTCTCCGATGCGGTGATCTGTGACACGATCTTGCGGGAAATTGTAAGTACGGATTTTTTCACTCCTATCCCCTGTACCAACTTGTGCAAGTCTGGCTTCTCCAAGAGCTTTATTTCTCTTTTCTTCTTCAAATGCATAGACCCTTGCACGCATAACTGAAAGAGCCTTTTCTCTATTTTTTACTTGAGATCTTTCATCCTGACATTCTACAACTATTCCAGTTGGTATGTGTACCATACGTACAGCTGACTCTACTTTATTAACATGTTGTCATCCAGCTCAGCCAGCACGACAATACGTCAATTCTAAATCTTCATCACGAATTTGTATATCTAATTCGTCAACTTCAGGAAGTACTGCGACGGTTACTGTACTAGTGTGGACCCTTCCTTTATTTTCAGTTTCAGGTATTCTCTGCACTCTATGAGTGCCTCCTTCGAATTTGAATTTTGAATATGCCTTTTCTCCAGATATTTTCAATATTACTTCTTTGATTCACCCAGCGTCATTTCTTGACTCTGACATAGTTTCTACTTGAAATTTGTTTTGTGCTGAATAGAGACGGTAACATTCGACTAACTCTGCTCAGAAGAGGCCAGCTTCATCTCCACCAGCGCCAGCACGTACTTCAATCATGACATTTTTGTCGTCATTAGGGTTTGGAGGTATAAGAGCTATTTTTATTTTTTCTTCTAGTTCTGGAATTTTTGCTTCAAGTGAAGATATTTCCATTTTTGCCATTTCACGAAGCTCTTCGTCAGATTCATTTTCCAGAATTCTTTTTCCTTCTTCGAAATCGTGTGACGTTTTCTCATAGATGAGATAAAGCTTCACAATTGGATCAATATGTTTTTTTCGAATCATTATTTCTTTTACCTTCTTTTGGTCACTAAAAATACTCCCATCAGCGAGGAGTGCTTCGAGATTTTTACTTTCTTCAACGAGATTTTGGAGGTCAAACTTCATGGACCCTATACTATCGAATTTTTCTGAAAATCAAACTTACCCCGCAGGTAATTAATCACTATATCTATCATTTTTGGTTCTACTCACTCATGAATCCATTCATTATTATCTACTACGAGGTCTGCATATTGTTTATAACTCTCCACATATTTAGCGTAACCAGCCTGTACAAATGTTACATAAAAGAGAATATCATCAGCCATGCCAGGCTCTCCCATATCGCTCCGAGCTTGTCCACGACCCCAATCACGAATCATACGGCGGGCCATACGATTGACTGCGGAGAGTTCAATAAAAATGCTTACATCGGTGAGCTCTCTGAGTTGAGGATGGCAGAGTCAGAAGAGTCCATCGAGAATAATAAAATCTTTTGGTTTAACAATTCGTCCTGTTTTTCTCTGAGATTTACCAGTGGGGTTGTTGCCAAAATCATACTCTGGTATTTGCACCTCGTGACCATTTTTGAGTTGTTCTATATGTTTGATAAGTAGTTCTGTTTCTAGAGCCTCTGGTGTATCAAAATTTTTAAATTTTTTCCCTTCGAAATCAATATAGAGATGCTTCGGAAATTCTGCATCAGGATAGTAATACATGTCATAAGGGATTGTGTCTACTCTGTCTGCTCAAAAAGCTTCAATGATTTTCTCCGCGAGATATCATTTTCCAGATCCACTTCAGCCGATAAGGTTTATTAGATACATATTTTATAAAAAACTAAGAAAATCTTGGACCATTGACTCCATAAATCTATCACGGTCAACTTTGGTAACTACGAAAGTATGTGTACCTGATTGTGCGATATTTCGCAAATCAGTGACAGTCTGTCCTCGGGTAAATTCACCCTTTGTTTCTACACGGAGTGGGAGGAATTGTCCAGAGAATAGGCTCGGATAGATGAGCATGGCGACAACTGAGGCATCATGGACGAGAAACCCTTCTGTACCAGCAGTTTCTCGGAATGCCATATTGGTTTTGAATGTATGGAGCGTTAACGCCTCGAGGAATTTTGCTCTTTTCCCAGTAAGTCCTCTCAAAATAGTTTGCATCTCGTGACGTGTGAAGATGAGCTGTGTTGTGACATCGAGAGGCATGAGAATAGTGAGTATGTCACTTGCAAATACGCGATCGGCTGATTCTGGATCGTAGGAAATATTGAATTCTGCAACAGGTGTGACGTTTCCGGGTACATGAATAGCTCAACCCATACATATGATTCTTGATGGATTGAAACCTTTCTCAAGAACTTTTGTTATATTGGAAAGTGGTCAAAATGTGAGAATTTGAACATCAGGTTTTTTTGTGATGAATTTTTCGAGCAAGGCTTCACTGGAGAGGGAAATTTTTGGTATCTTTACTCTTGGTAGAAATTTACTGGCGTTTCAGAGCCCATCTTTTCCATGTATATGGCTCGCATCTGGACTTTTCACAATAGTATCTGATTTTCCAACGGGTACATCGATGATATTCATAAATTCACAAGCACGCAGTGCATTGAGATAGGTGATTTCGGTTCAGACATTTCCGCCAGTAGTCGTGAGAGCAAGAACCTTTATAATTCATTTTTTGTGGAGTCCGAGGGCCCAGAGAAGTGCAAAAAAATCATCAGCGCCAGGATCGCAGTCGATAATTACATGAGGTATTTTGGTATTCATGTCTCTAGAATGCCATATTTTGAGTCTATTTGCAACTCTTTTAGACCTTTTGGAAGCGTTCTGTTCCGTCCGGTAAAATAGCCATAAAATCCTCTACTGTACGGACAAAAACAGGATCTTTTGCAAATTCTTCACCTAAATCGAGAATAGGATAGAGAGCTCGATAGACAATGAGATCTTCGAGAGTTTCCTTGTTTTTTGCCACACAAACAATCTCATATTGTTTTTCACTATTCTTATAGTGAGTATAGCGTTCTCATGTGTGTGGTTTTATTCTGGTCATAGAGCTCGAGAGAGAGTGAGGAGAGTAGAGGACTTTTGGCTGGCTGTACCGATGATGACCCCATCAGTAATCTCTATAATTTCTGCTATATTAGTATCATTCACACTACCTCAGTATATAATACTCTTATTCTTAAACTCTTTAAGAGTTTCTATGAGTATATCATAGATGATTTCTATGTCCTCAAGTGTTATAGTTTTTCCTGTTCAAATAGCAAATCATGGCTCATAAGCAATGATAATTTCTTTATTTTTTGGCCATTTCTCCAAAACTACGAGCTGTTCTCTAAAAACTGATTCGAGCGTATCTGTTTCGTTCATTGGGCCGACACAGAAAATAGGTATTACTGACGATGGAATGAGGGGCTCTATTTGCTCCTGTATATTTTTATTTGTTACCCCTTTAATCCTCTGGGACATGTGTCAGATAAGACAATAGGGAAGGGTTATTTTATCTGATATATTTTGAATACCAAGAGGGATTTCTGTTCTCATAATACTCGTGAATTCGTCACCAGGAAAAATTATCCACGTATAATCCGGATAGATATTCACAACATCTTCAACCGTTTTCATAAGAATTCAAGCAGTTTCTACTGTTTGTGTATTTTTCCAGTTGAGGGCGATTATTTTGTTCATAAGAGTTTTTCGAGAGGAAGTTCGTTGAGTTCATGAATCACAAATTCTCATTCTTTTGTATGAGCACGATCCATATCATAGATGGTTATAGGCGTGTCAAAATCTGCAGGAGTCATATGAATACGGTCATCGATAAATATTGTACTTTCTGGTCCATAGTGGGCTATAATTCGCCGGATAATTTCTATCTTATTGCGAATGCGCGTAACAACAACTTGATTGACGAGCTTACCCGCTCCTGTGATTCGTACTTTCATTTCATGGAAAAGTTCATCACCAGCAGTGAGTATCACAGTTTTTACATTTGGTGTACTCTGAAGTTTTGTTAGAAAAGGGATAACATCTGGAAAGAGCTGATTCGGCATACCAGCATTAATGAAAAACTGTTCTGGATGATGTATTTCTAGCTCTTTTAAGAGTCTCTCATAGACGAGAATATCATCAGATCACCTGCGATATTTTGCATAAATTTCTGTTGCCTTTTCTGTATCAACAAGCGTCTTGGTTCGAAATATATTTCCTTCACCGTAGGGGCCATACGCATCGCCAAGTGTATTATCGAAGTCGAAAATAAAAAGGATCATAAAATATTTAATTACCGAGCACAAGAGTAAAAAACTCTCAGAAAATCTTATCAGAAAATGAAGAAGGTATATCATTTTTAATCATCCTTGCAAGATTTTGTGCATCTTTGGTCTCTTTTATGTTTCCGTGACGTGTTCTGTATTTATAGTTATCCATGATATCTGCACATTTCACAATAAGGGCCTCCTGAGTTCATAAACACCTTTTTATTAAATCTTCTCTTCTTACATCTTTGTCTGTTATATTTATGTTTTTTGTATTTGCCAAGACGATTTCAAGGACTTCTTTTCCAAATAGTTCTCCTATTTCTTGCTCTGTCGTTTCAGTGTCTTCGAGGATGTCATGGAGGAGTCAAGCAAGACAAATAATTTCACTATATCAATTTTCATAAAGATATGTACCTACTCGAATTGAGTGGAATGCAGTTGGCTTGATGAGTTCGCGAGCATCAGGAAATCGTGGTACGAGAAAACGAATCGCGTTTTCAAGAGTCTCTTCTATGGGTATAGTCTGAGTCATGGTTTATGCAATAGTAATATTTTTATCCAAGTACACATCCTGTATAGCCTGAATCAGCTCAATACCTTCGGTCATTGGTTTCTGAAATGCTTTTCGTC
>CAYUVP010000001.1:0-12419 GCA_964448195.1 uncultured Candidatus Peribacteria bacterium | reverse complement strand
GTCCGTGCCCACCTGCTCGCTTATTGATCACTGCTGTTCTCACTGCTTGAGCGAGGTCATCGTCTCCGACACTTGGACCACCGGAATTGATTAGTCCGACACGACCTGCGTAGCAATTTACAACCTGATAGCGACACATATCAATTGGATGTTCGCCAATGTTTTTTTCATATGCATTTTTATCCTCTTTTCCAAAATTGATTGCCTTGTAGCCGCCATTACAATCAGCCATTTTTTGTTTGATAATATCAGCCTTGATAGTCACGCCTAGATGAACAGCCTGTGAAGTGAGATCAGTGGCTGTTTCATAGTTTACACCATCTTTTTTGAAAGCATTATTGCGGACATAACACCAGAGAATTGTTGCCATACCTAGTGAATGAGCGAGTTCAAACGCTTGTGCTACTTCGATAAGCTCTTCTCTGCTTGTGTCAGAACCAAAGTACACGGTCGCACCGACAGCAGTAGCGCCCATGTTATAGGCCTCTTGCACACTTCCAAACATAATCTGACGTGGAATCTGTGGATAACTCATGAGCTCATTGTGATTGATTTTGACGATAACAGGTATTTGCCCTTCAAACATCTTCTTCACTATACCTACTGCGCCAAAAGTTGTTGCAACGGCACTACAGCCAGCCTCAATGGCAAGTCTGAAAATATTTGCCGGATCAAAATAGAGAGGATTTTTGGTAAAAGACGCATTCGCAGAATGTTCTATACCCTGATCAACGGGGAGAATAGAGAGATAGCCAGTATTAGTGAGCCTTCCGTGTCCATAGAGTTTTTTGAGGCTTTCAATGACTTTTTCAGATCGATCAGATTGTTCAAACGAGTCGTGGATAAAATTTGCCCCAGGAAGAACGAGGGATTCTTTTGATATTTTTGGTACAAAATTACCAAGTAGAGACTCTACTTCTGCACCGAGAAGTTGTTCTATGTTTGTCATAATAGTATTTTAGAATACTTTTCTAGTATAGTCTCTGAAAGACGAAGACAAGGGCATTTGCTTTACTTTTTATGATTTACGATTTCCAAAAAGAAAATCCCAGAAAAGCAGAATAACTCATCCTGTTATAGCTGCATCTGCCACGTTAAACACTGAAAAATATTGTACGCTGATAAAATCTGTCACAGAGCCAAATATGGTTCGTTCAAGTGCATTCAAGAATCCTCCAGTGACAATCATAAGATAACCAGTTTTTTCGAGTTCAGAAATCTTATTCCATGACCTTCAGAGAAAAACACTCATACCGAGAAGTATCAGAGGAATCAGGAATGTAATCCCAGGCAGGGGAGTACCAAAGGCAACACCAGTATTTTTGACGTGTGTGATTCTGAGGATGTTTCCTATCACAGAAAATTCTGGATCAGAAATATTGACCCAGTATTTTGTGAGGATATCTGTGATAACTATTCCGACAAAAAGTGGAATATATTTTTTCATAAATTACTTTTTCTTTCCAAATACTTTCTTTTTCCCTGTATCGCCTTCAGCAAGTTTTTTCATAATTATCTCATTACAGATAGCTTCATCGAGAGCAGATGGATCATCTTTATATTTTTTTGGAAGAGGGAAATTATCTTTTCCTTGTTTGATATACGGACCAAATTTTCCTCGGAGGACCTGGATATCACCAAATGTATGAATAGCATTTGTTGCTGTACCAGATTTTTTCGCTTCAATCATCTCGAGTGCTTGTTCAAGAGAGATATTGTAGACAGTATACGGAGCGTCAGCAGGGATGGAGACGTATGTTTTTTCGAGATTGACGTAAGGACCAAATTTCCCAATAGCTGCCTTCACATCGAGTCCGTCTTTTTGACCGAGAATTCGAGGGAGAGCAGAGAGCTCAAGTGCTTGTTCGAGTGTGATGGTTTCCATATCAACCCCGGCAGGAATACTCGCAAAGGTTGGTTTTTTTTCTTCACTTCATTTTGGAGGTGTCTCGCCAATTTGGATACAGGGGCCAAATCTTCCCATTCGAACTAAGACTTGTTCACCTGTTTTCGGATGTTTACCGAGTATGCGCTCACCAGTTACGCGTTCTGAGCCTCCAGCATTTTCGACCTGAGGATGAAATCCATCATAAAAAGTCCCGAGCATTTTCTGCCATTGTTCCTCACCCCGAGAAACTTTATCAAATTCTTCTTCAATATTGGCTGTAAATTTGTAATCAATCATCTGTGCAAAATTCTTTTCAAGGAATTCTGTCACGATACGTGCAAGGGAAGTAGGGAAGAGGTATTTTTGTTTTTTTTCGACGTAGCCACGATCCTGAATTGTCGAAATAGTCGAAGCATAGGTTGATGGACGACCGATACCTTCTGATTCGAGTTTTTTAACAAGAGTTGCTTCTGTATATCGACCAGGCGCACGAGTAAATGTCTGAGTTCCAGTAAAGAGCTGAGAATCGAGAAGAGTTCATTTTGCAATCATTGGAAGTGTGACTTCTCCTTCTTTCTCTTCTTCATCATCAGTACCTTCTTCGTAGAGCTTTAGAAATCCGTCGAAGAGGATAACCTGACCCTTTGTCTGCCATTTTTGGTCGAGGTTTTTTGGTACAAAAGTGTACGTTGTTGTTTGTACTTTTGCTGCCTGCATCTGTGACGCAACTGTTCTTTCCCAGATAAGCTTGTAGAGTTTCAGATCATCACCATCGAGTTTGATAGATGATGGGTCATTTTCTATATGTGTCGGACGAATCGCTTCGTGCGCTTCCTGAGCATTGGCAGTTTTTGTCGCAAATTTTCGTCCTTCCTTCATGCTGTAATTAGCACCGTAAGAAGTGTTGATATAATTCTGGCAAGCACTAATAGCTTCTGCTGAGAGATTTACAGAGTCAGTTCGCATGTATGAGATGTGACCATTTTGGTAGAGCATCTGAGCGATAGTCATGGTTTTCTTTACTCAGAATCCCATCTTGCGACTTGCTTCTTGTTGAAGTGTGGAAGTCGTAAATGGTGCACCTGGCATACGAAATGTCTCATTTGTATCTACATCTTCCAGGGTGAATCCATATTTCTCTTTGAGCGATGCAACGAGAGTTTTTTCTTTTTCTCCCGGTTTTACCTCTGCACCTTCTCAAAACTGTTTCAAAAATGCTTCAGCATCTTTCTGAGTTTTAATACTCGGGGCTTTCCCTTTTACTTTTGAGAGCTCAGCGATGACATTTTTTTCGAGTTTCACACGCATTTTCCATGACTCTGTTGGAACGAAAGCTTCGATTTCTTTTTCACGATCGACTATGAGACGGACAGCAACTGATTGAACTCGACCTGCTGAGAGTGTTGTAGTGCTTGGGACTTTTCTCCAGAGAATAGGGGAGACCTCGAATCACACGATACGATCTAATATACGTCGAGCCTGTTGAGCGTAGACGAGATCCATATCGAGGAGTCTTGGTTTCGCGAGAGCAGCTTCGATGGCTTTTTTGGTTATCTCAGTATAGGTAACACGTTTTGTTGTTTTTGGGTCGAGACCGAGAGCTTCACAGAGATGCCAACCAATAGCCTCTCATTCACGATCTTCATCGGTAGCTATATAGACTATTTCGGAAGATTTTACGAGTTTTTTGAGACCAGCAACCACTGTTTTCTTATCTTCATCTATGATATAGGTAGGAGCAAAACCATTTTTGATATCAATACCCATTTTCTTCTTTTCGAGATCTCTTATGTGGCCAACGGATGCTTTCACTGTGTAATCTGCCCCGAGATACTTCTCAATGGTCTTTGCTTTTGCAGGAGACTCTACTATTACAAGATTTTTTGTCATGCCTCCTAGCGTAGAAAATTTTTTCACCCCGCAAAAAAAGAATGGGTTGACAATACTTATTTCGATTATTCTTATAGAATTAAGAAAAAAAATTTGCGGAAGAAAAAAAAGAGCTAGACTTATATATACAGGTATTCACTAATTAATTATTAATTCTATGTCTTATTTTATTTCTTTGCTAAAGAGATCTTTCTGGGTTGTATTTTCTGATAAACGATCATTTTTTCAGATGGTTTTAATTCCAATCTTTCCGATGTTGCTAGCGGTAATGCTCTGAGGAATTCTGTATACGTTATTTCGTTTATCTTGAATTAATCTTCTTGAGTTAAATATTGCATTGCAGATATTTTGAGTGATTTGCGGTTTAGTTTTATTTATCTGATTTTTATACTTGAGCGTTGTCTGTTCTTATCTTGGTTCTCGTGCTGTTTATAATTCTTTTATCGGTACAAAAGAATCGTATGTGATACTCTTTTCTCACTATAAACAATCATGGAAGTACCTTACTACTGGTATTTCTCTAGCGTTATATGTCATTTGATGGGTTTTGTTAGCATGTCTTTCTTTTTTCTTTTGATTTATTCATGAGTACTTCTTTGTTGTGGCAGCAATTTTTGTTTTCTGAGTCTATGTTTATGCTATGATCTCTCAGAATTTTACTTATGCTTTTTTCTTTTTTGAAAATAAAACTGATTTTTCTGCTGTTCACAATTCCGCAAGTTTGGTTAGAAAATACTGGTGGAAAACTTTTTGATTGTACGCACTAGGCGGCCTTTTGATAGCGATTTTTATCGGTATTTTCTTTGGCGGTATATTTTTGCTTGACATGGGCTTGAGGTACATCGATATAACTTTACCAGTTAGTTCACAATATGTGGATGCAGTTATTCAAGTTATGCAGACTTTATTACAGACTGTTATTAGTATTTGGGGTATGGCCTTCACTTTTTCACTTTTTACTGATTACCAGAAACATAGTTCTATAAAAAATATTCCAGAAATAGCGGCTGAGAAAGACCAAAAAAAGAAAACTATGACTTCTAAAAAAACCATAAAAACTAAAAAATAATTCTCATGCATTACCCTCTCATTATTATAGGTACATGATCGGCTGGATTGCCTGCTGGTATGTATGCGAGTCGTTATGGTATTCGTAATTTGATTATTGGCGCACAACCAGGTGGGGCACTTGCTACCTCCCATTGTGTAGAGAACTATCCTGGTACTCTTAGTGAGTCTGGTGGTGATATAATGAAGCGTTTCGAAGAGCATGCAAAAATATCAGGATCAGAAATTAGCTATGACACTGTTACTAAAATAGAGGAACTACCAACAAAATTACTCCAAGTCACAACGGCTCGTAAAGAGGTTTATACATGTGATTTTCTCATTTATGCGACAGGGAATGCTTATAGGCATCTGGACGTACCTGGCGAAGATCGGCTTCTCTGAGCAGGCGTTTCTTATTGTGCAACATGTGATGGAAATTTTTTCCGATGAAAAGATGTAATCGTATCGGGAGGAGGGGATTCAGCATTTACTGAAGCTCTATATCTATCACAGCTCTGTAAGACAGTAAAAATACTTGTACGAAAAGATAAAGCTCGCGCAGAAGAAATTTGGGTAAGAAAAGTTTCTGAAACTGAAAACATGGAAATCCTCTACAATACAGAGATTGCTACAATTGATGGTAAATTTTCTGTTGAATCTATTACTACAAAAGATGGGCAAGTAATTCCAACGCAGGGTGTATTCATAGCTGTAGGCTCTATACCAAGTGTTGATCTCATCAGAGATTTAAATGTGGAAATCGATGAAGAGGGCTGTATCAAGATAGATGAACATCAGAAATCCACAAACAATTATATTTATGCCGCTGGTGATGTCACTGATGGCTCTGCCAAGTTTCGACAGACTATTATGTCGGCTGCTGAATGATGTCTTGCTGCGCATAGTGTCCATGAAGCAATGTTGAAAAATGGAATAAAAATGCAATAAAAATTTGCAAAATAATACTCTTTTGTATAATCCCATTGTTTCTGTCTCTCTAATTTATTTTTATGGCAAAAGGAAAAGGTCAAAAATTCAAGCTCGTCTCTCTAGAATCAGGGAAAGAATGTGGTTATATCAAGATGAATCCTCTCGATATGGACAAAACAAAGTAGTATAAAAGATTTGATAACCATCCAGAGGTTCGACATCATGTTGAATGCAAAATTGTACCTATCAAAAAAGGTGGTACAAAAGCTCTTTTGAATTCAAAGAAAGCAGGAGAATAATTATTTTTTATTTTCAAAAAAACCTCTCGCCCAGGAGAGGTTTTTTTATGCTATAGATATATTTTTTAAAATGGAACGTCTTCAATTGAGACTCTCTCTTCCTGAGGCGGAATGGATGTATGTACTGCCGGTACTTCATGTGAGTCATCCTTGTTTGAAGAGGGGTATCATCACTCGGATCCTCATTTGGGTGTCAACATAATCATCTGTTCGCCAATAATTTCAGTTTTGTATTTTTTTTGACCTGATTGATCTTCCCACGAACGAGTCTGGATTCGACCTTCTAGATAGACTTTATTCCCTTTTTTGAGATATTGCTCAGCAATTTCTGCTAACTTCCCAAAAAGAGAAATATTGTGATACTCAGGGATATCCTGCTGAACTCCTGCATTGTCTGTATATCGACGATTTGTGGCAATAGAAAAATTAGCAACACTTTGTCAGCTAGGCAATGCTCGCACTTCCGGATCGGCTGTGACATTTCCGATGAGTTGTGCTCGATTAAGTGAGTACATATGTTGAGTAAAAGAATAAGTGTTCAGATTATACCTCCTTTTCTTACGAGACAAGTCCGGTCACTAGAAAAACATTTTTTTTGCGTATACTACATGCATAAAATTCTATGGCACGACGTCAAAAAAACTGATTATCCCAGACAACACAAACCATGATTTTTGGATTTGTGCTTATTTTTGCTGCTATTCTTGTTTTCTTTGCTCAGAAAGATTATTTAGTGAAATTCCTTTCTCCTGTTTTTTGACCTTACTATCGCTGGTTTTTTTCACCTATATCATTTCTTGTATGACTTCATATGGTCTTTTGAAAAAGTTCATTTGATCTTAGGAGAGGCTTGTGACTGTTGTTCTTCTGGATATCAAGTGTATCTCTCTGGAGTAATTTTTATGAGAAAAAAAATCTTTTTTTTGATGTACATTCTCCGCTCATAACATGGTTTGATAAAATTCCTGCTCTGACCCTCATATTTGGTTTCTTATTTTTTTCGCTCTATCTACTATTTCATGTATCTTATAGAAAGATATTGTCACAATTTAGTGAAGTTGGTGGGTATGCATATAGAAAACAAATAGATATGCTTAATACCTTTTCTGATTCTATTCGTGACCGTCAAGAAGAGAAAAAACAGCAATTTACACCGAAAGAGGAAAAACGTCTCAGAACACGTAATGAAGAATTGGAAAATAAAATTGAGAAGCTTTCTGGGAAAAATCTCCAATGAAATGAGGAAGAGAAGCAGAGTTTTTTTGAGAAGATTCGTAATAAAGGTACAATAAATGATTCAAAGCCTGTTGTTGTCCAAAAATTGACTTCAGTAACACGTACAGTCCCTATCATTACCAAAAATGTATCTGATACACACAATGACATTAAGCCTTTTCATGGTTCGTGGCAATATCCTCGTAGTGACCTTTTGATTCATCATCCAAAATGAAAACCACTTACCCGGGAAGAAATAGAGTTACAGTCTGTTATTATCGAACGAACTCTTCTGCAATTTTGAATAGAAGTTGCTATGGCTTGATTTGAAGTGTGACCAACTGTCACACAATATCGTCTGAAGCCAAGTGAAGGAGTGAAACTCAATAAAATTGAAGCACTAAAAAAAGATTTAACTCTTGCTCTAAAGGCAAAAAACATCAGAATTCAAGCTCCAATTCCAGGATTAGGGCTTGTTGGAATAGAAGTACCAAATGAGCGTAGAGATGTTGTGAGTCTGAGAGAAATTGTAGAGAGCCCCATCTTTATGAAACATAGCTCAAAACTAGCGATGTGTGTCGGTTCAGGTATCGCAGGAGATCCTATTGTCTGTGATATGAAAGACATGCCACATCTTCTCATAGCGGGACAGACTGGATCCGGTAAATCTGTAGGAATGAATGGCTTTTTAATTTCTCTTCTTTTACGAAACTCTCCTGCAGAACTCCGGATGATTATGGTTGACCCAAAGCGTGTGGAGCTCGGCGTATATAATGGCATACCCCATCTTCTTGCGCCTGTAATAAATCATCCCGATAAGGCTCTCAATGCACTTAAATGGTGTGTAGCAGAGATGATACGGCGCTATGACCTATTAACTGAGGCTCGTACCCGTAATCTTTCTGAATTTAATGCAAAAGCTTCAAAAGATGACAAGATGCCAGCAATTGTCATAGTTATTGATGAGCTTGCTGATCTCATGATGAGCGGTAATAAAAAAGAAGTAGAAAATGCTATTGCTCGTATTGCTCAGATGGCGAGAGCTGTCGGTATGCATCTTATAGTCGCAACTCAACGCCCTTCCGTAGATGTTATTACGGGCCTAATTAAGGCAAATATTCCAAGTAGGATTGCTTTTACTGTCGCTTCTCAGATAGATTCTCGCACTATTCTTGATAGAGTTGGCGCGGAAGATTTGCTTGGAAGGTGAGATATGCTGTATGCACCAAGTGGAGTTATGGAACCAGAAAGAGTACAGGGCGTGTTTGTAAAGACTGAAGAAGTGGAGGCAATAGTTCATTTTATCAAGATGCATACCGATGCAGATACAGCAGCAAATATGTACGATATGACAATAGTTGACGGACAAAAACATGAATGACCTTGAGATATTAATGGAGACGGTAGCTCTGATGAAAATGATGACTTTATTATTCAACAAGCTATTGAGGTTGTACGTTCTAGTGGGAAAGCCTCGACTTCGCTCCTTCAACGTCGTTTAAAACTTGGCTATGCTCGAGCAGCTCGAGTCATGGATGCACTCGAGGAAATGGGCGTGGTATGAACTGCAGACGGGAGTAAGCCAAGAGAAGTTTTTTAGTTTTTACTCAAGAGGAGTATCTACAACATCATTCACTATCGTCCGAATTTTTCTGTTATTCGTGGTCGGAGTATTTGAAAGTGAATTTTGATATTCTTTTTCGGAATTTACAATTGAGTCATTATCATCTGCTGAGATTTTTGCCATTTCTCTCCTGTTAGTTGTATCAACTTTTTGAATACGTGTATCGATTCATAAGGGGGTAAAAACTGAATCATTTAGGAGCCCAATAAACTTATCAGTTGTATTTGTCATCAGTGTAACGACAATTAAAACACCGCTAATGGCGACTATCCATACAGCAAGTCGCGCAATCTGTATGAGAGCATCTACGATTATATCTACGAGCTTCAAGAGTCATTCCAGACACAACCTCATAAACCCGAGAAATTTATCAAAATTTGAGTCTCGTATTGGCGTTTTCTCTTCTGAATGTGTTGTGAGAAAAATAGGATGTATCTGGCGCATGATCGCATCTTTCTCATTCTGAGACATATCTAAACCAAGTCCAGATCATCAAGTGAGTGGCGAATTACTTAGTACGTTTCAATTACTTAAGGCAGGAACTTCTGTTGTTGGTGCAAATAATGTTTGAGTATTCTCTGTCATATAATAAAACTATATAATATTTTTTATTTCTTTGCAAATATCCTTTGTATTTTTTCTGAAAAATGAGAATGGTTTTTTAGTTTGAGACTATCAATAAGTACTGACTTGAGTTGTTCGAGATAATCTTTTTCTATGAAAATTCTATTACGTACTTTGATCTTCATGCCAGTCCGAAGGATTTTGTTTTGTCATATATTATTTTTTCTTCGAATAGATCGTTCAGTCATAGTAAATTTACTTCCTATTTTTTCGAAAGTATCTCAAGAGACGACAGTATAAGTGTTCCAGTGAGCCTTGAAAATGAGGACATTTAATCATGCAAGAGCTATTATGAGTATACAAGCTATAATGCCAATTGAGTATCCTGCTACGCGAGCAGTCCTCTTGAGAGTTTCTTTTGTTTTTTCTGACGTAAGTATATCTACGGAATTTTTACCAGATTCTATAATGCTACTCATAATTGACATTTTTCATCTTTTGTATTCTTCTTCCTCTATCACGATTTCATCACTATATCTCATTTCTCATATATACAGACAATCAGAACTACAATAATTCTTTTTACCATTATTCCGTCCATCGTCACAAGTTTCACCGTCTTCAAGGATTTTATTACCGCAAATAGCATTTTCATTTGCTAATTTATGTATGATAGAAAGAGGAAGTGGCGAATAAATCTTATTCTCAAGAGTATATCATTTTTCAAGTAGAGAAATAAAAGAATTATCTGAAAATTTATCAGGAGCATTATCTATAAAATTGCTCAATATTTCAGTATTTTCTTCATTGAATGGATTATCTTCTGGTGTTGTAACTAATTTTTCCCCGGCACTGCCACCAGTAATAGTATCTATCCAATCTGATATTGAAGTATCGGTTGTACCAGAAGTAATACCAGTCTGTATGATATCATTTATAGTATTATCATTATCTCATACATCATTTTTTGTGAGAGCATTAAAATTCAGATTTCTTATATGAGAATCCTCTATTTTAATTGTATGGGAACTAAGAAAAATATATAATTCAGTATTGGTTGATTTTACCACATATTCTCCCGGTTTTACATTATCAAATATATATTCTCCATTTTGAGACGTCTGGGTTCATTTTATCGGAGAAGAAAAGCTTTTATCAAGAATATTATATATTTGCACTGTAATTCCTTCTAGTTTTATATCGCCTGATTTTGTTGTTCATCCTACAGAATAGAGCTTATTGATAATATTTACCGCAGGACAACTAGAGAAGATACATTTTGGGCCAACCCTATTGAGCTTTGTTCCATCAGGACAAGTGAACTGATCGCCAGCACAACTTATAACTTCTGGGCAAGTAGAAAAAGAACATTCTGCTCCACCTCTATTAAGCTTTGTTCCATCAGGACAAGTGAACTGATCATCAGCACAGCCTGGATTAGGCTTACAAAGTGGGAAAAGACATAACTCGCCTTCTCTGTCGAGTCTTGTACCATCTGGACAGATAAATTGATCACTAGGACAGCCAGGAGGAGGATTTTGTGGACAGGCAGGAAAAGTACATTGAGCACCTTGTCTATTTAATATTTGACCACCAGGGCAGACAAATATGTCCTGAGCACATTTATCAGGATTGAGCCTATATCTACACTTAACACTTTGGAGAGAGTTAATGCAAAATCCTTCAAAATAGCTTTTTATAAAACCTCCAACCACAATTTCATAAGACTTTGTGTATATAAATGCTCAGCCTAAACATATTCATTCAAATGTTTTTGGAATTGTTTTGAAATTTTTAGGGAGACATGCTAATTGTTGCTTATCTCAATCTGTAGTACTCGTACCACTCGTTGTTTCCTCACAGGTACCAAAACATTCACACCCATAACATCCTGGGCCTGATCCACCTGATCCGCCACTATTTCAGTATGCAATCATATTTACTGAGGCGCTAAATACTCCTAGAATAATAAAGAAAATGCTGGAAAATATACGTTTTTTTGTTTTCATAGTACCATATAACCACATTTTAAAATAATTTGCAAATTTTTCATATTTCCATATTATAACGTTGTCGAAGACAGTAGGCATTGATTTTTTCAGAAATCATACAAGACCTGCCGAGGCAAAACTCACAAGAATACTATTATACTTTTGAGAATACGCCTTTTATGGCGTATTTTTGTTTCACCGACATTTTATTTTTTATCCTTTTTTGTTATGACTGTGTCAAAGACAAAAAAGTCTGAGACTCTTGCGATACTCAAAGCAGACCTCACTCGCGCAAAATCATTTGCTCTCGTCCAGAGCAATCGAATAACCGTCGCTGAGGTAAGCAAAGTACGTCGAGGACTTCTTCCTGTCAGTGGTAAAATGATTGTCGCTAAAAAGACTCTCATCCAGCTGGCCGTAAAAGAAGTCAGAGGTATAGATATAGCAGATGAGATGTTACCGGGTCAGGTAGCCATTATTATGGCTTTCGATGACGTCGTAGCACCACTCTCTATAGTAAATACTCTCGCACGTGAGTTCGAAGGTACTGATAAGCTCGTATTTACAGGTTCATACCTGGATGGCGCTATTCAGGATGCTCAGACTACTAAAAAGCTTGCATCGCTCCCATCTCGGGATGTCTTGCTTGCTAAATTCATGGGTTCTCTCTTATCACCTGTGAGCTCTCTCGCTCGATTTTTCGATGGCGCGAAGCAAAAACTCCAAGAGACAAACAAATCTACAGTTGGCGATCTCGCTTCTGCAGCATAATATTTATTATTTTATTTTAATCGTATGACAGATAATGCACAAAAAGTACTCGACCTCGTTGAGAAACTTACAATCGTAGAGCTCGCTGAGCTCGTTGAAGCTATGGAAGAAAAATTCGGTGTTTCAGCTGCTGCTCCTGTAGCTGCTGGTGGTGGAGCTGCTGCTCCAGCTGAAGAAGAAGGTGGTACTGTATCTGT